>JACPEF010000130.1 GCA_016183675.1 Betaproteobacteria bacterium
ACCGGGCGCGGCGACATCGTGCCGGCGGTCAAGGCCTACTACGAAGCGCAGGGTATGTACGGCATGCCGAAGAAGGGACAAATAGATTATACCGACGTCGTGGAGCTCGACCTCTCGACGGTCAAGCCCGCCGTGTCCGGCCCGCGCCGCCCGCACGACCGGATTGACCTGCCCAGCATCAAGGCGCGCTTCGCGGAGCTCATGGGCAAACCGGTTGCTGAAGGCGGGTACGGTAAATCCGCCGACGACATACCTCATATGTGCCCGAAAGAACCGGCGTACGATGCGCCGGGCGGCGGTTACGGCAAGTCAACCGAGACCGGGGGTAAACGCTTTCCGGTCAATCTTGCTGGAACCGACGAACCGCTGACGGGCGGCGGCAGCCAGGAGGACTACTACTGGATGGCTAGGACTGAAGTCGAAATGGTGGACGATCATCCCCGTCCCGGCGTGGCCCAGCCGGGAGTACAAAGGGCGACGAAGGGCTCGATGGACGTGGGCCATGGCGACGTGCTGATCTCGGCCATCACCTCGTGCACCAACACCTCCAACCCGGGCGTGCTGCTCGGCGCGGGGCTGCTCGCCAAGAAAGCGGTCGAGAAAGGCCTTAAGCCCCACCCGCGCGTCAAGACTTCGCTCGCGCCCGGCTCGCGCGCAGTCACCCAGTACCTCGAAAATGCGGGGCTTCTGCCCTACCTCGAGCGGCTCGGCTTCTATCTCGCGGGCTACGGCTGCACCACCTGCATCGGCAACTCGGGCCCGCTCGACTCCAAGATCGAGGAAACGGTGAACAAGAACGACCTGGTCGTCGCGGCGGTGCTCTCCGGCAACCGCAACTTCGAGGCCCGCATCCACCAGAGCATCAAGGCCAATTTCCTGATGAGCCCGCCGGTGGTGGTGGCGTTCGGGCTCGCCGGCACGGTCAACATCGACATGTCCAAGGACCCGATCGGTACCGGCAAGGACGGCAAGCCAGTCTATCTGAAGGACATCTGGCCGAGCCAGAAGGAAATCGCCGACGTGATGAAGTACGCGACGGATCCCGAGATGTACAAGCGGCTGTTCTCGGCCTTCAAGGAAGGCAACCCGATGTGGGACGAGATCCCGGCTTCGGTCGGCTCTACCTACCGGTGGGACGAGAAATCGACCTACGTGCGGCTTCCGCCGTACTTCGAGGGCTTCACCATGACGTCCGGCAAGGCGGTCGACGTGAAAGGCGCGCGCGTGCTCGGCATCTTCGGTGACTCGATCACCACCGACCACATCAGCCCGGCGGGCGGCATCCGCGCGACCACCCCCGCCGGCAAGTATCTCCAGGAGCACGGCGTGGCGGTCGCCGACTTCAACACCTACGGCGCGCGCCGCGGCAACCACGAGATCATGATGCGCGGCACCTTCGCCAACGTGCGCATCAAAAACCTGATGGTTCCCGGCAGCGAGGGCGGCGTCACGATCCATTACCCCTCGGGCAAGCAAACGACCATCTACGAGGCCGCCATGCAATACCAGAAGGAAGGTGTGCCGTCGGTCGTGTTCGGCGGCGATGAGTATGGCCAAGGCTCCTCCCGCGACTGGGCGGCAAAAGGCCCGCAGCTCCTCGGCGTGAAGGCCGTGATCGTGCGCAACTTCGAGCGCATCCACCGCGCCAATCTCGTGTTCATAGGCGTGCTACCGCTGGAGTTCAAGGACGGCGCGAGCGTGCAGTCGCTCAAGATCGACGGCAGCGAGACGATCGACCTCCTCGGCATCGGGAACGGCATCAAGCCGATGCAGGATGTGACCATGGTCATCCACCGCAAGAACGGCCAGACCGACAAGGTGCCGCTCAAGCTGCGGATCGACACGCCGATCGAGGTGGACTACTACCAGCACGGCGGCATCCTGCCCTATGTACTCCGTGAACTTCTCGCCGCCGCATAGGCGGTGAGAAGTTCCACGAATCTCCCCTCTCCACGCAATGCGGGGAGAGGGGCGGGGGTGAGGGGGACCGCGAACTGCTCGCCGCCGCTTAGAGCCTCTTAGTCCAGGCTTACGCCGGCGCCTCACCGGGCGCCGGTTGCAATGCAGGCCGGTGCCCAAAACGCACCGGCCTTTCTCTTCAAAAGCTGAACCACTAAAACCTTCGTGTCCTTTGTCGTTAAAGATTTTCAGCGCCGCCCGATATAATTGCATTAAAGCGGACGCTGGGAGCGCCGTTCTAATCGCGCGCGTTCGAACGGACAGCATGGCTGCCGTTCAACGCGCATTGTGAGCACGTCCATGCCTAATACAGCCGTAGCTGCTCGCGCGCAGATGGCCGTTCTTGACCGGATTCGCAACGTGGTGGGTTCCCAAGGGATGATCACCGACCCGCGCGATCTGGAGCCCTACGTCGTCGACTGGCGCGGCTTCTACCACGGCGCGACGCCTGCGGTGGTCCGGCCTGCCGACGCGGCGCAGGTCGCCGCCGTGGTAAAGATCTGCGCCGAGACGGGCACGGCGATCGTTCCGCAAGGCGGCAATACCGGCATGTGCGGTGCGGCGACTCCGTCGGCCGCCGGCGACCAGATCGTGCTTAATCTCGGGCGCATGAACCGCATCCGGGAGGTGGATGCGCTGAACAGCACGATCACGGTGGAGGCCGGCTGCATCCTCGCCAACATCCAGCAGGCCGCGCACGAGGCCGACCGCCTGTTTCCCCTGAGCCTCGGAGCCGAAGGCAGCTGCCACATCGGCGGCAATCTCGCGACCAACGCCGGCGGCGTCAACGTGCTGCGCTACGGGAACACCCGCGATCTCACGCTGGGACTCGAAGTGGTGCTGCCCGACGGATGCGTGTGGGACGGCCTCAGGGGACTGCGCAAGGACAACACCGGCTACGACCTCAAGCAGATCTTCGTCGGCTCGGAGGGCACGCTCGGGATCATCACCGCCGCGGTGCTGAAGCTCTTCCCCCGCCCGCGCGCCGCCGTGACCGCGCTCCTCGCCGTGCCCGATCCGGCCGCGGCGGTGGCGCTGCTCGGGTTGCTGCGCGGCGAATGCGGTGACCGCGTGAGCGTATTCGAACTGATCTCGAGGTTGTGCGTGGAGCTCGTGTTGCAGCACATCCCCGACACGCGCGACCCCTTCCCCGGGGGGCACCCGTGGTACGTGCTTGCCGAACTCACCGACGTCGGCGGGCAAGGCGCGCTGCGCGAATCATTCGAGCGCGGCATGGCGCTCGCGCTCGAGCGCGGCTTGGCGCGGGACGCCGTCATCGCCGAGGCCGAGGCGCACAAGCGCGCGATATGGCGCATGCGCGAGGCGAGCCCCGAGGCTTCGCGCGCGGAAGGCATGCTCTACCGTCACGATGTCTCCGTCGCTGTCAGCAAGGTTCCCGATTTCATCGCCGCCGCGCGCACGGCGCTCGAGCGCGCATACCCCGGTGTGCGCATCATCTGCTTCGGGCACCTGGGTGACGGCAATGTTCATTACAACGCCTTCGTCCCCGGCCGGCAGCGCGATGACCCGGCGGCGCGCGAGGCGACCGACGTGAATCGCCTGGTGCACGACGTGGTGCATCGTTTCGGCGGCAGCTTCAGCGCCGAGCATGGCATCGGGCAATCCAGACGCGGGGAGCTCGCGTATTACAAATCCGGGGTGGAACTTGAATTGATGCGCGCGCTCAAACGCACGTTGGATCCGCGCAACATCATGAATCCCGGCAAAGTCTTGCCGGAGTGACGAAGTGACGCAGTGACGAAATGACGGAGTGACGCAGTGACGGACAAGGTCGTGAAGAGCGATGCCGATTGGCGTAAGGCGCTCACGCCGGAGCAGTTCCACGTAACGCGTGAGAAAGGAACCGAACGCGCGTTCGCGGGCGATTATTGGGACCATCACGAAAAAGGCGTGTACCGCTGCGTGTGCTGCGGCTCGGAACTGTTCAGCTCCGAGCACAAGTTCGACTCCGGCACCGGCTGGCCGAGCTTCTCGCGGCCCGCGCAGCCCGAAACCGTCGCCACCGAGGACGACGACAGCTTCTTGATGCGGCGCACCGAGGTGCTGTGCAGCCGCTGCGACGCGCACCTCGGCCACGTGTTCGACGACGGACCCAAGCCCACGGGGCTGCGCTACTGCATCAACTCGGCGTCGCTCAAATTCGAAAAGACCGGGAAATAGGAAAGGGGGACAGCGGAATGGTAAGAAGGCCCGCTGTTTCCGGCGGTTTCCGATTCCTGATTTCCCATTCCCCATTCACGCGCAAAGCGTCATAATATGCGCCCATGAAATTCCTGTTCGACGTCTTCCCCGTCGTCCTGTTCTTCGCCACGTTCAAGCTCTACGACATCTACGTCGCGACGGCGGTGGCGATCGCCGCGACTTTCGTGCAGATCGGCTGGGTGTGGCTGCGGCGGCGCAAGGTCGAGAACATGCTGTGGGTGAGCCTTGCCGTGATCGTGGTGTTCGGAGGCGCGACCCTGGCTCTGCAGGACGAGACCTTCATCAAGTGGAAGCCGACCGTGCTGTACTGGCTGTTCGGGGCGGCGCTCGCGGTGGCCGCCTTGGCTTTCAAGAAGAATCTCATTCGCGCCATGATGGAGCGGCAGGTCGCGCTGCCCGACGGGGTGTGGGACAAGCTGCTGGCGAGTTGGGTCGCGTTCTTCGTCGTGATGGGCGCGTTGAACTTGTTCGTCGCCTACAACTTCTCCACCGACGCGTGGGTGAATTTCAAGCTGTTCGGCGGGATCGGTCTGATGGTGGTGTTCGTGGTGCTGCAGGCGCTGATGCTCGCCCGCTACATCGAGGACAAGAAGGCCGAATGAACGTCGCGCAGAGAATCGAGCAGCGCCTCGCCTCGCTCAGGCCCGAATCGCTCGAGATACTGGACGAATCGGGCAGGCACGTCGGGCACGAAGGCGCGAAGGGCGGCGGCGGGCACTTCCGGCTCACCATCGTCCCGCCCGAGTTCACGGGCAAGCCGGTCCAGCAGCGGCACCGCATGGTGTACGATGCGCTCGGGCCGATGATGAAGACGGAGATCCACGCGCTCGCCATCCAGGCTTACGCACCCGGAGAGATCTGACAAACCGAGGAAGGAACTTCAATGCAAATCAAAGCAATGGCGCTGCTCGCGCTGGCCGGCGCGATCCTGATCCCGGCCGCGGCGCAGGCGCAGGCCGTCAGGGTCAATGGCAAGGAAATCCCCGCGAGCCGGATCGAGGCCGCCATCAAGGCGCGCCTCGCCCAGGGCCAGGCGGACAGCCCCCAGATGCGCAGCGGCACCCGCGATGCGCTGATCAACCAGGAGATCATCGCCCAGGAAGCGCTCAAGAAGGGCCTCGACAAGAACCCCGACGTGGCGGCGCAGATCGAAATCAACCGCCAGGACATCCTGGTGAACGCCTATGTCCAGGACTACGTGCGCGCCCACCCGGTGAGCGAGGACGCGCTCAAGAAGGAATACGAACGCATCCGGACGCAGCTCGGCACCAGGGAATACAAGGCGCGGCACATCCTGGTGGAAACGGATGACGAAGCCAGGGAAATCATCGCCCAGGTCAAGAAGGGAGCGAGCTTCGAGAAGATCGCCGGGGAGAAATCCAAGGACCCCGGCACCAAGGTGCGCGGCGGTGAACTCGACTGGGCGGTGCCAACCCATTACGTCAAGCCGTTCGGCGATGCGCTCGTGAAGCTCAAGAAAGGCCAGATGACCGACGCGCCGGTGAAATCGGATTTCGGCTGGCATGTCATCCGCCTCGATGACGAGCGCGCGCTCAAGGTGCCGGCGTTCGAGGAAGTGAAGCCCAACCTGCAGCGCGGCCTGCAGCAGCAGCAGATCCAGAAGGTCGTCAGCGACCTTCGCACCAAGGCCAAGATCGAGTGACGACTGGCGTTACTCGTTGCTCGTTACTCGTTGCTCGTCACGCATTATCCGCACCACTTGCGGGCGTTGCGGAACATCCTGAGCCAGGGCCCGTCCTCGGCCCAGCCGTCGGGATGCCATGAGTTCTGCACCGCACGGAACACGCGCTCGGGATGCGGCATGAGCACCGTGAAGCGTCCGTCAGGCGTGGTAAGCCCCGTGATGCCCCCCGGGGAGCCATTGGGATTGTACGGGTAGGTCTCGGTAACCGCACTGCGGTTGTCCACGAAGCGCAGCGCGACCACGGGCTCCGCCGCAGCCCGAGCCGTCCCGTTCGCGAATTCGGCGTAGCCCTCGCCGTGCGCGACCGCGACCGGCATGCGGCTGCCCGCCATCCCGTCGAAGAAGAGCGAGGGTGAGCGCTGCACTTCGAGCATCACGAAGCGCGCCTCGAACTGTTCCGACCGGTTGCGCACGAAATGCGGCCAGGCTTCCGCGCCGGGGATCAGCTCGTGCAGGTTGCTCATCATCTGGCAGCCATTGCAGATGCCGAGCGCGAAGGAGTCGGCCCGTTTGAAGAACGCTTCGAACTCGTCACGCGATCGCGCGTTGAACAGGATGGACTTCGCCCAGCCCTCGCCCGCACCCAGCACGTCGCCGTAGGAGAAGCCCCCGCACGCGGCGAAGGCCTTGAACTCTTTCAGGCTCGCGCGCCCGGCGATGATGTCGCTCATGTGCACGTCCACCGCCGCGAATCCCGCCCGGTCGAACGCCGCGGCCAGTTCGGTCTGGCCGTTCACGCCCTGCTCGCGCAGGATCGCCACCCGCGGGCGCGCACCGCGGCCGACGAATGGCGCAGCCACGTCCTGCAACGGGTCGAACGTGAGCTTCGCGTGCAGGCCGGGATCACCGGCGTCGAGAATGCGGTCGTACTCCTGCTGCGCGCATTCCGGATTGTCGCGCAGCCGCTGCAGGTGGTAGGTCGTTTCCGACCAGGCGCGATGGAGGTCGATTCGGCTTTCGTTTAGCAGCTCGCTTTTGCCCGCGCGGATGCGCAGCCGCTGATCGGGAGAGACCGCGCCGATCGCGTGGCAGGCGCCCTCGAGCCCCGCCCCGGCAAGGGCCTGCGTTACCGCTGCGAGATCCGCGCGCGGCACTTGCAACACCGCGCCGAGCTCCTCGTTGAACAGCACCTCGAGCGCCGGTTTGCCGGTCGTAAGTGCGCCAAGGTCGAGGCTCGCTCCGCAGCGGCCGGCAAACATCATCTCGCATACCGTGGCAAACAGCCCGCCGTCGGAACGGTCGTGGTAGGCGAGGATTTTCCCCTCGCCGTTGAGCCCTCGCACCGCGCCGAAGAACGCCACGAGCCCCGCCGCATCCACGTCGGGCACGGCGTTCCCGAGCTGGCCGTAAACCTGCGCGAGCGCCGACCCGCCCATCCGGCACTGCCCGGCGCCGAGGTCGATGAGCAGCAATACCGTGTCGCCGCCGTCGGTCCGCGGCTGCGGCGTCAGCGTGCCGCGCACGTCTGCAACCGGTGCAAATGCGGACACAATGAGGGAAAGCGGCGCGGTCACCTCCTTACGGGTGCCGTTCTCTATTGCGTTTTGGCTCCGACTAACCTGCCCGGCAGGTAAGTCTGCGCCGAAACCACTTGGCCGTTCCGTCCAAGTGGTTTTCATCGACAGGCTGTCCTTGCCGACCGGTATGCTCACCCCGAGCGCCGGGCACAGCTCAAGCGCCACGGCGCGCACGGTATCGAACAGCGCGGCGTCCTCGCCCGCGTGGCCCGCCGCGGCCATCCAGTTGGCGGAGAGCTTGACGTCGCCGATGTCGGCGATGGGCGCCGCGGCGATATTGGTGATCGCCTCGCCCACCGCCATGCGTCCCGAGGCCTCCGGATGGATCAGCGCGAGGGGCGTACGCTCGCCCATCGCAAACGCTTCGCCGCGATAGGTATCGAATCCCAGCAGCGTCACCGCCGCGTCCGCCACCGGCACCTGCCACGGCCCGACCATCTGGTCGCGCGCCGACATGCCGCCGACGGTACGGTCGCCGATGGTCACGAGGAAGGTCTTGTCCGCCACCGCGGGCAGCCGCAGCACCCGGTAGGCCGCCTCGCGCAGCCCGATGCCGGCCGCTTCGAACGGCGGCAGCTCGCGCCGGGCGTGCGCAACGCACCGCGTCATGCGCGGCGGCTTGCCGAGCAGCACCGCGAGCTCCATGTCCACCGGGGCGTTGCCAAAGACCGGGTCGCTCACCACGAGCCGCCCGTCGCCGGTCGCCTCGCCAATCAACGCAAACGGGCAGCGCTCGCGCTCGCAGATCGCGCGGAAGCGCTCGAGGTCGCGCGGGGCGATCGCCAGCACGTAGCGCTCCTGGGCCTCGTTGCACCAGATCTGCAGCGGGGACATCCCGGGCTCCTCGCTCGGGATCCTGCGCAGATCGAAGCGCCCGCCGCGCCCCGCGGAATGCACCAGCTCCGGCAGCGCGTTCGAGAGCCCCCCGGCTCCCACATCGTGTATGGAAAGGATGGGATTGGCCTCGCCCAGCGCCCAGCAACGGTCGATCACTTCCTGCGCGCGGCGCTGGATCTCGGCGTTGCCGCGCTGCACCGAGCCAAAATCGAGGTCCTCCAGGTTGGCGCCGGTGTCCATGCTGGAAGCGGCTCCCCCACCCAGACCGATCAGCATGCCGGGTCCCCCGAGCTGGATCAGGACCGCGCCGCGAGCGAGCTCGCGCTTGCGCGCGTGGCGCGCGGCGAGGTTGCCGATGCCGCCCGCGATCATGATCGGCTTGTGATAGCCGCGCGCCTCGCCAGCGACCCGCTGCTCGAAGGTGCGGAAATAGCCCGAGAGATTGGGGCGGCCGAACTCGTTGTTGAAGGAAGCCCCGCCGACCGGTCCCTCGAGCATGATCTGGAGCGCCGAGGCGATGCGCCGCGGGCGCCCGTAACCGTCCCGCTCCCACGGCTGCTCGCAGCCGGGGATGCAGAGGTTGGACACCGTGAAGCCGGTCAACCCCGCCTTGGGCTTCGCGCCGCAGCCGGTGGATCCCTCGTCGCGGATCTCCCCGCCCGCCCCCGTCGCGGCGCCGGGAAAAGGCGAGATCGCGGTCGGGTGGTTGTGCGTTTCCACCTTCATCACGGTATGGGTGAGCTCCTCGACGGAACGGTACTCGCCGTCCGGCTGCGGGTAGAAGCGTGCCACTTCCGCCCCCTCCATTACGGCGGCATTGTCGGCGTACGCGACCACCGTCCCACGCGGATGCTGCCGGTGCGTGTTGCGGATCATTCCGAACAACGACTGGTCCCGCGGCTGGCCATCGATCACCCAGTCGGCGTTGAAGATCTTGTGCCGGCAGTGCTCGGAATTGGCCTGCGCGAACATCATGAGCTCGACGTCGGTGGGATTGCGCGCGACGCGGGTGAACTCCTCGGCGAGATACGCGATCTCATCCTCCGACAACGCCAGTCCCATCTCGCGGTTCGCGCGGTCGAGCGCCGCCACCCCGCCGGCAAGCACGTCCACCGTCGCGAGCGGCCCGGGCTGGAAATGCTGAAACAAGCGGGCGGCATCCTCAAATGAGTCGAGCATCGTTTCCGTCATACGATCATGTATCAGGGGTGCTAATGCCGCCCGCTCATTTGAAGAAAGGGCTACGCCGTCGCGCGTCGCGATCCAGTGCGCCGTGCCGCGCTCGATGCGCCGCACCGCCTCGAGCCCGCAGTGGCGCGCGATGTCGGTCGCCTTCGATGACCAGGGGGAGATCGTGCCGATGCGTGGAATCACCAGGATCAGTTCTCCCCTCGCCGCGATGGCGCCGGTCTCGGGACCGTAGGTCAGGATCCGCTCGAGGCGCTGCGCTTCGGCACGGGAGAGCTCGCGCGAGAGTTGCACGAAGTGCCAGAACTCGGCTTCGATGCCGGAGACGCGTGGAACGGCTGTGGTGACGGACTGGGCGAGCTTGCGGAGGCGGAAGGCTGAGAGCGCGTTCCGCCCTCTCAGCCTTAGAATTTGCGACATGTGCTGGATCGGAGTCGCTAGAAAAGCATTTTACATCAAATCGCATCGCGGTGCAGCGTGCGCGATGCGATTCACGTTAAACTACGCGCACTTATGAGCGTACGTGCCGCCCACAACACGCCGATCTACCTCACAGCCGACGTGCGCGCCATCGAAGCCGCGGCGGCAGCGGCTCCGAATCCGCCGCAGTTGATGGAACGCGCCGGGCTGGCGGCCGCCGAGGTCGCGCGCGAGGCGGCGGGCGGCAACGGCAAGCCGGTGCTGGTCCTCGCCGGGCCCGGCAACAACGGCGGTGACGCGTTCGTGCTCGCGCGCCATCTCAAGCAGTGGTGGTTCAAAGTTACCGTGGTGTTCGGCGGCGAGGGAGGCAACCTGTCGGCGGACGCCGGCGCGGCCCTTCACGCATGGCGCGCCGCAGGCGGCGAGATTGCGAAGGAGCTGCCCGTCTCCCGCGATTGGGGACTGGTGGTGGACGGCGTGTTCGGCATCGGCCTCGAGCGCGAAATCACGGGCCGCTACGCGGAATGGATCGAGGCGATCAACCGCCTCGCTGCACCGGTGCTCGCAATCGACGTCCCGAGCGGCTTGCAGTCCGACACCGGGCGGGTGCTGGGGAACGCGGTGCGCGCGCGCCATACCGTCACCTTCATCGCGCTCAAGCCGGGGCTCCTCACGCTCGACGGCCCGGATCACTGCGGCGAGATTCACCTGCGCACCCTCGATCTCGACGCCCGGGCGCTGCGTCCCGCGAGTGGCTTCCTGATCGCTCGTGAGGTGCTCGCAACCGTCCTGAAACCGCGTCTGCACAACAGCCACAAGGGCGACTATGGCAGCATCGGAGTGATCGGCGGCGATCACGGCATGGTCGGCGCCGCGCTGCTCGCGGGTCGCGGGGCGCTCAAGCTGGGCGCTGGACGCGTTTACGTAGGCCTGCTCGCGCCCGACGCCCCGCTCGCCGACGCGATGCAGCCCGAGCTGATGATTCGCAGCGCGGACGAAGTGCTGAAACTCACCAACCTGAACTCCCTCGCCGTCGGCCCGGGCCTGGGCCAGGGGCCGGACGCGGCGTTCTACCTGAGAATCGCGCTGGAATCGGCCCTGCCGCTCGTACTCGATGCCGACGCCCTGAATCTCATCGCGACCGATATCCAGCTCGCCAAGTTGCTCGGGAGCCGGCGCGCGCCCACGCTGCTCACGCCGCATCCGGCCGAGGCCGCGCGGCTGCTCGCGGTCACCACGCGCGAGGTACAAAATGACCGCGTAGGCGCCGCGACACGGCTCGCTGCGAGGCTTAACGGTCTAGTCGTTCTCAAGGGTGCTGGCAGCGTCTGCGCGGCCCCTGATGGTACCTGGCACATCAATACCTCTGGGAATCCCGGCATGGCAAGCGCGGGGATGGGCGATGTTCTGACGGGCATGGTGGCTGCCCTGCTCTCACAAGGCGCCGAGCCCAAGACGGCGCTCCTAGCTGCCGTCTACCTGCACGGCGCCGCGGCGGATGAGCTGGTCGTGCGCGGAACCGGCCCGGTCGGGCTGACCGGGACCGAGACTATCGAAGCCGCGCGCTCGTTGCTGAACCACCCCTGACGTTTCAAAGGCCAGACCACCTCTCACCGCGGAGGACGCCGAGGACGCAGAGAAAAAACAAGAACAAGAATTGAACCGCCAACACACCAAGAGCGCCAAGAAGAGCGGAACGCTCTCACCGCGGAGGACACAGAGGGAGCACCAGTTACTCTGAGTCCTGAATCCCGGATCCTGCCTACTGAAACGTATTGAACGGTTTACCGTCAATGTCCCCGAGAAAGTTGCCACCGAAAACACACTTGCCCCGCCGGCCGGTGTCGCAGCACACGTTGTAAGCTCTCAGCTTTACCGGCTTGCCGATCGGAAACCTTCCGCAGGAGTTGGGATTCTGCGACGGGTACATCCAGACGACACGCGATTGATCGGTGATCAGTGCTCCCGTGTACGCTTCCTTCAAATTCCAGGTCTTGAACAGCGGACCAGCGTGCTTACGCACCTCGTCATGTTCTTCAGCAACGATGCGCTCACATGCCTTCGCTCGAATCTCAATGACGCGTCCTTGAACAGGTTCGACGCAGTCCGCCAACGCTGCCCACGAGAATGAGAGCGTGCTGAGCGCAAACAAGAGATGGCAGCGCGTCGACATTGGCGGACGCCTGATCAGCAATTGCAAGCCCTAACGAGTCTGTAGGAAAAACCTCTGAGGGGTCAAAACGCGCTGTTTTCGGGGGTCACTTGACCCCTCCCGGACGTGCAATCGTTCAATATAGCGCGATCTGAGCGGTCTCCTTTTGCCCGGTTCCTTGAAAAACTCCCGGCCGGTCACTCGTTAGGCCGCGTACCACAGTACGGCGATGAAGTGACACGCGGTGCCCGCGACAACGAACAGGTGCCACACAAAGTGAAAGTACTTGATTCGTTCCGCCGCAAAAAACGCCGCACCCGCCGTATAAGCGATACCGCCTGCAAGTAGCCAGAAAAGCCCCCACTTTGGCACCAGGGCCCACACCGTCTCGGCCGCGATGAGGATCAACCAGCCCATCGCGAGATACACCCACGTCGAGACAGTCGTGTACCGAACGCCGCCCAGGGCCTTCAGCACCGTACCGACGACGGCCAGGCCCCACACGAGCCCGAATAGCGTCCAGCCCCAATCACCGCGGAGCACACCGAGCGTAAACGGCGTGTAGGTCCCGGCGATCAGGAGGTAGATTGCCGAGTGATCGAGAATCTGGAATATTCGCTTGGCGCGACACCCCGGCAAAGCGTGAAAGAGCGTGGATGTGAGATACAGCAGCACCATGGTAGTCGCGAACACGCTCGCGCCCACGATTCCCGCTGCGTCTCCACGCTGGTGCGCGGCTATGACGAGAACCGGGAAGGCAGCCAACGCCGCCAGCAAGCCGATGCCGTGGCTAACGCTGTTCGCGACCTCCTCTCCGAGAGACTGTGGCCGCTCTTGCGCCCCTAAAACTTCGACCATCGCTGTATCTCCTACACGGCCTAACGAATGAAAGGGACTTCCCCTGCCCGAAGCGGGCCGTGGCCCACACGGCATCGTAGTGCCAGGATTGAGTTTCGCATCTTCAATCTGAAACGAGAGGGGAACTCACGGAACAGATTAAAACGTTGGGGATTGATCTGGCAAAGCGGGTGTTTGCGCCGCATGGGGTGGACGTAACCCATGTCCCCGGACTACTTTGTTACCTATCTCCCCGACCGCTCACTAAGGCTGGGGAATCTCGAGATCACGGCAGATCTTTCTGGCCAGAAAGTCGTTGATCTCTCGGTGCCGCGGAACGGTCGTCGCCTTTCGGGTCGCCCGGTTGATGAAAACCGAGTGTTTACCACCTTCTCGAAGCAGGACGCATCCGTGCTGCTGTAGGTGGCGTAGAAGATCGGCGCGTTTCATGCCGCGGGGAGCGGCATCTTTTCTCGGATAACTTCTTTCCCTTCGATTGCCTCCTCAGCCAATGTGCGATTGGCTTCGAGAACAAGCTCGACAGCCTCCGCAAGATTGGCGCGCGCCTCCTCCAAGGTGGCGGCCTGTGTATTGGCGCCGGGAAGCTCCTCGACGAAGCCGATATACCCCTCGGTAACCTTCTGAAACACGGCGGTCAGATGCATAAGGCCCTCGGACAATGAGTAGGACTTGATAGTATAGCGCGCCGGTTCGCTTTGCCGTCTAACGAATAGGGTTTTATCCACCCTGCTGCCGCACGGCGGATAAAACCCTATTCGTTCTTGTTTTTCCTTGGCGTGCTTGGCGTCTTGGCGTTTCAATTTTGATTTTTCTACTCTCGGCGTCTCGGCGGTTCAATTATTGCTCTTGTCGACTTTGCGTCCTTGGCGGTTCAACAAATTCTCGTGAAGTCGGGAGATCGGGAAATCGTGAGATGGACAAACCGTGAGATCGGGAGATGGGCCTTCTTCGCACTGCCGCCCTCATTCTCTAACGCCCTCACCCATCTTGTCGCTCTCCCGCCCTCGCCCTCTCACGCTCTCACGTCACTCATCCCTTAAAGCGCCAGCGCTCGGCAGCGATGTCGTCCGAGACGCGGGCCTCGACCCAGCGCGCGCCCTGCCCGGTCTGCTCCTTTTTCCAGAACGGCGCGCCCGTCTTGAGGTAATCCATGATGTACTCGCACGCGGCGAAGGCGTCGCCGCGGTGACCGCTGGTCACAACCACCAGCACGATCTGGTCGGAAGGCTTGAGTGTGCCAACGCGGTGGACCACCAACGCATCGAGCACGTTCCAGCGCGAGCGGGCCTGGGAGATGACGTCCTCGATCGCCTTCTCGGTCATGCCCGGGTAGTGCTCGAGCGTCATCCCGGAGACCGCGTCGCCCTCGTTGACGTCGCGCACCACCCCGATGAAGCTCGCCACCGCCCCGACTTTCGGGTTGCCGCGGCGCAGCGCCGCGATCTCGGCGGTTACGTCGAAGTCGGCAGTCTGTATCCTGACTGTCATAACAAGTGACGAAGTGAAGTGGTGACGAAGTGACGAAACCCTTGCTCAAGGTTCAATCGCGAATGTTGCCTCACAAACCCTAAACGTGAAAGCTTGAACTTTGAACCTTGAACGTTGAACCTTGAACCTGAAATGGCTCCGCGTCACTGCGTCACTCCGTCACCTCGTCACGCTTCACCCACCAGTGACCGGCGGGAAAAACGCAACCTCATCGCCGTCGGCGATCTGCGTGTCGCCAGGAGCCAGCGCCTGATTGACCGCCGCCCGCACCGGTTTACTCGGCGCCAGTTCCTGCTCCCAGACACCGCCGCGCGCCACCAGCAGCGCGCGTAAGCCCTCCAGATCGCGCACCGTGGCGGGCAGCGCGATCCGCTCGGTGCCCATGCCGAGAGCTTCCCGCAGCCGGGCGAAATAAAGCACTGTAATCACGATATTAGCTTACATCTCGCCGGCAGACTTGCAAAGCTTCAAGTAAAGAATCCGAAGTCTTCAACGTAACGTGCGATCAAGGTTTTGGGACATTGTATTCGTATTCCTTGGCGTTCTTGGCGCCTTGGTGGCGATCTTCAGCCCAGCCCGACGTGC
Source organism: Betaproteobacteria bacterium (assembly GCA_016183675.1). Classification (GTDB taxonomy): domain Bacteria; phylum Pseudomonadota; class Gammaproteobacteria; order Burkholderiales; family SG8-41; genus SG8-41. The sequence goes on from JACPEF010000130.1 coordinate 14,933, forward strand.
GTCAGCACGAAGCCGGCGACGCCCGGCGCGTCATCGAGGTCGAACTGCGGCAGCCGCGTGTCAAGCCGCCGGTCGCAGGCGATGCCGACGATGCTGTCGTCGTGCGGATGGAGCAGCGCCTCGCCCACCGACGCGCGGTAAACCTCGAGCTTGGGGATGCGTTCGCGCTTGAAACCTTCGACCAACAACAGGTCGCATGGAGCGATCCGCTTGATGTGCTCCTCGAGCGAGGGCTCGGCAGCGCCGCGCAGCTCGTGCATCAGCACCCAGCGCCGCGACGAGGTCACCAGCACCTCCCGGCAGCCCGCGTGCCGGTGGCGGTACGAGTCCTTGCCCGGCTGGTCCACCTCGAAGCTGTGGTGGGCGTGCTTGACGAGCGACACCTTGAGACCGCGCGCCACGAACAGCGGGATCAGCTTCTCGATGAGCGTCGTCTTGCCGCTGCCGGACCATCCCGCAAAGCCGAAGATCTTCATGGCAGGCGTTTGTCGGCCTTTGGGCCGACAACCTCCTTAGGCAAAACCGCCTGCTCCAACAACAGCAATTCAACCTCGCAACCGTCGGCCATCGCAGACCTATCAGCCATGCTTCGCCAAGTCTTGCACCAGATATTCAGGCGGTTTCGCTTTAGCAGCCTGTCGAGGCGCCAAGTTCGACAGGCTGCTCAATCATAACGGACATTGGCGCCGAAATCGAACTTGAACGGCTGCCCGGCATCCGACGATGGCGCTCGGGAAACCGCCGTTATTCCCGTGCAGGAATAACGCTAACGGCCGTGCTATTGTAGAACCGCATGGGGCCATACGAGCTCGCTATCCTCTGTGCGTCGTTCTTTGCGGTGGCGACGCTCTACACCACGGTCGGCCACGCCGGCGCATCCGGCTATCTCGCCATGATGGCGCTCGCCGGCCTTGCCCCCGCGACGATGCGCCCGACCGCGCTCCTCCTGAACGTGCTGGTGGCCGCGCTCACCGTGTACCGCTTCCGCAAGGCGCGATATTTCTCGTGGCCCGGCCTGTGGCCGTTCCTGCTCGGCTCCGTGCCGCTGGCCGCGGTCGGAGGCGCGCTCAGCCTGTCGCGCGGGGGCTACTATGCGGCGGTTGGCGTCGTACTGCTGCTCTCCGCGCTCTACCTCGTATGGCGGGCGCTCGGCTCGCGGACGGCAATGGAGGAAGGCGTCGTACGCGTCAGGCGGCTTCCGGCGGTCTTCATCGGCGCCCTCATCGGCCTGATCGCGGGACTGACCGGCACCGGCGGCGGCATCTTCCTCAGCCCCACCCTGCTGATGCTTGGCTGGGCGGCGCCGAAGACGACGGCGGGAATCGCCGCCCCATTCATATTCTTGAATTCGACCGTCGCGCTGGTCGCGGGCTCCTTGACCGCGCAGTCGCTGCCTCACGAGCTACCGCTTCTGGCCGCCGCCGTGCTCGCAGGCGCGTTTGTCGGCACCTGGCTTGGACTGAAGCGCCTCAATCAGAAGGGGCTGCTGATGACGCTGGCGATCGTCATGTCACTCGCAGGAATGAAGCTTCTCGTCACCGCTTAGAACAAAAGGCTTTAGCCATAGAGAACACAGAGGGTTAAGAAATCCAAACCGATGCTAATCGCTTTTTATTTTCTCGGTGAACTCTGTACCGTCAGCGGGACCTGCGGAGATGCCTCGAGAACCGCCGGACATCGGTGGCGATCGCGGCAGAGGCCTTGCTTTCCATCGCGTGGTAGAGCGCCACCATGCGCTTGCCGAAGTCCGTCACCACCGCCCCGCCGCCGCGTTTGCCGCCGACCGCTTTGGTCACGACCGGCCGCGAGAAGCTCCGGTTGAGGGCCTCCACCAGTTGCCAGGCGCGGCGGTACGACATCCCCATCGCGCGCGCGGCGGCCGAGATCGAGCCGGTGCGCTCGATCTGCGTGATCAGCTGCGCCCTGCCCGGGCCCATGGCCGGAGAGCGCCGCCCCAGGATGCGCAGCGTCAGGCCACGATATCGCTTCATGGCGGCCACCGTAGCGGGAGACGCTGTGATTGTAAGCCAGGGTGCCTATCGAGACGCGCGCGCGTTCGGGAAAAACAGCTGCTCGCCGCCGATCTTCCAGCTCGCGATCGAATTCTGTCCCTCGGGCGATACGATCCAGTCAATAAACGCCTGCCCCATTTCCTTTTTCACGTGCTTGTGCTTCGCAGGGTTCACCAGGATCACGCCGTACTGGTTGAAGAGCCGTTTGTCGCCCTCCACTAGGATCGCGAGGTTGCCCCGGTTCTTGAACGAGATCCACGTTCCGCGGTCGGCCAGGAGGTATCCGTTCATGGAGGCGGCGGTGTTGAGCGCCGGGCCCATGCCCTGCCCCGTATCGCGGTACCAGGGTCCTTTTTTACCTGCGATCTCGATGCCGGCCTGCTTCCACAAGGCCAGCTCGGCCATGTGGGTGCCGCTGCGGTCGCCGCGCGAAACGAACGGTGCGGCCGATGCCTTGATCTTGCGCAGCGCTTCAAGGATGTCCTTGCCGCCGGCGATCTTCGCGGGATCGGACTTGGGACCGATCAGCACGAAGTCGTTGTTCATGACCGGCAGCCGCTTCACGCCGTAGCCCTCGGCAACGAATTTCACTTCCGCCGATTTCGCATGCACGAAGACGACATCGGCGTCCCCGCGCTTGCCCATGTCCAGCGACTGTCCGGTACCGAGGGCGACCACCCTGACCTCGATGCCCGTCTTTTTCTGAAAGATCGGCAGGATGTGCCTGAACAGCCCCGACTGCTCGGTCGAGGTGGTCGAGGCGACGGTGATGAACTTCTGCGCCAGCGCAGCGGGCGCCCCCGCCAGGACCACCAGCGCAGCCAGCAGCCATAAAAATTTCCTCCTCAGCTCCATGGCAGTTCCCCCTTGATGAATGCGATGGCCTCCGCCGACATCGGTTGCTGAAAAAAGCGGTCCGCCGGGGAGCGCTCCACCAGGCGGCCCTGGTGGAGAAAGAGGATCTCGTCGCCCAGCCGCTTCGCTTGGCCGAGGTTGTGCGTCGTCATGACGATCTTGGTGCCGCCGGCGTTGATCTGGGAGATGATCGTTTCCAGCTCGCGCGTCGCTCCCGGATCGAGGTTGGCGGTCGGTTCGTCCAAGAACAGGACCTCGGGGTTCAGCGCCCAGGCGCGCGCCAGCGCAAGCCGCTGCTGCTCGCCGCCGGAGAGCACGCGCGCCGGCCGCTCCGCTACGTTCGCCAGTCCGACGACCTCGAGCACGTCACGCGCCCGCAGCTCGCGCTCGGTACGCGAGAAGCCGGCCACCTTGAGACCGTAGATCACGTTGGCCAGCGCCGAGCGCCGCAGCATTACGGGCCGCTGGAATACCATAGCCTGCCGCTGCCGGCCACCATTCGCGCCGCGCCACGCTATGCTCCCGCCGGTCTGGCGCAGCAGCCCGTGACACAGCCGCATCAGGACGCTTTTGCCCGCCCCATTCGGTCCGAGGATGACGGTCCGCGGCCCGGCCCCGATCTCGACCGAGACCCGGTCAATGATCGTCCGGCCATTGATTGCAAACGAGACTGTGTCGAGCACCAGGGGCAGCATGCTTCGCTCAACCGTAGCGCCGCTGCGCAGCTTCCTTAACCCAGTACGCCGCGGCGTTGAGGGCGAGAACGAGCGACAGCAGAATGACGCCCAGCCCCAGTGCGAGCGGCAGATCGCCCTTGCTGGTCTCGAGTGCGATTGCCGTCGTCATGACGCGCGTGACGCCGTCTATGTTGCCGCCCACGATCATGACGGCTCCGACCTCCGCCGCTGCCCGACCGAAACCCGCCAGTACTATCGTCACTAGCGAGAACCGCGTGTCCCACAGCAGCGTGATAGCGGCGGTAAGCGGACCGGCGCCGAGCGAGCGTAACTGCTCGCGGTACTCATGCCAGGCATCCTCGATCACCTGGCGCGAGAGGGCAGCCACGATGGGAAGGATCAAGATCGTCTGAGCTACGACCATGGCGGCGGGCGTAAACAAAATGCCGAGCTGTCCGAGCGGACCGGCGCGCGACAGCAGCAGGTAAACCATCAGCCCCACCACTACCGGCGGCAGGCCCATCAGGGCGTTCAGCACCACGATCAGCGGCTGCCGCCCCCGGAAGCGGCCGACAGCGATCGCCGCGCCGATTGGCAGACCGAGCGCACTTGCGAGGACGACCGCAGTCAGGCTCACCTCGAGGCTCAGCCCGACGATGGCGAGCAGTTCCGTGTCGAGGCGCCCGATAAGACCGAACGCCTGGGTAAATGCCGAAGTCAGATCGTTCATTTTGCTCATAGCAGCCCGCCGCAACCCCATTCCGGCAGGCTGCCAGCGTGGTACCGTTCACCGCGGGATGCGTGGTTGACCCTCACCCCGCGCGCGCCGCGGATTGCGGCGCGCGCGTTCCACCCAGTTCAGGGCCGCATTCCATTCCTCGCGCGCACCCGACTTCGCCGTGTCATAGCCCGGCAGGCGGGCAACCTGCTGCGCAAACTCCGGTCCCCGCAGCGCCTCGAGCAGGATCTGCATGGCTTGGCCGCGGATCGCCGATCGCGGGAAGGCGAGAAAATAGCGCTCGACCGCGAGCGGCACAAAGTCGAGCTTGAAGCGCATCGCGTCGGCACGCAGCCCGAAGCCTGCGTCTGCGCGCCCCTCTGCGACCGCCGCAGCGACGGACGCGTCTCCCTGCCCTGACGGGTTCGGGTCCGAACCGCTCTGGCGGTGTATGAAGCGCACGCCGGGACGCGTGAGGTCGTGGACGTTCCGGATATGGGAATCCGGGCGGGCAATGAGCCCTTGCTCCCGGGTGACGAAATGGACCAGCAGGTGTTTGCGCGGATCCAGCCATCGCCCGAGCGCCGCCGCCGCCGCCGCCGCCCGCGGCAGCGCGTCGGCGACGTGAAATCCGGCGAGGTCGCACTTGCCGTGCGCCAGCTCCGCGAGGCAGTCGTCCGCGCCGCGAAACAGGATCTCCAGATCCAGCCGGCCCTCGCAAAGCGCTGCAAGCTCCCCGAGCGCGAGATCGTGGCTCGCATGGATGATCAGGCGCGGCAACCGCTGCGGCAGCGCCTTGGCGAGCTCAGTCTCGATCTCCGCGCGCAGCCGGGCGAGCTGCGGATCGAGCGCCGTGCGCACCCTCCCTTCAGCCCACAGCAGCTTCTCGCCCAACGCCGTCGGCCGGGCGCCACGGCCACGCCGCAGCTCGACGAGCGGCGCGCCGAAAGCGCCTGCCGCTTCTCCGAGCAGCCCCCACGCGAAACGGTACGACACGCCCAATGCCGCAGCCGCCCGCTTCAGCGAGCCGCTCGAACGCACTGCGGCGAGCAGCCGCAGAAGTGCCCCGGCATGCGCGGCGGTCAGCCGCGCGGAGGCGAGCCACGACAGCGAGAAGTCCACGTGTACTGGCATATATGCATGTTAAAACATATACGGATCGTTGCGTAGAATGCATCATGTCCGTCATTGGAGCAATAATATGCAATGGTTTGCATATGCTTTCAACTGCCTCCGGGATCGGTGCGAGCGCCGCGGTTCGGGGGACCCCGGGGGACGTCCCCAGGCCCCCACCTCGAGGAATCCGGGTAGAATTTCAGCCGTGGCCGGCGGTTCCTGCCGGGGAACATGATGAACGACCCAGCCCCAACCCTGCGCCAGCTGAGCTGCGCAGACGACTACGACCCGAATTCGATGCCGGTCGCCAAGGCGCGCGAGGTCATCGGGCGCTTTCTCACGCCGATCATCTCCACGGAGCGCGTGCACGTGCGCGCCGCGCTCGGTCGCGTGCTCGCCGGGGACGTCGTTTCCGCTTTCAACGTCCCCGCCGACGACAATTCCGCGATGGATGGTTACGCGGTGCGCTTCTCCGACCTCAAGGGCGATGGCGAGGTCACGCTCAAGGTCGCGGGTACGGCCTACGCCGGCGTCCCGTTCAAAGGGACGGTGAAGGCCGGCGAGTGCGTGCGCATCATGACCGGCGGTGTCGTGCCGGATGGCGCCGACACCATCGTCATGCAGGAGCACGTCAAGGCCGAGAAGGACCGTGCGACCGTCGGTTCCGGGCACAGGAAAGGCCAGAACCTGCGCCGCGCCGGCGAAGACCTCGCCGCGGGACAAGTCGCCCTCAAGGGGGGGCTCGCGCTGCGGCCGGCGGAGATCGGCCTTGTCTCATCACTGGGCATCGGTGAGGTCACGGTGTACCGGAGGCTGCGGGTCGCCTTCTTCTCCACCGGCGACGAGCTGGTTTCGATCGGCACCGTGGCCGGGGAAGGCCAGATTTACGACAGCAACCGCTACACCCGGCACGGCATGCTCACGCGCCTCGGTTGCGAGGTGATCGACATGGGCGTGGTGCGCGACGATCCGAAGCGCCTCGAGCACGCGTTCCGCGCAGCGGCGGGGGCCGCCGACGTCGTGATCACGAGCGGCGGGGTCTCGGTGGGCGAGGCTGATTTCGTCAAAGATCTGCTCGGCAAGCTGGGCGAGGTCGTGTTCTGGAAAATCGCGATGAAGCCAGGTCGCCCGCTCGCGTACGGCAAGATCGGCGCTGCGCACTTCTTCGGGCTGCCCGGCAACCCGGTCTCGGTGATGGTCACCTTCTACCAGTTCGTTCGGGACGCCCTGCTCAGACTCTCGGGGCGCGACCCGGTGCCGCCGCTGCCCTCGTTCAAGGTGCCGTGCACCTCGAACTTGAAGAAAGCGCCCGGGCGCACCGAGTTCCAGCGCGGAGTGCTCGCCCAGGACGCCGCCGGCAACTGGAGCGTACGGGTGACCGGCGACCAGGGCTCCGGCATCCTGCGCTCCATGTCGGAGGCGAACTGCTTCATCATCCTGCCAGACTCGCAGGGCAATGTGGTCGCCGGCACGCTGGTCGAGGTGCAGGTGATGGAAGGGGTGGTCTAGTTCGCCAGGATCGAGAACGAAATCTAGCCGCAGATAAAACGCAGATAAACACGGATGAAAATCAAGGATCAGCCACCGGGATCACGGAGAACACAGAGAGTTGAAAAACGAACGCTCTCCGCCGTACGTTTTCTTTCCCTGTGAACTCTTTGTCCTCTGTGGCTAAAGCGGTCTTGGGTTGGTCTTATCGGCGTTTATCTGCGTTTATCTGCGGCTCCTGTTGCTTTTTTGAGTAACTACCATGACGGTCATCCAGCAGGAAGATTTCATCCAGAGCATTGCCGACGCCTTCCAGTTCATCTCCTACTACCACCCGGTGGACTTCATCACGGGGATGGGCGAGGCCTACGAGCGCGAGCAGTCGCCCGCCGCAAAGAACGCGATCGCGCAGATCCTGATGAACTCGCGCATGGCGGCCGAGGGCCACCGGCCGGTGTGCCAGGACACGGGGATCCCGGTGGTGTTCCTCAAGATCGGCATGGACGTGCGCTGGGATGCGACGATGAGCCTCGCCGAGATGGTGAACGAGGGGGTGCGCCGCGCCTACACCGACAAGGACAACCCGCTGCGCGCCTCGATCGTCGCCGATCCGGCGGGCGCGCGCAGGAATACGCGCGACAACACGCCGGCGGTGTTGTACATGGACGTCGTTCCCGGCAGCAAGGTCGAGGTCAGGCTCGCGGCCAAGGGCGGCGGCTCTGAGAACAAGTCGCGCTTCGCCGTGCTCAATCCAAGCGACAGCGTGGCGGACTGGGTCGTGGAGCAGGTCCCGACCCTGGGCGGCGACTGGTGCCCGCCGGGGATGCTCGGGATCGGGATCGGCGGCACCGCCGAGAAAGCGATGATGCTCGCCAAGGAATCGCTGCTCGATCCGATCGACATGCACGAGTTGAAGGCGCGCGGCCCGAAGACGCGGGCGGAGGAGCTGCGCATCGAGATTTTCGACCGGGTCAACGCGCTCGGCATAGGCGCCCAGGGGCTGGGCGGGCTCACCACCGTGCTCGACGTCAAGGTGCTCGACTTTCCGACCCACGCAACTTCCCTGCCGGTGGCGGTGATCCCGAACTGCGTCGCGACCCGCCACCTCGAGTTTCACCTCGACGGCAGCGGGCCGGCGCAGTTCGAGGCCCCGAGCCTGGAGCACTGGCCCAAGCTCGCAGTTGATCTTGCGAGCGGCGCGAAGCGGGTCAACCTCGAGACGCTCACCAAGGCCGAGACGGCGGCCTGGAAGGCCGGCGACCGGTTGCTGCTCAGCGGGAAAATCCTCACCGGCCGCGACGCCGCCCACAAGCGGATCGCCGACCTGATCGCGCAGGGCGAAAAGCTGCCGGTGGATTTCGCGAACCGGCTCATCTACTACGTCGGGCCGGTCGACCCCGTGCGCGACGAAGTGGTCGGTCCCGCCGGCCCCACCACCTCGCGCCGCATGGACAAGTTCATGGACGCGATGCTGTCGAAGACAGGGCTACTCGGCTCCATCGGCAAGTCCGAGCGCGGGCCGCAGGGAATCGAGGCGATCAAGCGCCACCAGGGCGTGCACCTGATCGCGATTGGCGGCGCGGCTTACCTGGTATCGAAGGCGATCCGCGGCTCGCGCGTGCTCGCGTTCCAGGATCTCGGCATGGAGGCCGTCCACGAATTCGAGGTGAAGAACATGCCGGTCACGGTCGCGGTGGACAGCAAGGGCAACTCGGTGCACGAGAGCGGCCCGCGCGAGTGGCGCGCGAGGATCGGCAAGATTCCGGTCACCGCTGCCTGAGGACGGGCCAGACCGGAGATAAAAAAGCCCGGGATCACCGGGCTTTTTTCGAGCACGCGGGCAGCTATTTCTTCTTTGGAGCGGGCGCCGTCGCCGCGGTTTTTATCCCTTTCTCCTTCTTATAGCGTTCGACCACGCGGTCCTGCGCTTTGGCCAGCGCCTCGGCGCCTTTCTTTGCCGCTTCCGCCGCTTTCATCTTGGCGGCTTCCGCCTTGGCCGGATCCACCGCCGGGGGCGCCGGCAGCTTCGCATAGGCGAAGCCTATCGAGCCTGCAACGAGCAGCGCGGGAATGACCCTCCAGAATCTTGGCGCGTTCATAGCTTCCAACCCTCCTTCATGGCCGATGCGTGGGCCGCCGACGGCGCCGCACCCGGCGCGCGGCCGGATTTCACTTCGTTGTACCAGTATTCGTGGTGCTCCTTGGCCCAAGTCTCGTCCACCGCCCCGTTGCGCATGGATTCATACGCACCCTCGACGCCGATCGTGCCCATGTAGATGTGGCCGAGGCCCATCGCGATGAACAGCACCCCAACGCTCGCGTGGATCACGTTCACGAGCTGCATCGTGCCCCGTCCCTGCTCGAAATTCGGGAAGTCGAGAATGAAGCCGGTGATGCTCATCACGATCCCGCACACCGTCACCCCGAGCCAGAACC
>JACPEF010000017.1:0-2922 GCA_016183675.1 Betaproteobacteria bacterium
CCACTTCGACGAGGAACACTCAACCGTCACCGACTCGGTCGTCCTGCGCGGCCTATTCGACAAAGAGCGCGCCCGCTCGCTGCTGCTGACCCTGCAGCGCCTCCTCCTGCGCCGCGCGGTGCCCCAGGGCTGGACCCTGCGCTACCACCTCGAATCACCGCAGGGGAAACCGCTCCTGGAACCGATCGCCGCGCTCTACGCCAAGGAACGCATGCCCAAACGACTCGCCTACGAACTGGTCGTCGAGCAGTAACCATTCAACAGCTCATCTGTTCAGCCGTTCCAGAGTCCCGCTTCCGGAACGAAGGAACGGACGAACCGATGAACGACTGAACGGTCACGTCGAGTGACCCCGCCCCCATCCGACCGGGTGTGCTACGATAAATCCCACCGCCCGGACGGTATTTGCTTCAACCCGAAGAGTTCATGCGCGCTGTCTTTGCCTTTGTGCTCTGTCTGCCGCTCACGGGCTGCTACGTGACGCTCCACGGGCACCAGTCCACCGGCGGCGGGGTGACCACGACGACCACTTCCAGCACGGTGACCGGTTCCGCCAAGGCTTCGGGCGCTAAGGTTTCGTTTTCTTCCGGGACCCCCGTGTCACCGAGCGCTCCCGGCGGTCACGTCTCGCTGGGCAAAGGCGCCTCCGCCGTGCTGGTGCTGGGCCTGGTGATTGCGGATTTCGTCCACTACTTCGGCGCAAAGCCGGCGACGCAGGCCGAGCCGCGCGAAGCGATTTCGGAAACGTGCTCGTGCTACCAAAAAAGTGACGAGGTGACGAAGTGACGAAGTGACGAGGTGATGAGAAACCGATACGCGTCACTGCGTCACTACATCACTGCGTCACTATCAAGCCATATGAAATTACGCGAGATCCTGAAGTCACCGGTGTTCCCGCCCGGCCACAAGTGGGAGTTCAGAAAGCGCGGCGACGGCTACGAATCGGACGTCACCGCGCTGGTGCGGCGCATGGTGGAGGACGAAGCGATCCGCGACGACCAGCGCTGGGCGTGGGAACGCTGGCGCAACGACGAGACGAAGCTCAAGAAACCGTGAGAGCGGGAGGGCGTGAGAACGATTACTTCCGTGAGAGCGTGAGAGCGTTAGAGCGTGAGAGGGAAAATACACTTCGATCTCACGACCTCCCGATCTTCCGGCATTTCGATCTCCCGCACTCCCGATCTCACGACTCACGTCTTTAGTGAAGAGAGAGGAGAGGGAATGACACGCACGACAACCCGTGGTCTTGCAATCGCGCTCGCCGGCTTGGCGCTCGCCTGCGGCGCGCCGGCGACAGCGCAGAATTATCCCACCAAGCCGATACGCTTCATCGCGCCGTTTCCGCCGGGCGGCGCTACCGACATCCTGTGCCGCATCCTCGGCCAGAAGCTCACCGAGGCGTGGGGGCAGCAGGTGGTCGTGGACCTGCGGCCCGGGGCGAGCGGCAGCATCGGCACCGAGATCGCGTCGAAGGCGACACCCGACGGCTATACCATGCTGCTCGGCAACCTCACGCCGGTCGCGATCAACCCCCACATGTACAGCAGGATCGCCTACGACACGCTCCGTGACTTCACTCCCGTGACGCTGGTCGCCGCGGCGCCGCAGCTGGTGGTGGTCAATCCCTCGGTGCCGGCGAAATCAGTCAAGGAGTTCATCGCGCTGGCGAAGGCGAAGCCGGGCCAGCTCAACTACGGCTCCGGCGGCCTCGGAACGCTCGCGCACCTCGGCGCCGAGATGTTCAAGATCATGACCGGCGTCAACATGGTCCACGTCCCCTACAAGGGCACCGTGCTCTCGGTCGCCGATCTCGTCGCCGGGCAGGTGCAGGTGGTGTTCTCCGACATGCCGCCGGCGCTGCCGCACGCGAAGAGCGGGAAGCTGCGCGCGCTGGCGGTGACCGGGGCGAAGCAGACGTCGCTCGCGCCGGGAGTGCCCACCGTCCAGGAATCCGTGCCCGGGTTCGTGCTGGAGAACTGGTGGGGTGTGCTGATGCCGAAAGGCACGCCCGGCGTGATCGTGACGAAGATGAACTCGGAGATCGGGCGCGCGCTCGAGCGGGCCGACGTGAAGGAGCGCTACGCCAATGTCGGCATAGAGCCCGTCTCCAGCACGCCGCAGCACCTCGCTACGCTCATCAAGAGCGAGTCGGCGAAATTCGCGAAGCTCATCAAGGAAGCGGGAATCAAGGCGGAGTGACGCAGTGAAGAAGTGACGAAGTGACGAAGTGACGAGGTGACGAGGCGACAAGTGGCGAAACGATGAATGCTGGGCGCGGAATGCAGAACGAAAGACCGGGAAAGAGGACGCTCTGGAGCAGGCTGACCCGTTCATCATTCATCATTCATCATTCCGCATTCGTATTGCTGTGCGGCGCGCTCGCCGCAGCCGCGATGCCGGCCGCCGCACAGCAATACCCGACGCGGCCGGTCCGCTTCGTCGTGCCGTTCTCGCCCGGCGGCAGCACCGACACGCTCTCGCGCACCATCGGCGTGAAGCTCGCCGACGCGCTCGGGCAGCAGGTGGTGGTGGACAACCGCCCGGGCGGCAACGGCGACATCGGCATGTTGATCGTCGCGAAGGCGCCGCCCGACGGCCACACCATCGTGCTCGGCTACATCGCCAACCTCGGCATCGGCCCCAGCCTCTACGCCAGGCTGCCGTTCGACCCGGTCAAGGACTACGCGCCGATCACGCAGCTCGCGACGTCGCCGAACATCCTCGTCGCGCATCCGTCCGTGCCGGCGAAATCGTTCCAGGATCTCATCGCCTACGCCAAGGCGAATCCGAAGAAGATTAACTACGCATCGGCGAGCGTTGCCAGCATCGGCCATCTGACCGGCGCGCTCCTCAATGCGGCAGCCGGCATCGATATGCAGCACGTGGCATACAAGGGCAGCAGCCCGGCGGTGATCGACCTGC
>JACPEF010000017.1:2982-3571 GCA_016183675.1 Betaproteobacteria bacterium
TGCCGGAAGTGCCGACCATTGCCGAATCGGGCTTCCCCGGTTTTGAAGCGACCGCCTGGTACGGCGTGCTCGCGCCTGCCGGCACGCCGAAACCCATCGTCACGCGCCTGCACGACGAAATGGTGCGCGCTCTGCAACTGCCCGACATCAGGGATCGGTTCAATAACGTCGGCTTCGAGCTCGTCGGCAGCACGCCGGAAGCATTCGGTGCTTACATCAAGACCGAGATCAAGAAGTGGGCGAAGGTGGTCAAGGCCTCGGGCGCCAAGCCTGAGTGAACAGTGAATGGGAAATCGCGAATGGTGAATTGTGATGCACGCCTCGCCGTGCACCACCGGCTATTCTGTTGCGCGCTGACCACCGGGTTGCCGACATCGCCTGAGCGCAGGGCGCGTTTGACCTGGCGCGCCCGGGGACTGCATAATTTGCCGCAACGGCCGTTGCGAAGCGCCCCGGCAGCGGCGATCGGACGGTGGAGCACGCGCGGGCAGCCCCGATGGCGCGCATTGAATTTCTAAAGGAGGAGTACGCGATGCGTTATGCGATGTTCCTGGTTGCTGCACCGCTGCTGCTCAGCTCGCACGCGTCC
>JACPEF010000023.1 GCA_016183675.1 Betaproteobacteria bacterium
CGCGAGCCGGTACTCGTGCAGGCGCCGGAAATCCAGGCGCTCCTCGAAATCCACCTGCATGCGCCCGGGCGCCTGCAGCGGCCGCTCCCAGCGGTGGCCCGGGTTTGCGGGGTCGTAGAGCCGGTCGGGGCCTGCGTGCACGCGGCGCCTCGGATCGATGCTCGCGGCCGTGACGACTTTTGGCTCGACGCGGTTTGGCTTGCGAGGCATCACGGTTTCTCCTGAGATTCAGAACGAATCCCAAAAACCGGAAAAGCTTGAACCGCAAAGGCGCAGAGACGCCAAGTTTCCGCAAAGGAAGAGGCTGACCTGCTTTTCATATAATTTTCCCTTTGCGTTTTCTTTGCGCCTTCGCGCCTCTGCGGTGAGGTTCTTGAGACGGCTCAGACTTTCGCCGCACCGAGCTGCACAGCCATCCAGTCCGCGGTCTGGTCGCGGTAGCGGTACCACAGGTTGTTGACCACGTGATTGCCACCCTCGATGACGGAGAGCACGCACGGGCCCGACACGGCGGCGGCGAGCTTCTGCGCTTCCGTGTGGGGCGTGAGGCGGTCCTTCGTGCCGGCGACGATATAGATAGGGCAGGTGATGTTCTTCGCCGCGCCGCGCAACGTCATGCGCGCGGAGACTTTCCCCGCCTCCTCCAGGTTCTTGCTCCGGGAGCGCACACGGAAGGCTTCGACGTTGATGATGGGACGTCCCTCGAAGCTCGAGGAGCGCTCGAGCGCGCCCGAAAGCGAGACGCACGCCTTGATGCGCTTCTCGAAGGCCGCGGCGCGCGGCGCGTAATAGCCGCCAAGCGACACGCCCCAGATGCCGCAGCGCGCGACGTCAATGTCCTTGCGCGTTTCCAGGTAGTCGATCACCGCCTTCACCGGCTTCTCGTACTCGGGGAGAATCGCGAAGTCGTACTCCGCCTCGCCCTGCCCCGGGCCGTCGAAGGCGAGAGTGGCGAGCCCGCGCTTGAGGAAGCGGTTCTCGTAGTCGTCCATCTCCTCCTTGGTGGAATCGAGCCCCATGCACATGACGACGATCGGGGGCCTCGCCACGCCGGAGGGCTTGCGCAGGTTGCCGTAGAGGTGCTTGCCTTCGTACGGGATCGCGACGCGCTCGCCCGGCGGACGCAGGAGCGGCAGCGCCTTGTCGCGGCATTCCACCGCCTTCCTGTGGGCCATCTTCATCTGGTCCATGTCGTTCACGAACAGGAACTTGCCGAAGTGGTAGCACACGGCGGCGCGCGTGAAGTGCTCGCCCGCCGAGAGCTTGAACCCGTCCGCGAGCGCCTGGTTGCCCAGCTCTTCGTGGACCGCCGCGCGCGCGCTCCACGCCGCGCACCAGTCCTCCCAGCGCTCCACGCTCGCCGTCACTTCCTCGAAGTCGGCGAGCGGCACCCCGTTGATGACGAAGCGCGGCGCCCAGTGCGAAATCGCGGCTTCTACTCTCGGGTCCTTCTTGCCGGCCGGCATGTCCATGGCGTGCTTTCCTTCAAGAATTCGAATAGGCGTGACTCGTGACGAATGCCTTGTTCAAAGTTCCAAGTTCAAAGTTCAATGTTGCACGACAAACCCTAACCCTTGCCCTTGAATGTTGAACCTTGAACCTGGAACCTGGAACCTGGAACAGCTCTTTGCCCTCATCCCTCAGTCGGCCCTGATGCCCGCGGCTTGAATGATCGGCGTCCATTTCTTGAGCTCGCTCTCGATGAACGCACGGAACTCCTGCGGCGTGGTCGGCGAAGCCATGGCGCCCAGCTTGAGGAGGCTCTCCTTCACGTCGGGGCGGTTCAGGGTCTCGTTGATCTCGCGATTGAGCTTCATCACGATCGCCTGCGGCGTCCTGGCCGGGGCGAAGATCCCGAACCACAGCAGCGCTTCTATGCCTGGCACGCCCGCCTCGACGGCGCTCGGGATCTCGGGCGTCCCCGGGAAGCGCGTGCGGCTGGAGACCGCGAACGCTTTGAGCTTTCCGGCCTTCAATTGCGCATGCGCCGTCACCGGTGAGAGGAACGCGGTGAGCGCGGGTCCCGCGCCTTTGTACGGCACGTGCAGGAAGTTGACGCCCGTGACCTGCGTGAACAGCTCCCCGGTCAGATGGCTGATGGTGCCCGTGCCGGCGGAGCCCCAGCTGATGTTGCCCTTCTGCTTGCCCAGCGCGATCAGCTCCTGCACTGATTTCGCCGGGACCGAGGGATGCACGACCAGGACCGTCACGCCCTTGGTGAGCAGCGAGATCGGCGCAAAGTCCCTGAGCGGGTCGTACGGCAGATTCTTGAAGAGCGAGACTGCGCTCACGTGAGTTCCTGCCTGGCCGACCGTCAGCGTGTAGCCGTCGGGGGCCGCCTTGGCGGCGATGCCGGTGCCGATGGTGCCGCCCGCCCCGGCGCGGTTGTCCACCACGAACTGCTGGCCCCAGCGGTCGGTGAACTTCTGCGCCATGAAACGGGCGAGCTGGTCCGAGGTGCTGCCCACCGAGCCCGTGATGATTCGCACGGGGCGGCCCGGATAGCCCGCCGCCGGATCGGCACCCCAAGCGGCTGCCGATAATATGAACAACCCACTAATAAGGAACCGGTTATGCATTCTGCCCTCCTTCAGCGTTTGGGCAGGCCCAAACGCTGCACCATCCAGCCGGCGGTTCGCGCCTGGAACATGTAGCGGCGGTTGGGGTATCCATCGTCAACACAACCGAACGCCAATAGCTCTTACCGGAGCTATCACGAAGGACGCAAAGGATAAGAATGAATCATTCCGATTTCCTTGGCGTTCTTGGCGTCTTGGCGGCTAATATTCTCTCTGGTCAATTGACGCGCGCGCCGGCGGCAATGATCACCTTGCCCATCTTCACCACCTCCGACCGGACGAACTTGTCGAACTCCTCCGGCGTGGACGGCTTGGGCGTCGCGCCCTGGGACAGCATGCGCTCCTTCATGTCCGGCAGGTTCAGGATGCGCACGATTTGTTTGTTGGCCAGATTGATAATCGGCCGCGGCGTCTTGGCAGACGCGAACAGCCCGTACCACTGGTCGAACTCGAACCCGGGGACGCCGGCTTCCGCGACGGTCGGCACGTTGGGGAACATCGGCGAACGATTGGCGGTGCTGACGGCGAGCGCGAGCGCCCTGCCGGCCTGGACCTGTCCGGCTGCCACCATGATCGGCGAAAAGTAGAACTGCACCCTGCCCGCTATCGCCTCGTTGAGCGCCTCCGGAGCCCCCTTGTAGGGGACGTGAGTCACGTTGATGCCGGCCATGATCTTGAACATCTCGCCATTGACGTGGGTGCCGCTGCCGATGCCCGCCGAGCTGAAGTTGAACTGCCCCGGTTTGGACTTCGCCAGCGCGATCAGCTCCTTCACCGACTTGACGCCCAGCGACGGCCCCACGATCAGCAGGTTCGGCACGCTCGCCACCTGGGATACGCCCGCGAAGTCCTTGACGACATCGTACGGAAGCTTCGAATAGAGCGTCGCATTGGCCGCATGGCCGGTAGCGTGCATCATCATCGTGTGCCCGTCGGGGTTGGCGGCGAGCACGTACTCCGCAGCGATGGTGCCGCCCGCGCTCGGGCGATTGTCCACCACCACCCGCTGGCCCACGCTCTCGTACATTTTTTCCCCGATCCAGCGCGCGAAGATGTCGGTCTGGCTGCCGGGGGAGAACGGGACCAGCATGCGGATCGGCTTGGTCGGGAATGCCTGTCCTGAGCGTGTCGAAGTGGTCTGTTGCGCGGCCACGGTAACGGGCAGCATGAAGGGCAGCGCGAACACAATCGCTGTTGCAATTCGGCTCCTCATGGTTTTCATCGTCATCTCCTCTGATGTGAATTCCGGGGTCACGCCTGCGCGTGACCCTCTCGTTGATCAGCCTTTCTTGAGACCCGGTTGTCTTACCATCCAGACAGGATTTGTGGTCCCGCGACGACGACTTAACCGCTCCTAACACCATGAAACACACGCTGCGACGCGGGACCGGTGTGCGCATTGGAATACTAGGCAGGGGTAGACCAACTGTCAACGCGGCGCGCAAGACTCTGGTTCGGATTCTGACTCGCGCCGCATGCACACGGCCTGCAGGGTACGCCCTGCCCCTCCATGCCGTAAACTACCCGCCACTGCGCGCTACCGACCACGATGGACACTCCGTCATTCGCCTCCGCCGTGATCATCCTGCTGCTGGTCGTCGATCCGATCGGCAACATCCCGCTGTTCGCGGCACTGCTGCGCAACCTGGAGCCCGCACGCCGGCTGCGGGTGATTGCACGCGAATGCGCCATCGCGTTTGCGGTGCTGCTGGTGTTCGTCTTCCTCGGGCGTCCCATCCTGGGGCTGCTCGGACTGTCCGATTCCTCGCTCACCATCGCCGGCGGCGTGATCCTGTTCCTGATCGCGCTGCGGATGATCTTCCGCCGCCCCGAGGGCGTGTTCGGGGACACGTTGGAAGGCGAGCCTTTCATCGTTCCGCTCGCGATCCCCTCGATTGCGGGACCGACCGCGATCGCGACCGTCATGCTGCTGGTCTCGCGTGCCCCGCAACGCGTGCTCGAGTGGACCGCGGCGGTCACCGTGGCCATGCTGGTGACGCTTGCGTTCCTCATCTTCGCCGAACGGGTGGCCAAAATGGTCGGCGAACGGGGGCTGCTCGCCTTCGAGCGGCTGATGGGGTTGATCCTCACCGCGATCGCGGTGGAGATGCTGCTGCGCGGGATCGAGACCTTCGTCCGCGGCCTCTAGCCGCGGACGAAAGGGATGAGGGATGAGGGCGGAGGGATGAGGAAAGGGCGTGAACCGCGCGCGAACCCGCAGTCACGCTTCATCATGTCACGCACTGCCACGTCACGCTACACCACGTCACGGCTCACCATGTCACTCCTTCCCGGACGTCAGTCCGGGAAGTAGGAAGGCGGTATGGGCCGCTTCCAGTACGGCGTGAAGTCCACGCGTTCGGGCGGCACGACCATCGAAGGACGTGCCTGGAGCACGGCGTACACCTGCTCGCGCAGGCGGCCGTCGGAAAAGCGCAGCAGGCCCTGCCGCTCGTAGTCCGCGACCAGCGCCGCGCGCGCGCCGTGGGGGTCGGGACCGAATTTGGTCAGCGCGACGACCCCCCCGTACTGCTCGTAGAGCACCTTGTTCATCTTCCACATCTCGATCCACGGCGAATAGAAGACGGTCTGCCGCTCGGGCTCGAGCGGCGGAAGCTGGTCGCGCTCGGCGTCGTTTTGCGCGAGCCGCATCAGCACCGCCCGAAACTCCTCCAGGCGCGCGTGCTCCGCGGCAGCCAGGTCGCCCGCCGCCAGCCGCCGGTCGAGCTCCTCGAGCTTGCGCGCGCGCTGGGCGCGGTCTTTGATCCTGAACTCCCGGTCGTACGCCACCAGCTCGGCAACCTCCGAGGCCGTGGCGGTGAGGCCTTTTCGCGCGACGTAGTGCGGGGCGATGCGGCGCCAGATCAGCTCCAGCAGCCGCCGGGTCTGCGAGGCGTCATCGGTGGCGACGGCGAGCTCGCCGCGGGTGATGTCCTCGCCGATCACGGTGGCAACGCGCTCGGCGTCCTGCGCCGGGGCCCCCGCTGCGAGCGCGGCGGCGATGCACAGCACGATCCAGGGTCTCATCCGGGGAATTCTATCGTGCCCGGGGTCCGGACCGCCGCGCCACCGTATGGTGTTGATATCCTTGCGTGACTGGATGGGCGGGGTGCGCCCGCTGTTACCCTGCGCACCCTGTCACGAACAATTCACAATTTCTGTGGATAACGTTGTGGGTAAGACCCGCGCGCCGGCGCGAATGAGGCGAAACCGCGGGCTCGACGTTGGTTTGCTCAAAATTTCATCATTTCAGGATGCGCAACAGGTTATAGAAATCGTCGGTCCAGACGCGGAAGCCGTCGCGCGGCGCGAGCGCCTCTGCAACGGAGCGGATCGGCTCGGCGGCCAGCAGCCGCTCGTTGCGCCGCTCGTTGCGGGTGACGACGATCTGGTCGGTTCCGGACAGCCAGTAATCCGCGCCGTCGCTGCTCGCCGGCCAATCGGTCACCATCGCCGCCGTCATGCCGAACTCCGCGGCGAGCCGTTCCACGACCGGCGCGATGTCCACGAAGCGGTTGGTCGCCTGGAACACGATCACCCCGTCGGGCTTGAGATGGCGCACGTAGGTCGCCATCGCTTCGCGGGTGAGCAGGTGCATCGGTATGGAGTCCCCGGAGAAGGCGTCCACCGCGAGCAGGTCATAGGACTGGGCGGGTTCCCGCTCCAGGGAGAGCCGCCCGTCGCCGAGGATGATCTCCATGGGCGCCGGGCTGTCCCTGAGGAAGGTGAACTCCTTGAGCGCGACCGCCGCGACCTGAGGATCGATCTCGTAGAAGCGGAACAGGTCGCCTGGGCGGGCGTAGGCGGCAATCGCCCCCGCCCCCAGCCCGATCACGCCGACGCGCCGCGGCGTCTCCGGCAGGCTGGCGAAGACGCGGCCGTAACCGCTGGTCGGTCCGAAGTAGCTGCTCGGCCGGTTGCGGTACGCAGCGTCCAGCAGCTGCCCGCCGTGGTTGATCGCACCGTGGTACATCACGCGAAACGGCACCGGCTCCGGGAAATCGCGCGTGCGGACCACCCCGTAAAAATTGCGGAGAATCACCCGGGTATCGGAGAGGTACTCGACGATGTTGACCACCGTGAAGGTGGTGGTGACCGCCACGACCGCCAGCGCGCCGTTGGCGATCCACCAGCGCCCGGAGTGGGTTCGGTAATAAAGCAGCGCCGCACACGCGACGAGCGTGATCCCCAGCTCGTAATAACCCGTGAGCAGGCTTGGCGCGGCGATTCCCACCAGCAGCGCGCCGATCGCCCCGCCCACCGACACCATCAGGTAGAACGTCGTCAGATGCTGCGGCCCCGGCTTGAGCAGGGTGAGCTCGCCGTGGCAGAACATGCAGCACACGAACAAGCCCGCCATGTAGAGCGGGGCGGCGGTCCACAGATTGAGCGAGTCGCTGTACCACGCCATCGCCGGCAGCAGCAGCGCCGCCAGCGGCAGGAACACGCTGCGGCGGTACCAGCGGGGGTGGTCGAAGCACAGGATGAAGGTGATGAGGTAGAGCGACAGCGGCACCACCCACAGAAACGGTATCGAGGCGATGTTCTGCGTCAGGTGGTTGGTGATCGCTAGCAGCAGGCACGAGCCCATCGCCGAGAGCGCGATCCACACGAGACGGTCGCTGATCGAAGGCGCTGGCTCGGTACGGGCCGCTGCCGCCAGGGAAGCCGCAGGCGCCGCGGTGGCCCGCGGCCCGCGGGTGCTCACCAGCGCCGTCGCCGCGCACAGGATCGCAAAGACGAGGTAGGCGATGGACCACGACCACGACTGCACGGCGAGCGGCAGGAACGGCTCGACGAGCACCGGGTACGACAGCAGCGCGAGCAGCGATGCAAAGTTCGAAAGCGCGAAGAGGCGGTACGGCACCGCGTGCCGGAAGCACTGCCAGAACCAGGCCTGCACCAGCGGGCTGGTGGTGGAAAGCAGGAAATACGGCATGCCGATGGTGGCGCCAAGCACTCCCAGTATGAGCAGCGTCGGCGCCCCGCCTTCCACACCGGGTTTCCAGTCCGCATCCGGGATGATCGGCAAGGTAGCGAGGCTCGCCGCGAGCAGCGCCAGGTGCAGCCACGCCTGCCGTCGCGGCGCGAGGCGGCGCGCCGTCCAGTCGGCGTAGGCATAACCGAACAGCAGCACCGACTGGAAGAACACGAGGCAGGTCGCCCACACCGCGGCCGCGCCGCCGAACCACGGCAGGATCTGC
>JACPEF010000132.1 GCA_016183675.1 Betaproteobacteria bacterium
TGAACCCCCTGCTGCAGGACCCGGGCATGGTGATCCACCCGCCGTTGCTCTACATGGGCTACGTCGGCTTCTCGGTCGCGTTCGCTTTCGCCATCGCCGCGTTGCTTTCCGGCCGGCTCGACGCAACGTGGGCGCGCTGGTCGCGCCCGTGGACGACGGTGGCGTGGATGTTCCTCACGCTCGGCATCGCGCTCGGCAGCGCCTGGGCGTACTACGAGCTCGGCTGGGGCGGCTGGTGGTTCTGGGACCCGGTGGAGAACGCTTCCTTCATGCCGTGGCTCATGGGAACCGCGCTGATCCATTCACTGGCGGTGACCGAAAAGCGCGGCAGCTTCCGCAGCTGGACGGTGCTGCTCGCGATCTTCGCGTTCGCGCTCTCCCTGCTCGGGACCTTCCTCGTGCGCTCGGGCGTGCTCACCTCGGTACACGCGTTCGCAACCGACCCCCAGCGCGGCGTTTTCATCCTCACCTTTCTCGCGCTGGTGATCGGCGGCTCGCTCCTTCTGTTCGCGTGGCGCACCGCGCGCATCGGCCTGGGCGGCAGCTTCGAGGTGGTGTCGCGCGAATCCATGCTGCTCACCAACAACGTGCTGCTCGTGGCAGCCACCGGAACGGTGCTGCTCGGCACGCTCTATCCCCTCGCGCTCGACGCCCTGGGGCTCGGCAAGATCTCGGTCGGGCCGCCGTACTTCGAGGCCGTGTTCGCGCCCGTGATGGCGCCGGCTCTGTTTCTCATGGGCGTGGGCCCGCTCGCCCGCTGGAAGAAGGCGGGCCTCCCCGATCTGGCGGTGCGCCTGCGCTGGGCGTTCGCGGTGAGCCTCGCCACCGCGCTGCTGCTGCCGTTCGCGCTCGGGCGCTGGAGCGCGCTCGTCGCCTTCGGGCTCGCGCTCGCGCTGTGGATCGCGGCGAGCGGCGTCGTGCAGCTCACGGAGCGGGTGAAAAACGCGGCGGGCGGGGCGAACGCCTGGGCGCGGCTGCGCGCCGCGCCGCGCTCCTGGTACGGCATGTTGGTCGCGCATCTCGGCATCGCGGTGTTCGTCGCGGGCGTCACGCTGGTGAAGGGTTACGAAGCCGAGAAGGACGTGCGCATGGAGCCGGGCGACACCGTGGAGGTCGGCGGCTACGTGTTCCGCTTCGACGGGGTGCGCGAAGTGCAGGGGCCGAACTACGTCGCGGCGCGCGCGACGATCCACGTGAGCAAAGGCGGCGGCACGGTGGCGACGCTCTATCCGGAGAAACGACTGTACCTGGTGCAGCAGCAGCCGATGACCGAAGCGGCGATCGATCCCGGCTTCACGCGCGATCTCTACGTGGCGCTCGGCGACCAGCTCGGCCCGACGACCTGGATCGTGCGCGCGCAGCACAAGCCGTTCGTGGACTGGAGCTGGGGCGGCTGCCTGCTGATGGCGTTGGGGGGCCTCGTCGCCGCGTGCGACCGGCGCTACCGCGTCGCCTCCACCAGCGCGCGCGAGCAGGCCTACGCGGCGGCACCGGCGCGGTGAGGCCGCGCTGGTCTGGAAACCGCAGCAAACTCAAGACGACTGACTATTAGCCGCCGATGAACGCCGATCAGATCAAGAATTTTTCAGCCACAGAGATCACCGAGAACACAGAGAGTTGAAATGTCCAGATCGATTCGTTTCCGTTGGTTTTCTTGCTGTCCTCTGTGAACTCCGTGTCCTCTGTGGCTGGGTTTCTGGATTTCATCCGTGTTTATCTGCGTTTATCTGCGGTTTCATAGGTGTTGGGTTCTCTTGATGCGTACTCTTGGGACTTCGCTGCAATGATGCGCTTCGTTCTTCCCTGCGGGATATTTCTCGCGCTGGTCGCGCTGCTCGGCGCCGGGCTGACCCTCAACCCGCGCGAAGTGCCCTCCCCGCTCGTCGGGAAACCCGCGCCGTCGTTCTCGCTGCCGCAGCTCCGCGCGCCGGACAAGACGTTCTCCGCGCAAGAGATGTCCGGGAAGGTGTGGATACTCAACGTATGGGCCTCGTGGTGTCCCCCCTGCCTGGTGGAACATCCGGTGATAACGGAATTGGCGCGCATCGGGATCGCTCCGGTCATCGGGCTCAACTACAAGGACCGGCCCGAGGATGCGATCGCGTGGCTGCAGCGCAACGGCGACCCCTTCCAGCTGTCTGCGTCCGATATCGCGGGCAGGATCGCCATCGACTACGGGGTCTACGGGGTGCCGGAAACGTACGTCATCGACAAGCGCGGCATCATCCGCTACAAGCGCATCGGCCCGCTCACGCCGCAGATCGTCAAGGACAAGGTGTTGCCGTTGGTGGAGCAGCTCAGCCGTGGCTGACGGCAGACGGCGTGACTGATGGAGCGTGACTGGTGACTCGTGACTGGTGACTCGTGACCGCTTCCTTGAGGTCCGCTTTCTTGCCGCGTGTTGAACCGCGGTCATTTCGTCCGTTCGAACACACGGAGTTAAACCGGCGCCATGCGTCCGGATTTAACGTCACTTGGCGGTTCATGCTCTTGATCGTCGCGCTGGCCGTTGCGCAAAGCGCCTGGGCGAAGGAAGCCGCGCCGGCGGCCGAGGACCCGGTGCTCGAGCGCCGGGTCATGGAGCTCTCCGCGGAGCTGCGCTGCCTGGTGTGCCAGAACCAGTCGCTCGCCGACTCCAACGCCCCGCTTGCGGTCGACCTCCGGAACCAGATCCGCGAACAAATGCAGCAGGGCATGAGCGAGCGCGACATCATCGATTTCATGGTGGCGCGTTACGGAGATTTCGTGCTCTTCCGTCCCCCATTCAAGCTGACCACCCTGCTGCTGTGGTTAGGGCCGCTCCTCGCGCTCGTGGC
Source organism: Betaproteobacteria bacterium (assembly GCA_016183675.1). GTDB lineage: Bacteria > Pseudomonadota > Gammaproteobacteria > Burkholderiales > SG8-41 > SG8-41. Next base: position 2,817 of record JACPEF010000132.1, read on the forward strand.
GGGCCTCGCCGCGCTGTTCTACCGGCTCTCGCGCCGGCGCGCGGCGGCCGAGGTCGAACTGAGCGAGTCCGAGCGGGCGCGCGCAGCCGAGCTGCTCCGCGCCACGGACGAGGCCGACCGGCGGTGACGGCGTTTCTCGTCATCGTCGGCTTGCTCGCCGCCGGCGCGCTCGCCTTCGTCGTGCCGCCGCTCCTCAGGCGCGGCACGGGCGCCGGGGCATCGCGCGACGCGATCAACGTCGCGGTGTACCGCGACCAGCTGCGCGAGCTCGAGGCGGACCTGCGCGCGGGAACCCTCGCCCAGGACCAGTACGAGAAGGCGCGCCGCGAGATCGAGGCCCGGCTGCTGCAGGACGTGAGGGGGGGCGGGGGGGCGGCGGCCAAGCCCCATTCGCGCGCTGCCGCCGTGACGCTCGGCATCGCAATACCGGCGTGCGCGCTCGCGGTTTACCTCGTCGTCGGCAACCCTCGGGCGCTCGCGCCCGAGGGAGACGGCACCGGCGCGCACGGCCTGACCGAGCAGCAGGTGGCCGCGCTCGTCGATCGGCTGGCGGCGCGTCTCCGTGACAACCCCGAGGATGGCGAGGGCTGGGTCATGCTTGGGCGTTCCTACCTGGTGCTCGGGCGCTTCAAGGAGGCGGCCGAGGCGTACGCGAACGCGACAGCGCGCATGCCGAAGGACGCCCAGCTCCTCGCGGACTACGCGGATGCGCTCGGCATGGTGCAGGGCCGCAGCCTCAAGGGCGAGCCGGAGAAGATCATCGCGCGCGCGCTGGCGGTCGACCCCGAAAACCTCAAGGCGCTCGCGCTCGCCGGCACCGCGGCGTTCAATCGCAACGACTACGCGAGGGCCGTCGAGCACTGGGAACGCATACTGCGCCTCGTGCCGGCAGAATCCGAGCTGGCGCAAGCGGTCCGCACGAGCATCGCGGAAGCGCGCACGCTCGGCGCCAGCGCGCCAGCCGGCAAGCCGGTCCCGTCAGCGGCCCCCGGCCGCGTGAGCGGCGTGGTGAAGCTCGCGCCGGAACTCGCTGGCAAGGTCGCGCGCACCGATACCGTATTCATTTTTGCTCGAGCAGCCGAAGGTCCGCGCATGCCGCTCGCGATCCTGCGCAAGCAGGCACATGAATTGCCGCTCGAGTTCACGCTCGACGACACGATGGCGATGAGCCCGACGATGAAGCTCTCCGATCACCCGCGCGTCGTGGTGGGCGCGCGCATTTCGAAAGCGGCCAACGCCAATCCCCAGCCCGGGGACTTGCAGGGGCTCTCCGCGCCGGTCCAGGTCGGCGCCGATCGCGTGAATGTCGTGATCGACACAGAACTCCGCTAGTGCCGTTCCAACGATTTGTGCCAAGCCAGCTATTTCTCCAGGGGCCGACTGTCCGCGGCAGGCGAGCTGCCGACCTTTGGAGAAACAAGTCGGAACGGCACTAGTTGCGAAGTTCGGAAAATGCCCCGGACTCGTCGGGACGTTGACGTCAGCAGCCGGTTCGCGCGTCAGCGAAGCAATACTGGAAACGGTGATAGACCGAAATGGAGAGCGGCAACACGCGATTTGCTCGTGAAAATCAATTCCGGGCACGGGCGCCGACCATGCCCAGCGCCGCCAGAGCCACCGCAGAAATTACGACTGCCGCGAGAACCCAGTTCGGAAGATAGAAGGTGGTGAATACCTCCCACCCCAGGCGGCGCACGATCTCGGACACGATCGAAGGATTGCCCGCGAGATAGCCGCCCAGGGTGCCGGTGATGGTCTGCAGGCCGACGCCCAGCGCGGCCAACCCGAGCATCACCCAGCGCCACAAACCCTGCCATACCCGCTCGCCGCCGCGCCAGCGCGTGACCCACAACACGGTCCAGTAGGCGAGCGACCAGCCCGCGAGCAGTATGTGGTTGCGCGCGAGCGGGGAGCTCGTTGCCGCTTCGGTCGGCCACACCAGAAGGCCGACGGCGAACGCTGCGGCGCCGGTCACCATGCCTACGAAAAGCAGCGGCGTGAGCACCGCGTCGGCGGCGCGCGCCAGCTTTCCGTCGGAGAAGGTGCGCAGCACGATCACCAGCGCCGCGACCGTCCACAGCGCGATCGGGAAATGAACCAGCATCACGTGATAAGGAGCCATGATCAGCCTTCCTTTCTGGGCAGCAGCAGGTTGAGGGCGATACCCAGGCCGATGATTAGCAGAATGCCGGCCGCGAGGGTGTAGAGCCACTGGACCCTGATCTGGCCGTTGAACTCCATCTCGACGCCGTAATGCGCGAGCTGGATTTCGCTGTGCCGGAACTTCACCGGCACGCCTTGTTTGATTCTCTCCGCACCGGCGTGCTTTGTGCTGTTCAGCAAGGGCCAGCTCACCTGCCCGGGATAGAACAGCTTCACATCGAACCAGGGCTGGTCCCACTTCGGCTCGGCGCCCTGGAATCGTACCGCCGTGAAATCCCCCCGGTGCGTGAGCCCCAGGCTGGCTGGTAGCGAAACGTAGTGCCACCGGCTGCCCATCGAGTCGCGGTGCACTGCAAATGCCACCGTGTAGACGCCATGATCGCGGAAGATCTTGTCGTCCTCGGGACTCCCGGTGTCCATCGCGCGCGCCAGGGTCACCTCCCAGTATCCGTCGTTCCAGCGCGCCTTGCCGACCACGGAAATATCGGCGTGCGAGCCGTCACCGGAGCGCAGCACGCGGCGCGGCAGCACGTCGCCTTCTTTCCACGGATGGTTCGGGTCGAACGGCTTGGCCTGGTCCTCGCGCATGTAATAGAGGTCCTCGAAGCCGAGCTTGCGCTGCATCAGGTCATCCCACTTGAGCGCCGCGCGACCGCCGGTCTTCTCCGGCTCGAACATGAGAACGGGCTGCTTCTTTTTCCCGTCCCAGTTGGTGAAAAACACCCCCTTGCCCTTGTCTCCGAATCGCCCCTCGGCGACGACCTGATCGTCGGACATGTCGATCGGGTTGGAGCGGTGCGCGCGCCAGTGCCAGAGGTCGAGGAAATAACCGGCCTTGCGCTGCGCCGCGAGTTCCTCTTCCGGCAGCACGGAAGCCCAGTTGTTGATGTCCGAGCGCGTCCCGGGCAGATGCTTGCCGACCTCGGTCTGCCCCTTCTTCTTGCCGAGATAGGGGTGCGCCTTCACCTCATCGGGTTTCGCCTCGTTGGTGAAGAAGCGCATGCGGTCGCCGATGGTGATATAGCCACCATAGTGTTCGAATTCCGGCACACTGCCGTCGTCCACCAGCATCGTGAGGCGGTCTTCATAAATCCCGTCGGGCTGCGGCCCCGGCACGCTGTCACCGTAGCGCTTCCACTGGCCGCCCTCGAACTTCATCATGTCGTGGTAAATGGAAGGCTGCTGCGCGGGCCAGCGATAGCGGAAGAAGATCTTTTCCCCGTTATATGCTGCTTTCACCTGCAGCGGCATCGTCAGCTCCGATGGGATGTAGATGTTGCGCTTGAGATCGTTGTGGACGACGCCGGTGCCGTGGAACAGCCACGAGACGCCGAGCACGGCGAGGAACAGGATGACCGAGATGGCGAGCAGCGTTTTGTGCTCCTGAGCCGGGTTTGTTTCCATAGCGCTCCTTCATGAAGGCCGGTTATGCGCCCGATCGCAGGTCCTAAGGCAAGCGGGGGAACCCGCTGCTCACGTTCTCAACAATAGCGCACGTGGCCCGGAAATCAACCCGGCTGTGCGTCTGCACCGTGCTTGCGTCATTGAACGCGACTGCCATGGCGGACCTGCATCGCATAAAACCGATTCATTTCATCTGGATACGCTGCACATTCCGTGCCAGATATACCGCTGCGCGGCGTTGCACAAGTCAGACCCTGTGCGCGCTCGGCTAAGATAGCGCTTTAGTGCCGCCTCATGTCCGACGCCACCACCAAATCGAAAAAAACAGCCGCTCAGGCCCCTTCGACGTCGAACTTCATTCGCACCATCGTCGAGCAGGACCTCGCGGCGGAGAAGTACGCCTCGCGCACGTGGGGCGGCCGGCCCGGATCGGCGAAGGTCCATGCAGGCGCGCCGCGGGACCCGGCAAAGATCCGCACGCGCTTCCCGCCTGAGCCGAACGGGTACCTGCACATCGGGCACGCGAAATCGGTCTGCTTGAACTTCGGTCTCGCGCGCGACTACGGCGGCGTGTGCCACCTGCGCTTCGACGACACCAACCCGGAAAAGGAAGAGCAGGAGTACGTTGACTCGATCCTCGCCGCGGTGAAGTGGCTGGGTTTCGACTGGGGCGCGCACCTCTATTACGCGAGCGACTACTTCGACTTCATGTACGAGGCGGCGGAGTACCTGGTACGCTCCGGCCACGCCTACGTGGACAGCCAGTCGGCGGAGGAGATGCGCGCGAACCGCGGCACGCTCACCGAGCCGGGGAACAATAGCCCCTACCGCAATCGCAGCGTGGATGAGAACCTGAAGCTGCTTCGCGAGATGCGCAATGGCGGGCACGCCGACGGCGCGCACGTGCTGCGCGCGAAGATCGACATGGCCTCACCCAACATCAACCTGCGCGATCCGGCGATTTACCGCGTCAAGAAAGCGTCGCACCACCGCACCGGCGACAAGTGGTGCGTCTACCCGATGTACACCTACGCCCACCCGATCGAGGACGAGCTGGAGAACGTCACCCACTCGATCTGCACGCTCGAGTTCGAGGACCAGCGCCCGTTCTACGACTGGCTGCTCGAGCGCCTCGCCGAGGGCGGACTGCTGTTGCGGCCGCCGCCGCAGCAGATCGAGTTCGCGCGGCTCAACCTCACCTACGTCGTGCTCTCCAAGCGCAGGCTCATCCAGCTCGTCGAGGAAGGCCGCGTGGACGGCTGGGACGACCCGCGCATGCCCACGCTCGCCGGCGCGCGCCGCCGCGGCTTCACGCCCGAGGGCCTGCGCCTCTTCGCCGAGAGGATCGGGGTCGCCAAGGCCGACTCCTGGATAGACTACGCCATCCTCGAGAACTGCGTGCGCGAGGACTTGAACGAGCGCGCCGAGCGGCGCATCGCCGTGCTCGACCCGGTAAAGCTCGTGATAGACAACTACCCCGCGGGCAAGGAAGAAGACTGCCGCGCGCCCAACCACCCGCAAAAGCCGGAGCTCGGCAGGCGCGCCCTGCCCTTCACGCGCGAGCTGTGGATCGAGCGCGAGGACTTCATGGAGAACCCGCCCAAGGGCTACTTTCGCCTCGCCCCCGGTGCGGAAGTGCGGCTGCGCTATGCCTATTTGGTACGATGCGTGAGTGTCGAGAAGGATGCGCTGGGCAACCTCACGGCGATCCACTGCACCTACGACCCGGAAACGAAAAGCGGCGCGCCGGGCGCGGAGACGCGCAAGGTGAAGGGCAATATCCACTGGCTGTCGGCGAAGCACGCGCACGCGGCCGAGGTGCGGCTCTACGACCGTCTCTTCAAAGTCCCGCAGCCGGGGACCGAGCGGGATTTCCTCGAAGACCTGAACCCCGGCTCAAAGAAGATCCTCACCGCCTGCGTGGAACCGGCGCTCGGGAACGCGCGGCCCGAGGTGCGCTTCCAGTTCGAAAGAAAGGGCTTTTTCGTGGCGGATCCGAAGGACTCCAAACCGGGTGCGCCTGTGTTCAACCGAGCGGTCACGTTACGCGATTCCTGGGGCAAGCCGCCGGCCTGATGCGGAATGACCCGCGATGATCCCGGACCGCAAAACCCGAATCATCGGAATCGCAATCGTCGCAGCCCTCGCGGGCGCGGCGCTCGGATTCTGGGGCTACGGCGCGCACCAGAAGCGCCAGCTGGACAAAGCCGTCGTGGCCCTCGTGCAGGACGCGAGCCAGCGGCTGCGCGAGGCGCTAAGCGTCGAGGCGGGCCCGGCGCCCGCAGACCGCGAGGCGACCGTGCGCAAGCTCGACGAGCACGCCGCGGAGGTGGACCGGCGCCTCCAGGAACTGAAGCGCATGGACGCTTCGCGCAACCTCGCGCTGGCGGACGCCACGGACTCGTACCTGTTGACCGTGCGGGAGATCCTGCGCTACCAGGCGTCGAGCCATTGGTTTCACCTCGGTTTGTCAGAGAGCACGCAGGCGCTGCGGGATCATATGCGCGCGGATGACCGCTCCGGGTCCTGGGTCCGGGAGGCGGTGCGGGAGAAGGAACAGGTCAACAAGGACTACCGCGACTACCGGCTGGCGTCCGACGCGTTCAGGACGCTGTTGGAATCCTTTCCCGCCGACCAGGCGAAAATCGCGCCCCACGTGGGGGTGTCGCCGTTGATTGACCAAAACCTGGTCGGCATGGCCCGCGAGCGCGCGCTCGAGGCCTCGAGGCAGACGGCGGCCGAGGTCGAGAAGGTCAAGCAACTGGAGGCTTTTCGCTAGGAGTTTGTCGGACTGAGGCCCGACAAACTCCTACTGCGGGAAATGCGTGACGGGAGAAATTCAAGGATGAAGGATGCGCCCTCATCCCTCATGTCCCCCCTATGAGAGCGCTGGTCACCGGCTTCGACCCGTTCGGCGGCGAGAACGTCAACGCTTCGCTCGAGGCGGTGCGGCGTCTGCCCGCGCGCATCGGCGCGCTCGAAGTGATCACTGCGGAGCTGCCGACCTCGTACGCGCGCGCGCTCGCCGTGCTCGAAGAAGCGATCATGGGAGCGCGGCCGGAGATCGTGCTGTGCGTCGGACAGGCGAGCGAGCGCGCCGCGTTGTGCGTTGAGCGGGTGGCGGTCAACCTGCGGGACGCGCGCATCGCCGACAACGACGGCGCGCAGCCGGTTGACCTGCCCGTCGTGCCGGGCGGGCCGGCGGCTTACCTGGCGACGCTGCCGGTGAGAGCTGCCGTCGCGGCCCTGCGCGCGGCGGAACTGCCGGCGGAAGTGTCCATGAGCGCCGGCACGTTTGTGTGTAATCACGTTTTTTATGGCCTTATGCATTTGGAAGCCACCGGAACGCACCGCTTTCGTGGGGGCTTCCTCCATGTACCCTCTTTGGCGCAAGGGGCGGGAAGCGGCGTTCATACAATGTCGCTAGACGATATCGTCCGTGGCATTGGCATTTTCTTGGTGGTCGCTGCAGCGTCCTGAATGGTCTGGAGTAAGGAGTTCGGACCAAAGGACTCCAAGCGTGCGAAATGTCGGTGCAATTCCGAGAAGCGCCGCCCACCTTCGTGGAACGCGCGTTGAGCGGCGCCGACGCGTCCGTTCGAACGCGCGAGGCTAAACCGGAGCTGCGCTTCCGGTTTGACAGTGCTTCTACGGGCTCATACACCTCGCCGCGACCGGCGGGCACGCGTTCCGCGGCGGCTTCCTGCACGTGCCCTGCCTGCCGCGGTAGGTAGCACGGGGGAAAAACACGCCATCCATGGCGCTTGATGACATCGTGCGCGGCATAGTCATCGTGCTGGAAGCAGCGGCTAACACCCAAATTGGAACCGCAGATAAACGCAGATAAACGCGGATAAAATCAAACGCGCAGGCCTTCACTCACGCGGACCGCAATGGAGGCGCCGGCGCAGCGCCCGCCGCTTGATGGTCGGGAGCCGGCCGGCGTACAGCTCCCATGCCCTCGGCGGGCACGGGTCCGGAGCGACGTCACTCGCCATTGCGGAGACACCCGCGCCGAGCGCGGCAACGGTAAGGACGGTGGCTGCCAGATCCTTTCCGGGTCCTCCTTCGCGCCTGCCCCGCCGGTGCGCTACCATGCACGCTCTTGAACCCGCCCGCGGCGATTCGCCGCCGTGAAGAAAAGGATGAGCTCGCACAACAAAGTCGCCGTCGTCACCGGCGCGGGCACCGGCATCGGAAAAGCGGTCGCGCTCGCGTTTTTGAAGGACGGCTACCGCGTCGCGCTCGCCGGGCGCCGCAGGGAGCTGCTCGAGCAGACCGCGGCGGAAGCCGGGCCCGCCGGCAAGCAGGCGCTGGTCGTGCCGACCGACGTGGGCAAGCCGGAGGCCGTGCGCGCGCTGTTCGCGAAGGTCAAGGGGGGCTTCGGTCGAGTGGATGTCTTGTTCAACAGCGCCGGCGGCAACGCGCCGGGGGTCGCGTTCGAGGACCTCGAGTACGAGAAGTGGCAGGTGGTGGTGGACGTGAACCTCACGGGCATGTTCCTGTGCGCGCAGGCGGCCTACCGCATGATGAAGGAGCAGGACCCGCGCGGCGGGCGGATCATCAACAACGGCTCGATCTCCGCGCACGCGCCGCGGCCCGGCTCGGCGCCCTATACCGCGACCAAGCACGGCGTCACCGGCCTCACCAAGACGATCTCGCTCGACGGCCGGCGGTACGACATCGCGTGCGGGCAGATAGACATCGGCAACGCCGCGACGCCGATGACGGAGCGGATGGCGAAGGGGGTCATGCAGGCGAACGGCACCGTCGCGCCCGAGCCGCGCATGGACGTCCATCACGTCGGCAGCGCGGTGCTGTTCATGGCGAACCTGCCGCTCGAGGTGAACGTGCAGTTCATGACCATCATGGCGACCAAGATGCCCTTCGTCGGCCGCGGTTGAGCGACCAGCTCTCACCGCCAAGGACGCAAAGGACGCAAAGGAAAATCAAGATTAAGATTCGGCAAACGGTACGGAACGCCAGGCCTTTCCTGAATTCCAAATCCAGAATCCTGAACCGGCATTGGCGGCGCGACTCCGTTAACTCGCGATCTTCATGGCGACTGCGACGTTCCGGTTCCACGGCGAGCTTGCGGAGTTCCTCGCGCGCGGGCGCAGGGGCGTCGCCTTCGAGCAGGCCTGTGCCCGGGCCGCCACCGTCAAGCACGCGATCGAGTCGCTCGGCGTGCCGCACACCGAAGCCGGCCGGCTCACGGTGAATGGGCAACCCGCGACCCTCTCGCGCATCGTGCGCGAGGGCGATGCGATCGAAGTCTTTCCCCACGTCGCCGCCGAGAGCGCAGCGGACGAGGTACTAAGCTTTCTTGCGGATGCGCATCTCGGGGGGCTCGCGCGGCTGCTCCGGATGCTCGGGTTCGACACGCTCTACGACAGCGCCATCCATGACCGCGAGATCCTTGCGCTCGCCGCGCGCGAGCGCCGCGTCGTGCTCACCCGCGACCGCGAGCTGCTGAAATGCCGGGAAATCATGCGCGGCTGCTTCGTCCACGCGACGAAGCCGGAGGCGCAGCTGCGGGAGGTCGCGGCGCGCTACGCCCTCGAGCGCCACATGCAGCCCTTCACGCTGTGCCTGCACTGCAACCTGCGCCTCGAAGCGGTCGAGAAAACCGCGGTGACGGGACGCGTGCCCGAGCGCATCGCCGAGCGTTACGCGGAGTTCGTGCGCTGCCGCGGATGCGACCGCATCTACTGGCCGGGCTCGCACTGGGAGCGGATGCGCGAGATGCTCGGCGCTTCGCTCGGCGCCCGGGTCCCCGTGCGCTGACGGGCAGCCGCTCCCGTCAACGCGATAGCGGACTTGCGCTCGGGCGGGGCGTTGCAGTTCTTGACTTCGATCAAAGAACCCGCAGAAAAAGGCTGTCGGGCGCGGCTCGCTCGTTGACCCGGCGGCGGCGTTGCGTATAGTTGCCGGCTTATTCACTGCGGGGATCGGCGATTCCGCCGGGCACGCGCGCCGCCGAGCCGACGGCGCCCCTCGCCGGATCCGGCTCACGAGGAGGCATGCGGCATGACCGCGGGAGGGAAACCGCCGGTGCGCTTGTTGCTCGTCAACCCGCGCTACCCGGAGAGCTTCTGGAGCTTCAGGTGGGCGATCGACCGCGTCCTGCCGGGAAAGCGCGCGATCAATCCCCCGCTCGGGCTCGCCACCCTCGCCGCGCTCACGCCGCCGCACTGGCAGGTCGAGATCGTGGACGAGAACGTCGAGTCGGTGCCGCTCGAGCCGCGGGCCGATCTTGTCGGCGTGTGCGGGATGGCGGTGCAGTTCCCGCGCCAGAAGGAGCTGCTCGCGTATTACCGCCGGGCCGGTTACCGCACCGTCGCGGGCGGCAGTTACGCTTCCCTTTGTCCCGAGCTCTACGGCGACATCGCCGATTGCGTGGTGGCCGGCGAGGCGGAGTACGCCTGGGGCGAGTTTTGCGCGGACTGGGAGCAGGGCCGGCCGCGCCGCCTCTACCGTGAAACGCGGACGGTGAGCCTCGCGGATTCGCCGGCGCCGCGCTTCGACCTGCTGAAGCTCGACCGCTACACCACGGCGACGCTGCAATTCTCGCGCGGCTGCCCGTTCCGCTGCGATTTCTGCGACATCATCGTGATGTTCGGCAGGATACCCCGGCACAAGGCGGTCGCGCAGATCGCGCGCGAGCTCGACGCGCTGCGCCGGCTCGGGGCCAGCAACGTCTTTTTCGTCGACGACAACCTGATCGGCAACAAGGCCGTGGCGAAAGAGCTGCTCGGCTTCCTCGCCGACTACCAGGAAAGGCACGGGCGGCCGTTCCAGTTCGGCGCGCAGGTGTCGCTCAACGTCGCGCACGATCCGGCGCTGCTGCGCCTGCTGCAGGAGGCGAACTTCGGCTGGGTCTTCATCGGGATCGAGTCGCCCGACCCCGAGGCGCTCAAGCACACGCGCAAGACCCAGAACCTGCAGCAGGACATCCTTACCTGCGTGCGCCGCATCTACGCCCACGGCATCGACGTGCTGGGAGGGTTCATCGTCGGGTTCGACACCGACACCACGCGCATCTTCGACGCGCAATTGGGGTTCATCATGCGCTCCGGGATCCAAGCGGCGATGGTGGGGCTGCTCACCGCGCTGCCGCGCACGCCCCTCTACGCGCGCCTGGAGAAGGAAGGACGCCTGCGCGCCGCCGCGGACAGCGGCGACAACACCAGGCCCGCGACCAACATCGTCCCCAAGGGCATGAGCTACGACGAGCTCGTGGACGGCTACCAGCGGCTTCTCGCGAAGCTCGCCGAGGACCGCAACATCGCGGGCCGCATCCGCACCAAGCTGAAATATCTGCGCTCGCCGGCGTACCGCGGCGAGTACGGGTTGCGCCAGCGCCTCGGGATCGTCTGGAAGCTCGTCACGCGCGGCGTGCTGCCGGGCGGGCCGCGGCGCATCGTGAATTTCCTGCGCAGCCTGCCCTGGCTCGCCCCGCGCAAGCTGCCGATCGCGGTCATGGACTGGATCGCGGGACTCGCGCTGCGCGACTACCTTCTGCGCCGCTTCCCCGCACCGGTGAAGTTCCCGGCCGCGATCGACCGAATCGTCGCCGCGATGCGCGCGGCGGTCGCCCGCTACGCCGCCGACGGCCGCGTTGTCCTCAAGCTGCGCCGGCGGGGCGAGGCAACATTCGACCTGCTCGTATGCGTGAGGGGCTGGCTCGACCGCGCGCTTGCGGCCCGGGCCGCGCGGCACTTGAAGCGCTTCCTCGAACGCACGCCCTTCACCATCACGCTGCAGGTGCAGGCGCTGCGCGCGCAGGACTTCCACCACTTCCACCGCCTGCTCAGCCGGCTGGCGCGCTATGGCGACCGCGTGGTGATCGTGCTGGACGAGCACCTGCGGCCCCTGCTGCCGGTTGACTCATCGGTTTTCGGGCTGAGTCTCGGAAGCCGGACCGATTAGGTCGCCGTCGGCGCGGGCGGTGACCGCGCGGACGCGCCCTCGCCGCGGCGACGCGGATTCCCCACCGAGCGCGCCAAATCGCCGTCGCGCTACCGGGTCGCGCCCGGGGCGTGGCTGGAGCAGCGCGGCCGCAGCGGCTAAACTGGAGGCCGGCTCTCTTGGTCCATCCATCCATGACACGCCCCCGCAACCCCGCCCGCCGCATCGCGCTTGGCGCCGCCGCCGGTCTTGCGGCCCTGATCCCCGCCGCCCGCGCGCAGGGGCAGTTCCGGCAGCGCGCGAACGCGGTCGCGGGACCGCCGCAGGCGAAGTCCGCCGAGGAGCGCCGCATCCTCGAAGTGCTCGAGGACGTCTACCGCAACCACCGCTACTTAAGCGTGCCGGTCGAGGACGGGCGACTGCTGCGCGTCCTGGCGGAGTCCATCGGCGCAAAGCGCATCGTCGAGATCGGCACCTCGACCGGTTACTCCGGGCTGTGGCTGCTGCTTGCGCTGGTGAAAACCGGCGGGCGGCTGACGACCTACGAGATAGACGCGCAGCGGCACGCGATGGCGCGCGCGAACTTCGAGCGCGCCGGCGCAGGCCCGCTCGTTACCCTCGTGCTGGGCGACGCGCACGCCGAGGTAACGAAGTTGAGGGACCCGATAGACCTGCTCTTCATAGACGCCGACAAGGAGGGCTACCCCGACTACCTGCGCAAGTGCCTTCCGCTCGTGCGCGCGGGCGGGCTGATCGTGGCGCACAACATGGTTTCCCCGCCGCCCGATCCGGACTACGTGAAGGCGGTCACGACCCCGCGCTGGAAACGGTGTTTCTCAACATGGACACGGCGGGGGTGGGGGTCACCCTCAAGAAACGCTGACGCGCCGGGAAGAAGAAGTAACGAGAAATGGTGACGGGAACTGGTGACGAGAAATGGTGACGGGCAAAATCTCAACCATTCGCCTTCCTAACTCAGCGCTTTTCGTCACTATGTTTCGTCACTATTTTTCGTCACCCTCTTTCGTCACTCGTCTCGCCTCATGAAAAGAAGGGCGCTAGTCATCGGCGGCTCGATCGGCGGGCTGTTCGCGGCGAACGCCCTGCGCATGATCGGCTGGGACGTCACCGTGTTCGAGCGGGTGGAGAACGACCTCGCCAGCCGCGGCGCCGGCATCGGCACCCACGACGAGCTGCTGGCGGTGATGCGCCGGATGGGTCTCCCGGTGGACGAGACCATCGGCCTCAGGGTGCACACGCGCATCTGCCTCGACCGCAGCGGGCGCGTCACCCATGAAATCCCCATGCCGCAGCTCCAGAGCAGCTGGGCGCGGGTCTACCGCCTGCTCAAGGACGCGTTCCCCTCGGGGAGCTACCGCTTCGGGATGGCTCTCGCGAGCATCGAGCAGGACGCCGGCAGCGTCACCGCCGTCTTCGCCGACGGCTCGCGCGCGAGGGGGGACTTCCTCGTCGGCGCCGACGGCGTCCGCTCCACCGTGCGCGAGTTGCTCCTGCCCGGGGCCCTGCCGCGCTACGCCGGCTACATCGCGTGGCGCGGCCTGGTGGACGAGTGGGCCTTCCCGCCCGATGTGCACCAGGAGATCTTCGAGCGCTACACGCTCTGCCTGCCGGAAGGCGAGATGATGCTCTCCTACCCCGTGCCCGGCCGCGACAACGACGTGCGGCCGGGCCGGCGCGGCTACAACCACATCTGGTACCGGCCGACGGACTACGAGGAGACGCTGCCGCGGCTCTGCACCGACGCGACCGGCTGCTGTCACGGCGTCTCGATTCCCCCGCCGCTGATCCGGCCGGAGCTCATCGAGGAAATGAGGGCGAGCGCCCGCGAGCTGCTCGCGCCCCAGATCGTCGCCATCGTGGAGCGGACCGATCCGCTCTTCTTCCAGGCGATCTTCGACCTCGAATCGCCGCGGATGGCGTCGGGACGGGTCGCGCTGCTCGGTGATGCCGCTTTCGTCGCGCGGCCGCACGTGGGGATGGGCGTGACCAAGGCGGCGCTCGATGCCGAGTGCCTCGCCGATTCGATCACCGCCGCGGACGGCGACCTCGATGCGGCGCTTGCGCGCTACGACCGCGAGCGGCGCCCCTTTGGCAGCCGCATCGTCGCCCGCGCGCGGCGCCTCGGCGCCTATCTCGAAGCGCAGCTCAAGCCGCCCGCGGAGCGCACCGATGAGGAACGCCAGCCGCCGCCGGAAGTGCTGATGCGCGAGATCGGCTCGACCGCGGTGGACATACGCGAGCTGACAGCGGCGCCGGCGTGAGAGAATGGAGAAGTGCGCGCAGGTCATCAACGCCGGCAACATCAAGCCGGAGTAACGGCCTCGCGACATCCGCCCGCGCGCGAGGGTAAGATAATCGGAAATACGTCATGAAAGTCGTGATTGCGCTCGGCAGCAGCGCGCTCTTGAAGCGCGGCGAGCCGCTGGAAGCCGGGATCCTGCGGCAGAACATCGCGCACGCCGCGGCGACGCTGGCCGAGATCGCGCGCGCCCACAAGGTCCTCCTGGTCCACGGGAGCGGTCCGCAGGCGGGCCTGCTCGCGCTGAAAGCGGAGGCTGAAGCACAGACGCGGCCGTACCCGCTTGACGCGCTCTGCGCAGAGGTCGAGGGCCTGATCGGTTACATGATCCAGCAGGAGCTGGCGAGCCTGCTGCCCAAGCATCGGGTCGTGACGATCGTCACCCAGATCGCGGTCAACGAAAACGATCCCGCCTTCAAGGCTCCCGCGAAGCGGATCGGCCCCACCTACTCCGCCGAGGAGGGGCGACGCCTGGAACAAGCGCGCGGCTGGGACATGGTGGATGAAGGCTCGACGTGGCGGCGCGTCGTGCCCTCACCCGAGCCGCTTCGCATCCTGGAGCTCGCTCCGATCCGCGTGCTCCTCGAGGCGGGCGCAGTGGTGGTGTGCGCGGGCGGCGGGGGCATTCCGGTGGTGGTCTCGCCCACCGGCGCGGTGCGGGGTGTAGAGGCCGTGATCGAAAAGGACCTCGCGGCGGCGCTGCTCGCACACCAGGTCGACGCCGATGCGTTGCTGCTGCTCACCGACGTGGATGCGGCGTATGTGGGATGGGGCGGGGACAAGGCCCGCCCGATCCGCGAGACGATGCCGAGCGAGCTGCGGAAGTTCACGTTTGCGCCGGGCTCGATGGGACCCAAGGTCCACGCGGCATGCCGTTTCGTCGAGGCGGGCGGCAAACTCGCCGGCATCGGCCGGCTTGAGGACGCCACCTCGATCCTCTACGGCCTGATGGGCACGATCGTGCGCGCGACGGGGGTCACGCTGGATTTTCTTCCCGGCGCCGGCCCACCGCGAGCTTGAGACACGGCGCCACATCCGCTGCGTCCCTCTCCTCGTCATTACGGCAGGAGCAACGGCCCATGACGACGGCGGGCGCGGACGGAATTTTTCGCGGGCGGACGAATCATATCCCCTAAAACAGGGGACTCACCTACCCATGGAGGAAGCCATGAGCCGTACCGAGGAGAAGCCGTATTACCGTGCGCTGGGGATCGTGATGGCAGGTATTTTCGCACTGGGCCTCGCCGCGTGCGGCCGAGAGCCGCCGCCGGCCGCCAAGGCGAGCCCGCCGCCGCCGCCGGCCGCCAAGGCGGACGCGAAGGCCGATCAGGCGAGGGAGACCGCCGCCAGGGAAGCCGCCGCCAAGGCGGCTGCGGCAAGCGCCAATGCGGCGCTCGCCGCCAAGGTCAAGGAGGCCCTCGGCGCCACAAAAGGGCTGAATGCGCACGTGATCGACGTCACTGCCGCGGACGGCGTCGTCACGCTGTTCGGGACGGCGGACACGCCTGCGCTCCGCGACAAGGCCACGCAGGTCGCCGCCGGCGTGCAGGGCGTCAAATCGGTGGAGAACAAGCTGGCGATCGTGAAGGGCTCCTAGGCCCGGCGACAGAACGACCCACCAGCCACAGAGGACACAGAGTTCACAGAGTGTGATGCGCGATCCGCGATGCGCGATCCGTGATACGGGATGACTTATATACCGCATCTCGCATCCCGCATCCCGTATCTCGCGTCGATTCGTTGGTTTTCCTCTGTGTTCTCCGTGTTCTCTGTGGCTGAATTGCGATTTTCATCTGCGTTTATCGGCGTTTATCTGCGGCTAATCACGGACCTGCTTGGCGTTCAGCTCATCACGATCGCCGCGCGGCCGGTGATGAGGCCCTTCTCGATGCGCTGGTGAATCGCCTCGGCCTGCTCGAGCGCGACCTTCTCCGTCACGATCGGGAAGAATTCCCCGCGCGCGACGAGGTCGAGCGAATCGAGCACTTCCTGGCGCGTCGCGTAGCGGCTGCCGAGGACCTCGATCTCCTTGCGCAGGAGCTGGGCGGGCTGCACCTGGAAAGGCTGCCCGTGCCCGCCCAGCGCCACGAGCCGCCCGCCCTTGCCGAGCGCGGTGAACGCGGCTTCCAGCGTGCCGCGGGTGCACACGAAGTCGATCGCGACGTCCACGCCCTTGCCGCCCGTCAACTCCATGAGCTGCTCGGCGACGCGCCCGTCGGAGGCGTCCACGGTCGCGTCCGCCCCCGCTTTGAGACAGGTCTCGAACTTGGAAGCCATCACGTCCACCGCGATGACTTTCCTCGCCCGCGCCCAGCGCGCAAGCATCAGCATGTGCACGCCGAGGCCGCCGCCCGCGCCGAACACGACGACGGCATCGTTCGGCGTGACGCGCGCCTTGCGGATGACCTTGACCGGTGTCGCGATCGCGTCGCAGATGACGCCGATTTCCGCCGGCTGCTTGCGCCAGTCGAGGCCGGGCGGAAGCTTGATGAAGTTTTTCGCCGGCAGCTTGATGTACTCGGCGTAGCCCCCGTCCACCTCGCGCCCGACGTAGCCGCCGAAGTCGTCGCACAGCGTCTCGCGGTTCACGCGGCACCAGTGGCAGCGCCCGCAGGTGAGATAGAAATAGGCGGTGACCGCGTCGCCGGTCTTCAGCTCCGTCGCGCCCTGGCCCAGCGCGACGATCTCGCCCGTGATCTCGTGGCCGATGATGCGCGGATAGTTGACCGCCACGCGACCGACGCGCGTGTGGTGTATGGTGAGCCCCGCCCCGCACGCAAGCACCCGCGCGACCGCTTCGCCGGGCCCGGGAACGGGGTCGGGAACGGTTTCGAGCACGAACGGCGTGTTCTTGGCCTTTAACACCATGGCTATCATGGCTGATGCTCCCTGGCTTCGGGAATCTTACACCACCGCCGCAACCGTCCGGCGTAACTTCAGGATTTCTCGGAGAAACGCCGCCGGCCTCCCGGCGGGCGGGTCGCGGCGCCGGGCGGTCGGGCCGCAATGCGCCCGGCGGCCACCTTGCCAACCCGCGAGCCGGGGATTACATTGAATTCCCCCGTTTCAGCTTAGGAGGAGAACAAGATGGCCACCAGCCTCACTCTCAATGTCAACGGCAAATCCCGCCTGATCAGCGTCGACGATCCCGACACGCCGCTGCTGTGGGTGCTGCGCGAGAACCTCGGGCTCACCGGCACCAAGTACAGCTGCGGGATCGCGCAGTGCGGAGCCTGCATGGTGCACGTCAACGGCGAGCCGGCGCTCTCCTGTATCACGCAGGTCTCGCAGGTCGCGGGCAAGAAAATCACGACCATAGAAGGCCTGTCCAGGGACGGCGGCCATCCGCTGCAGAAAGCCTGGATCGCGGAAGAGGTGTCGCAATGCGGCTACTGCCAGCCGGGACAGATCATGTCGGCGGCGGCGCTGCTCGCCAAGAACAAGAACCCGAGCGATGCCGAGATCGAGCAGGCCATGGCCCGACATATCTGCACCTGCGGGACCTACAACCGCATCCGCAAGGCGATCCACGCCGCGGCAGCGATGACGAGAAAGGGGGCGTGACATGGACGCGATCTTCAATCCGAAGCGCAGGACATTCCTCAAGGTGGGGGCAGCGACCGGCGGCGGGCTGGTGATCGGTTTTTATCTGCCAGGCGCAGCCGGCGTCGCGGAAGCGGCGACGGGTCCGACCAAGCTCAACGCGTTCGTCAAAATCGGCGCCGACGGCAAAGTGACCTTCGTTACCGGCACTTCTGAGATGGGGCAGGGCGCGCACAACGCGCTCGCCATGATGATCGCCGAGGAGCTGGAGGTTGACTTCAAGAACGTGCGCATCGAGCAGGGCGGGATTGATCCCGCGTTCGCTAACCCGCGCTACATCGGCTTCAGGGCGGTGGGCGGCTTCCAGGCGACCGGTGGCAGCTCCAGCGTGCGCAACGTCGGCGTGCGGGTGCGGTACGCGGGCGCCGCGGCGCGCTTCATGCTGATTTCAGCCGGTGCCGAGAAGATGAAGGAGCTCCGGTCGGAGTGCGTGGCCGAGAACGGCTACGTGGTTCACAAGCCCAGCGGCAGAAAGGTGTCCTACGGTGCTCTCGCGAACGATGCGGCGAGGCAGGTGGCGCCCGACGACCCGGTGCTCAAGCAACCGTCGGAGTTCAAGATCATCGGGAAAGCGACGCCGCGCCATGACACGCCGCCCAAGGTCACGGGCAAGGCGCTCTATGGGCTCGACGTGAAGCGCCCCGGCATGCTCATCGCCACGGTTGCCAAATGCCCCGTGTTTGGCGGCAAGGTGAAAAGCTTCAGTGCCGACCGCGCGCTGAAGGTGAAGGGCGTGAAGAAAGTGGTGCAGATCAGCTCGGGCGTGGCAGTGGTCGCCGACGGATTCTGGGCGGCGAAGAAAGGGCGTGACGCGCTCGAGATCACCTGGGACGAGGGACCGGTGGCGAAGGTGAGCTCGCCCGGGATGTATCAAAGCTGGGCGGCGCTCGCCAAAGGCCCGACCGCCGCCGAGCGGTTGAAGACCGGTGACGTGGCAACTGCGCTCGCCACCGCGGCGAAGCGCGTCGAGTCGGTCTACGAGGTGCCGTTCCTCGCGCACGTGTGCATGGAGCCCATGAACGCGACCGCGCACTTCAAGGGCGATTCGGTCGAGATCTGGGCGCCGACGCAGGCGCAATCGTGGAACGCGCATTGGGTGTCGCAGCTCACGGGGGTTCCGACTTCGGCGATCACGGTCCACACGACGTATCTCGGCGGCGGCTTCGGGCGCAGGCTCGAGAGCGATTACGTGCTCGACGCGGTCGAGACTTCGCGCGCCGCGGGCAACGTGCCGGTGAAGGTGGTGTGGACGCGCGAGGACGACCTGCAGCACGACTTCTACCGCCCGGCGTCGCACAACGTGTTCGAGGCGGCGCTCGGTGCGGACGGCATGCCGACCGCGTGGCGGCACCGCATCGTGGGGACCTCGATCCTGCAATACTTCAAGACCTTCGGACACTTCCTGCGCAAGGACGGCATGGACCCGACCTCCGCGCAGGGCGCGGGCGACTACTTCCCGTACGACATACCCAACGTGCTCGTCGACTACGTGAACAACAACCCGGGTGTACCGTCCGGCTTCTGGCGCTCGGTCGGCAACACGCAGAACGGCTTCCTCCTGGAGAGCTTCGTCGACGAGCTCGCGCACGCGGCCGGCAAGGACCCGTACCAGTATCGGCGCCAGCTCTTCAGCAAGCCGCACGCGGCACGGCTGCGCGCGGTGCTCGATCTCGTGGCGGAGAAAGCGGGCTGGGGCAAGCCGCTGCCGGCGGGCGTGCACCGCGGGATCGCGGCGCACTTCGCGTACGGCAGCTACTGCGCGCAGGTGGCGGAAGTGTCGGTGGCAAGAGACGGCAAGGTGAAGGTGCACCGCGTGGTGGCGGCGATCGACCCCGGCTGGATCGTCAATCCCGCGACCGTGGAGAGGCAGATCGAGGGCGCGATCTTCTACGGCCTCACCGCGGCGCTCTATGGAGACATCACGATCAAAAACGGCCGCGTTGAGCAATCGAACTTCGACAACTACAAGATCCTGCGCATGGACGAGATGCCGAAGGTCGAGGTGCACATCCTGCAGGGGAAGGGCGAGCAGGGCGGCATCGGCGAGCCCGGGGTAAACCCCGTCGCACCCGCGGTCACCAACGCGATCTTCGCCGCGACCGGCAAGCGCATCCGGAAGCTGCCGATCAAGCCGGAGATGCTGCGGACGTGATAGGCTGACGTAACCGAGGACAACGCGGGGCGGGAATCACCCGCCCCGTTTTTTTGGAATGCGGCGCTCACCGATGCAAGAGATTGGCAGGCACTCTCGATGTGGGTAGCATATGCGTGACAGCCCCGGTCGGAATTTTCAACGATCCATAAAGGAGGCATGATGGAACAGGTGGCGCAAGTACTGTTTCTCGTAGGACTCGTGGCGTGGCTCGGGTGGGTGATCGCACGGCGCTATTGGGATTCGGACTTAAAGGACAAGGAGATGCGCGACCTGCCGACCGACCAGCAAGTCCAGCGGCACGTCAGATACATGCGGCAGGATCTTTCCATGCTGGCCGTCACCAACTTCGCGATCCTGCTGGTTCTGGTCTACGCGCTCGTCCTGAAAGTTTGAGGCTGCGCCGGCCCGCGTGTCCGCCCTGCTGACCGCCGGGACGGGCGCAGGCGCTCTGCGAGCGGGCGGTCACGCGGCCAGCTGGGTGGCCCCTCGACGCGCGCTTCCGGTTTGAAGCCGGTCGCTGCGATCAACACGGCGAGCATGGTGTCCATGGTCTGCGTGTGACGCAGTGCCGCCGGGCGCGGGTAAAATAGCGCTCTTCCACGCGTTTCCGAACCGACTCCCGAGCTGAAATGCCCGACAACAGCCGCGGCGCCGCCTCCCGTACCGGTAGCGACGACTCGCGGCACGCGGCCCGCGCGCCTCGTGACGCCATCCTCATCCGCGGCGCCCGCCAGCACAACCTCAAGAACCTCACCCTCGAGCTGCCGGCGAACGAGCTGATCGTCGTGACGGGGGTGTCGGGCTCGGGCAAGTCCTCGCTCGTCTTCGACACGCTCTATGCCGAAGGGCAGCGTCGCTACGTCGAGACCTTCAGCCCCTACGCGCGGCAGTTCCTCGACCGGCAGGACCGCCCGCAGGTGGACTCGATCGAGGGCATCCCCCCGGCGATCGCCATAGATCAGACCAACCCGGTGCGCACCTCGCGCTCGACGGTCGGCACGATGACCGAGCTGAACGACCATCTCAAGCTGCTGTTCGCGCGCGCCTCGACGCTGTTTTGCAGAGACTGTGGCAAGCCGGTGGTCCGCGACACGCCGCAGTCGATTTATGAGTTTCTTCTGGAAAAAACGGGAGAAAACGGCGATCCGCGGCTGATCATCTCGTTCCCGGTCCCGATTCCGGAGAACTTCACCGAGGCCATCCACGCGCGCAGCAAGGCCGTGCTGGAAGTCGTGCAGGACCGCCTGCGCCTCGGCTCGGCCGAGCGCGCGCGCGTGATCGAGGCGCTCGAGGCGGCGCTCAGGGTGGGCCAGGGACGGGTGAACGTCTATCCGGAGGGCGGCAGGCCCTGGAAATTTTCCGCCGATCTGCACTGCGCCGATTGCGACATCCATTACTCGGAGCCGACGCCGGCGGCGTTCTCGTTCAACTCGCCGCTCGGCGCCTGCGTGACCTGCCGCGGCTTCGGGCGCGTGATCGGGGTCGACTTCGGGCTGGTGGTTCCGGACGAGTCGAAGACGCTGCGCCAGGGGGCGATCAGGCCCTGGCAGACGGCCAGCTTCAAGGAGTGCCAGGACGATCTCGCAAAGTATGCGAAGAAGCGCGGAATCGCTTTAGATACACCGTGGAAGCAATTGACGCAAAAGGAGAAAACGTGGGTCCTGGAAGGCGAGGCGAGCTGGGTCAGCTGGCGCAAGTCCTGGCCGGGCACCTGGTACGGCGTGCGGCGCTTCTTCAAGTGGCTGGAGAGCAAGGCCTACAAGATGCACATCCGGGTGCTGCTCTCCAAGTACCGCGCCTACACCCCCTGCGCGGCCTGCGGCGGGACGCGCCTGAAGCCCGATGCCGTGCTTTGGAAGATCAACGGCGCATCGATTCGTGACTTGATGCTCCAGCCGATTTCCTCGGTAAGAGAATTTTTCGAGAAAGAACAAGTTCAAGACGAAGCGACCCAGTTGCTTCTCGACGAGATCCGCACCCGGCTGCGCTTCCTCTGCGACGTCGGCCTGGGCTACCTGACGCTGGACCGGCAGTCGCGCACGCTCTCCGGCGGCGAGGTGCAGCGCATCAACCTCACCACTGCGCTCGGCACTTCGCTCGTCCACACCTTGTTCGTGTTGGATGAGCCCTCGATCGGCCTGCATCCGCGCGACATGGGGCGCGTGATCGACGTCATGAAGCGGCTGCGCGACGCGGGCAACTCGCTGGTCGTGGTCGAGCACGATCCGCAGATCATGTTCGCCGCCGACCGCATCCTCGACATGGGCCCGGGTCCCGGCGAGCGCGGCGGCGAGGTGGTTTTCTTCGGTTCTCCTTCCGATCTGAGAGAACAGCGCACGATTACGGCGGAATATTTTTCCGGAAGGAAAACGGCCGGTATCGCGCTTGCGGCGGGTCCCGCGAAACAATTCCTGAAGATCGAAAAGGCCGGCCAGCACAATCTCAAGCACATCGACGTCGAGATCCCGCTCGAGCGCCTGGTGTGCGTCACAGGGGTCTCGGGCTCCGGCAAGTCGACGCTGGTGCAGGACGTGCTCTACGCGGCGCTGCGCAAGGCCAAGGGCAAGCCCACCGAGCCGCCGGGCGCGCACCGCGCGCTGCGCGGCGCCGAACACATCGCGGACGTGGTGATGGTAGACCAGTCGCCCATCGGCAAGACGACGCGCTCGAATCCGGCCAGCTATGTCGGCGCTTTTGACGTGATCAGGAAATTATTCTCTGAAACAACGACGTCGAAGGACAGAAAATACACCCCGGGAACATTCAGCTTCAATTCCGGCAACGGCCGCTGCCCGGCCTGCGGCGGCAACGGCTTCGAGCACGTCGAGATGCAGTTCCTCTCCGACGTCTACCTGCGCTGCCCGGACTGCGACGGCAGGCGCTACCGGCCGGAGGTGCTCGAAGTCACGCTGCGCGGCAAGTCGATCGCCGACGTGCTGGAGATGACCGTTTCGGAAGGGTTGAGCTTTTTTTCCGGTGTTGAAGACCTGAAGTCAAAGCTAAGACCCCTTCAGGATGTCGGCCTCGACTACCTGCGGCTCGGCCAGCCGGTGCCGACGCTCTCCGGCGGCGAGGCGCAACGGCTGAAGCTAGCCGGCCACCTCGCCGAGGCGGGCGAAAGCGTTTCGCCCAAGTTGTTCCTGTTCGACGAGCCGACCACCGGCCTGCACTTCGACGACGTGGCCAAGCTGCTGCGCGCATTTCGCCAGCTGCTCGCCGCCGGGCATTCGCTGGTCGTGATCGAGCACAACCTGGACGTGATCCGCGCCAGCGACTGGATCATCGACCTCGGGCCCGAGGGCGGCGAGGCGGGCGGGCAGGTCGTTTGCGTGGGCACGCCCGCGGAGGTGGCGAGCAGCGCGCGCTCGCATACCGGGAAGGCTCTGAGGGACTATGAGCTCGCTTTTTCGAGGCTGGAAGCTCGCGAGCCACCTCTGCAAAAAGCGCTGCTGGCAAATTCGATTCGCATCCACAATGCGAAGGAGCACAACCTGAAGGGCATCGACGTCGAGATCCCGCGCAACCGCTTCACCGTGGTCACTGGCGTCTCGGGCTCGGGCAAATCGACGCTCGCCTTCGACATCCTGTTCTCCGAGGGGCAGCGCCGCTACCTCGAGTCGCTCAACGCCTACGCGCGCCAGTTCGTGCAGGCGGCCTCGCGCCCGGACGTGGATGCGATCTTCGGCATCCCGCCGACGGTGGCGATCGAGCAGCGCACCAGCCGCGGCGGCAGGAAGAGCACCGTGGGCACCCTCACCGAGGTGCACCATTTCCTGCGTCTCGCCTTCGTCAAGCTCGGCACGCAGCACTGCCCCGACTGCGAGGTGCCGATCGAGCCGCAGAGCGAAGACGCGATTGCGGCCCGCATTCTGAGGGATTTCAGAAACCAGCGCGTTACCCTGCTGGCGCCACTGGTGGTCAGCCGCAAGGGGGTCTACACCGACCTCGCCAAGTGGGCGCGCGGCAAGGGCTACGCCCACCTCCGGGTCGACGGCAAGCTGCTGCCGGTCCAGCCCTTTGCGCGCATCGACCGCTTCAAGGAGCACAACATCGAGTTGCCTGTAGCGGATGTTTTGGTTTTACCCAAGAATGAATTTCATATCCGGGCGCAAATACGAAAAACAATCGACCTAGGAAAAGGCGCAATTCAGGTTCTCGGAAA
>JACPEF010000128.1 GCA_016183675.1 Betaproteobacteria bacterium
ATATCGAAGACAGGAAGGACGCCGTTCCCTATGCAGGGGGCCGCGCGCTCAAGACGCCTTTCGGCACTTTTTACGGGCCCAACATCACCCCGCATCCGCAGGCGGGGATCAGGCGCTGGACGGAAACCGATTTCATCCGCGCGATGCGCCTGGGGGTGCGCCCCGACGGGGCGCATTACTACCCGGCGTCTCCGTACCCCTCGTATACGAAGATCTCTGACGCCGATCTGCGCGACCTCTGGGCCTTCCTGCGTGCGCTTCCGCCGAGCGGCCGGACCAATCAGGCGCACGATCTGCATTTTCCGTTCCATTGGCGCTTCATCATCCCGATCTGGAAGTGGCTGTTCTTCACGCCCGGCCCGTTCGTGAGCGCCCCGGGATTTTCACAGGTCGCCAATCGCGGCGCTTACCTGGTGCAGGCTCTCGGCCATTGCGGCGAATGCCACACGCCGCGCAATTTCCTCGGCGGCCCCAAACGGCACCGATTCCTCGCCGGGGGAAAGGCGCCCGATGGCAAGCGCGTCCCGAACCTCACGCCAACAAGGCTCAAGAAGTGGAGCGACGCGGAGCTGAAGGAATTCCTGTTGACCGGTCTCACGCCGGACAGTGACGCGGCCGCCGAAACCATGGACGTGGTGATCCGCCACACCACCAGCCAGCTGACGCCCGAGGACCTCGCGGCGGTGATGGCCTACCTGCGCTCGCTTCCGCCGCTCGCCGACGAACCTCGCTGAATCCCGAATCCTGATCACCGGTCACCGGCCACTGGTCACCACAACTGTGTGTGTGACGAGCTCGGTCCCGTTCCAGCAATGCAGCTGGTAGGCAGGCGGCTCGTCGGGCGCCCAGTCGAATCTATCGGCCTTGAGGTCGAGTATTCCCTGGAACGCGGTGCTCGGGCATATCGACACCGTGGTGCCGTGCCAGCGCGCCTGGATGCCGCGGTGCACGTGCCCGCAGACGATGCGCTCGACTTGGCGGTGGCCGGAGACGATGGTGCCGAGGCGCCCTGCGCTCGCCGCGTCGAGTCCGATCTCGTCCATGCAACGGATGCCGGTCCTGAACGGCGGATGGTGCATGAAGATGAGCGCGGGCCGGGCGGGCGCCGCCGCCAGCCGCGCCTCCAGCCAGTCGAGCTGGGCGGCGTCCAGTGCCCCGCCGGCCGCGCCGGGGACCACGGTGTCCAGCGCGAGCAGGCGAACCGGAAATTCTTCCAGCACGTAATACACCGGCGCGCCCGGCCGGGGCAGATAAACGTGATCACCAAATGCCTTGCACAGTGCGGCACGGTCGTCGTGGTTGCCGGGAATCAGGTATACCGGCATGGGAAGCGGCGCGAGCAGCTCGCGTAGATGGCGGTACTCCTCGGCGGTGCCGCCGTCAACCAGATCGCCGGTGGCGAGAACGACGTGCGTTGCAGGGTTGAGCCGCAGGATGTGCTGCACGCAACGCTGGAGGCACAGGCCGGTGTCGAAGCGGTCGTACACCAGCCGGCCCTTGACACCGACGTGCAGGTCAGAAATCTGCGCGATGATCACGGGTGATGTAAACGCGGGACGCCGAGCCACGGGACCCGGATTCCCGCCGAGCCTCACGTTCCGCGCGTTGAACGGCGATCCACTCGTCCGTTCGAACGCGCGGGGTTAGGCCGGAGCGTCCGCTTCCGGCCTAACCCTGGTATTTGAACGACAACGCCACCCGGGCACGGTAGGCGACGACCTTGCCGTTCTCGACGACCACGTCGGTCTTCGTCACTTCCGCGACGCGCAGGTCGCGTAACGTGTGCGCCGCTGTCTGCACGGCGTTGCGCGCGGCGTCCTCCCACGAATTCCTGCTGGTCCCGACCAGTTCGGTGATGCGATAGACGCTCCCCTTGCCTTTGCCCTTGGCCATATCCCCTCCTTTACGGTTGGTAAGTACCGCCGGCCCGGCCTCTGGCTCGCCGCTACCTCGAACTGATGATCTCGTGTCGGGCGCCTGCGCGCCGGCGGGCAACGCCATCATAGCACCGGAGGAATTCCCGTCAGGGACCGCGAGAGCCGCAGGAGGCGCCGATTACGCGCTTGCGGTTTCCGCGGTCTCTGATAATGAATTGCGAGATTGCGGCCCCGCGTGTCGACCGCGCGCACGCCTCCGCGGTCGCATCCCCGTTATACGGGGCCCCTGCTCCACGCTGCGGCGGCGTCTTCCGCCATCGCCTTGAGCCTGACGTAGTCGGTCTTGCCGCTCCCGAGCAAGGGCATGTCCGCCACGTGCACGATGCGCCGCGCCACCGCGAGGTCCTGCGACCCCAAATGGCGCGCCGCCTTCTGCAGATTGACGCGGTCGAGCCCGGGATCGGTCGTGAACAGCACCGTGCTCTCGCCGCCCGCCGCCACCTGCTCGATCGTGGCGGCGTGCCGGTGCTCGGGCGAAGCGAGGGCGGCGATGCGCTCGACGAGCTCCAGCGAGACCATCTCTCCGGCGATCTTCGCGAAGCGCTTGACCCGCCCGACTATAGTGACGAAGCCCTCCTCGTCCACCTCCACCACGTCGCCGGTGCTGTACCAGCCCGGCCCCAGCTCGGACTTGGGGGGATACAGCACGCCCGGCTGCTCGTAGAAATAATAGCCGCGCATGAGATTGGGGCTGCGCACGTGCAGCGCCCCGCCGCGCTCGATTCCGCGCACCGGCAGCAGGCGGTGTTCGACCCCCGGCAGGAACCGGCCCACCGTCCCCTTGCGGTAGCAGAGCGGGGTGTTGAGCGTCATCGCCGGGCCGCATTCGGTCGCCCCGTAGCCTTCCATGATGCGCAGGCCGAACTTCTCCGCCCACAGCTCGGCGACCTCGGCGTCGAGCTTCTCCCCTCCCGACACCACTACGCGCGCACGGTAGAAATCGTAAGGATGCGCCTGGCGCCCGTAGTGGCCGAGGAACGTGCTGGTCCCGAAGATGTAGGTGCAGTCGCGGGTGTAGGCGATCTCCGGGATCACCCGGTAATGCAGCGGCGAGGTGTGGAGGAAGAGCCGCGTTCCGGTCATAAGCGGCATGAGCGTGCACGCGATCAGCCCGTAGGTGTGGTAAAGCGGCAGCGCGTTCAGGTACTTGTCGTTCGGCCCGAAGTCGATCACCGCGCGCATCTGCATCATGTTGGCGAGCATGGCATCGTGGCTCAGCACCACGCCTTTGGAGCGCGCTTCCGATCCCGAGGTGAACAGGATGATCGCCGAATCGTCCGGATCGCCTCGTTTGATCGCGGCGCGCGGCCACCACAGCGCGAACCCGGCGAGCCATAGCTTGTCCCCCAAGGTGAGCTGCCGGCGCAGGTCCTCGACGTAGAGGATCTCGAAATCCGCGAGCGCCTTCACCGCACGCTCGAGGCGGGCGAGCTCGACGAACCGGCGCGAGGTGACGATCCGCTTCACGCCGGCGGCCGTGCACGCGGCGCGCATCGCTTCCGGTCCCGCCGTGTAGTTGATGATCGCGGGCACACGCCGCATCGCGCTCATGCCGAGCAGCAGGCACACCGTGGTGCTGACGTTGGGCATCATCACGCCCAGCACCCTGCCTTCGCCCGCCAGGCGCGCGGTGAGCCGCGCGAGCGCGAGGCTCACCGTGAGCAGCTCGCCATAGGTTTCCGGCATGCGGCGCGCGTCCTCGATGATCGTCGTTTTCCGCCCGTGCAGCTCGACTGCGGCCAGGAACGTCTCGAACAGCGTCCGGGGTGGCCGTGCCGCTACCTTCGCCCGCTGCAGGATGCGCAGCACCTCGTCGGCGAGCCGCCGGCGCCGCGCCCGCCCGCGCAGCGGCGGGATCTCGGGCAGCTTGGTCGCGGGCCGGATCTTGAGCGTGACGCGCGGCAGCCAGTGCTTCGGGAAGTTGCCGCCGACGCGCGCGAACCGGCCGATGACGGCGCCTTCGATCAAGACTGGAACGATGTCGGCATCGCAGCGCGCAGCGACCACGCCGGGCGCGTCGTAGACCTTCATCAGGCCCCCGGTAGTGGTGGGGCGGCCTTCCGGGAAGACCGCCACCGCCTCGCCACGCTGGATGCTGCGTACGAGACGCTTGAGCTCGAGAGGTCGTGCCGGCTCGATGATGACGTGCGGCAGCCGCGTGACGAGCCATCGCACGAAGGGGTGCTTAAGTTCATCGGGCGACACCGCGACGGTCACCTCCACCGGCAGGAACAGCGCGAGCAGGACACTGTCCAGGGCCGACTCGTGATTGGCGACAATCAGCGGCCTCGGAACCTTCAGTGCGCTGGCATCCCCCTCCACTCGCACGCGGAACAGCAGCCGGAGGAGCAAACGAAAAAGTACGGGAATCACAATAACTTAACGTTTGTACTTAAACCTACTTTTTAACTGCTAAAGCCGTTTCCGTCAAACTTTCCGGCATGCCGGCGACGGTCAGCCCGGCCTCCTGCGTTGCACAAAGCGCAAGAGCGGCTTGGGAGATTTCCCATGGGTCGGGTCCCGGCGCATAATCCTTACCCCATGTTTTTAAACCTGAAAACAAAAATCTAACAAATTGTTAGATTTGCTTTTTACGAAAAGCTGTCATTAAATCGAAGCGCAGACTCGCATCACGTTGTCGTTTCTAAACAGTTCCATTTTTTCTCTCGGGGAGAATCATCATGGAAATGCTCGTGCCATCTGCGGTACTGGAAGTGCGTCACCTACCCGCACGCCAACTCAAGCTGGTCCCGGCTGCAGTACTGGAAGCGCGTCAACCCCCTGCAAGCCAACCTCATCCCAACGGTATCGAATTCAACTTTTCGCCCCAGTTGCGCGTCCACTTCGACACGCAGACGCGGGCGATGTGGTCGCGCTGGGCGCCCGAGCCGCGTCCGTGCTTCAACCCGGCTCTGCTCTCCACCATCCGCGCCTACTACGACTTCCTGGGCGCGAGCGACGCGCGGGTCGATTGCTACGGGGAGGAACACCCGATCGAGTACGTGGTGCTGGCCTCGGCCACGCCCGGCGTGTTCAACCTCGGCGGCGACCTCGATCTGTTCAAGCAGCTGATCGACGTGCGGGATCGGCAGGGCATGCTGCGTTACGGGCGCGCGTGCATCGACGTGCTCTACCGCAACTACATCGGCCACGAGCTGCCCGTGACCACCATTTCACTGGTGCAGGGCGAATGCCTCGGCGGCGGATTCGAGGCGGCGCTCTCGAGCGATGTCATCATCGCCGAGAAGGGCGCGCGCTTCGGCTTCCCGGAAATCCTCTTCAACCTGTTCCCGGGGATGGGCGCCTACTCCTTCCTCGAACGCCGCGTCGGCCAGAAGGGTGCGGACGCCATCCTCACCAGCGGCAAGATCTACAGCGCGGAGGAAATGGTCGCGCTGGGCGTGATCGACCTGGCAGTGGAAGACGGCCAGGGTGAAGGCGAAGTGGCAGCCCTCATCAAGCGCCGCGCCCGCAGCCGCAACGGGTTGAGCGCGCTCGCGGCGGCGCGGCGGCGCGTGCACCGGATCGAGTTCGAGGAGCTGCTCGACATCGTGCAGATCTGGGTCGACAGCGCGCTCCGGCTCAACCCGCGCGACCTGAAGCTCATGCACCGGCTGGTTTCGCGCCAGAACGGTCTCGGCGAATCGCAACAGGTTCACTGATAAGAACCTGTTCATTGCCGTGCAGAAAAGATAATGGAGAAATCCCATGAGCCGCTTGATCGAATATTCACTGGCGCGCGAAGTCGCAGCTCGGGTGTACAGCGGGAACGTTTCCATTCCTGCTGGCTGGGAGCTCGATACGAGCTTTAACCCGAACGCCGTTACCGATGGGACCGGCGTTCCTGGCGAGCTTAAACTCGGCAGCGGCTTCTACGCCTACGCTCTAAGACCAACCGTTGCCGATACCAGCGGGGCGCAGAACGCGCGCATCCTTGCCATTCGCGGTACTGAGCGAAGGAGAGCTTCGGATCTCTACGCTGATGTGAGTGACATTGGAAAATCCCAGTTTGGCGGCGCCTCACCGGTCATTAACGGTTGGCTTGCCGCAAATCTTGTTGCGCGGAGAAACATCGAGTTGATCGGCCATAGCCTGGGCGGTGCATTGGTTCAATGGACGGTCAACGATACCAACCTGATTTCCGAGGCGAATGCCGCATCTGTCCTATCGATCGGGCGTAACCTTCCAGACCCGAATGTTCCGGGTTCGACAAACAATCCGAAATTCGTGATCAAATCTTCTCAGCTCCATTTCTATACTTTCAACGCTCCCGGTATCACGCGGTCGCCTGGCGCGGTTGCCCTTTCAGACAAGACTTCCATCGTAAACGGCCAGCACCACGTCATTGCGTTACGGCTGTCACTTCCCGCTCCTATTCTGAAGGGGGATGCGATTCACTTGCTGGGCGGCTCCCCCGTCGGCGGGCGAGTCCTCGCGCACAGGGTTGATTTTGCTGCTGTGGGGCATTCCGGCTGGTTTGCTCACGCGATCAACAGGCCGGCTTGGTGGGACGAACCCATCGATCCTGGTTATGTGCCGCCTTTCCCGGCCGACTTTCAGGTTGCCCAAGCGGTCGGACGATTCGTCACCGATTTGTTTGATGCCAACGGGCGGTGGGACAGCGAGCTTGCGGCGTCGGTGAAACTCGTCATCTTCTTGGCAGCCGCCGCGACCGTCGGGCTTCCGTTCCAGCTGGGAAACCAACTCGGCAAACTGATAAAGGGGATCCCCGTCGCTTTGCAGACCCTGGCAAGCTTTCTTAAGGGCACCGCCAGATCCATCGGCAACGCTTTCGCCGATTTGAACCGCGAGGCGGGTGACGCCGCTTTTGAATTCGGCAGTGCGATCGGGAGCTTTGCTCAATGCAGCCCCTACCAAGTGGCATTAGCCACGGCCGGGACCGCCAGCCGCGCTGAGCACCAGGCTACGGCGCGACCTTCCCGCCCACGCGGAGCGCTCGCGATAGGCCCTTGGGCTGAATCGCGCGCACTGGGACGGGCCGAGACGGGCGGTCATTCTAAAGCGTCAGTTCGGGATCTCGTTGAAGGCCCGGCAAGCGCAGAACTGGACGCATCAGCCCGGCTACCGCTCGCAGCGCGCCGGCCACGCCAACGTGCAGGCCCGTTCGGAAGATGCCCGCCGGTTTCGGCGCGCAGTACGAGACACTGCGGGCGCCGACTGCGAATGAGACCGTGGTGTTCCAGGACGAGACCGGCTTTACCCTGCATCCGAGGCTCGGCTTTGCCTGGGCGAGGGGCGGCGCGCGCTTGCGCGTGCCGGCCACCAGCCAGCACCGCGGGCGACGCACGGATTGTGCGCTTGGCGCTTCGCTCGTACACCACGGCTCTGATACACTGACATGAAACGCGCACCTCAAAAACAAAAGCCTGCAGCGGCCGCTGAAGACAGCGACGCCCGCGCGCCAGAGGGGGCCACCTTGAGTGATCCGACGATGGAATACAGCATCCAGCAAGTTTCTGAAATGCTCGGCATACCGATCCAGAAGCTCCGGCGGTGGGACGAGCAAGGCGTGTTGGTCGCCTCGCGCACCGACGGGGGGCACCGCCGCTACTCGCGGGAATTGATCGACCGGCTTGCGGCTTCGGGGTTCAGCGCCAACAACGACAAGACCAACAAGGAGCTTGCGACGATCCGCAAGTCGCTCGCCGAAAAGCGCCGCATCATCCAACTGCTGCTCGAGAGCGAAAACCGCTACCGCGACCTGGTCGAGACCTCGCACGACCTCATCTGGACCACCGACGCGCAGGGCCGCTTCACCTACTTGAACAGCGCCGCTCACGAGATCTTCGGCCTGACGACCAAGGACTTGATCGGGCGCTGCTTTTTCGATTTCGAGGCGGGCGCGTCCCACATCTCCAACCGGCGCTTCCTGGCGATGCTCAAGCGCAACGGGGAGGTGAAGAACTACCTGAGCCACTTGTTCAGCGCCGGTGGCGAGGACCGCTGGATCGGCATCAACGCGCGCGTCGTGCTCGACGACCACGGGGCCGTGCTCGGCATCCGCGGCACCGCCCGGGACATCACCGAGCAGCATCTGGCGACCCTGCGCATCGAGCACCTGGCGATGCACGACGTGCTGACCGACCTGCCCAACCGGCACAGCCTGCAGCGGCGCATCGAGGAGGCGCTCGCCTCCGGCGGCGTCGGCGCCCTGCTGTTCCTCGACGTGGACCACTTCAAGTACGTCAACGACAACTTCGGCCATCGCACCGGCGATCAGCTGATCGTCGGGGTGGGCAGCGTGCTGCGCGACCTGATGCGCGGCTTGAACGGCGAGCTCTACCGCCTCGGCGGCGACGAGTTTGCGATCCATCTGCCGGCGGCGCTGCGCAAGGAGGCGATCGACGTCGCCGAGCAGGCGCTCGACGCGGTGCGCCGTTACCGGTTCCTGGCCGGCGAAAACAAGGTGATCTCCAACCTCACCGCGTCGGCGGGCATCGCGCTCTATCCCTTCCACGGCAACGACGTGCTGGCGGTATTGTCCAACGTGGACATCGCCATGTACCAGGCGAAGGACCTGGGGCGCAACCGCCACGTGCTGTTCGACCAGGATTCCGACAGCCTGCGCAGCACGCACAAGCGCGTGCACTGGGCGAAGACGCTGCGCGACGCGCTCGACGAGGACCGGCTGATCCTGTTCTCCCAGCCGGTCGTGCGGCTGCGCGACCAGAAGCCGGTGCACCACGAGATCCTCGCGCGCATCCGCGACGAGGACGGGCGCTACATCCTGCCGGGCAACTTCGTCGAGCTCGCCGAATCGCTGGGGATGATCCAGGAGATCGACCTGCGCGTGGTCGAAAGGCTGCTCGCCTTCATGCGCGAGAACAACCAGCTCGGAAGCAGGCTGCGCTACTTCGTGAACCTTTCGCGGGTGTCCATCTCCGACCAGCGCTGGATCAGGCGCTTCATCGCCCTGCTGCGCGACAGCAGCGTGAATCCGAGCCAGCTCGTGTTCGAGATCACGGAGACCGCCGCGATGTCGGAGATCGACGTCACGCTCACCTTCATCCGCCAGCTGAAGGACATGGGCTGCCGCTTCGCGCTGGCCGACTTCGGCGCCGGCTTCAGCTCGTTCTACTACATGAAGCGGTTCGACGTCGATTATCTGAAGATCGACGGCAGCTTCATCCGCGACCTCGCCACCGACGAGGGCAGCCGCATTTTCGTGAGGGCCCTGAACGAGGTCGCGCGCGGCCTCGACAAGCAGGTCATCGCCGAGTGGGTGGAAACGCCGGAAGCGCTCAAGCTGCTGACCGACATGGGCACGCAGTTCGGCCAGGGCTTCCTGTTCCAGCGCCCGGTGCTGCTCGAGGGGCGGGCCGAGCCGGTGGTCGCCGCGAGCGCCAGCGCCGCCTGA
>JACPEF010000131.1 GCA_016183675.1 Betaproteobacteria bacterium
GCCACCGGCTTGCCGCCGACGGTGATCGCCGTCCTGGGATAGCCGGCGACATCGAGCGCAGCCTCCCACTCGCTCTCAAGATACCCCTTGATTCGGGTGCTGCCGACGTAGAGCACCGGGACTTCGGTGCCGCCGGTCAACTGCTGGAAGGCCTCGACCTCGGCCTGCGCGTCCTTCTCGGTATGGGGGATACCGCGCCGCGCGAGATGCGCGCGCGCCTGGTCGCACGGCGCGCCGCAATTGGACACCCACAGTGTAACCGGGAAGTTATTCGCAGCCTGCTGCACGCTGTAGGGCAGCGTCGAGGTCTGTATCGTGCTGCCGCCGATCCTGCGTTGCTCGAACTTCTTCGCGCTGGGCGGCGGCGGGGTGTCGCGATACTCCACCACGCCGCTCTCGTCCACCCACCGGTAGACCTGGGCGGCGACGAGCGCGCCCGAAACCGCGGACAGCGCCATCGCCAGTATCGCAAGTCGTTTCATACGCGGACTCCCGCCATCGCGGCTGATGCTCTGAATGTAGCACTTTGCCAACAGCGGCGCAAAACGTGACCCCCGTCACGCCATGCCGTGATGCCTCAGCAGCGCGTCGATCTTCGGTTCGCGCCCGCGGAAGGCGACGAAGGATTCGAGCGCGGGACGGCTGCCCCCCACTCCCAGGATCTCGTCCCGGAAGCGGCCGCCGGTGGCTGGATCGAGCACGCCGTTTTCCTCGAACAGGCTGTAGGCGTCCGCCGAGAGCACCTCGGCCCATTTGTAGCTGTAGTAACCCGCGCCGTAGCCGCCGGCGAAGACGTGGGAAAAATTATGGGGAAAACGGTTGTAGGCGGGCGGGAACACTACCGACACCCGCGCGCGCACTTCGTCCAGCAGCTCGAGCACGGTCTTCGCGCCGTGCGGATCGTAATCGTAGTGCAGGTGCAGGTCGAACAGCGAGAACTCGAGCTGGCGCACGCGAGCATCTTGTCGAAGAGCTCCCGCGGGAGCGGCTCGCCGGTATCGACGTGGCTCGTCATCGGCGCGAGCACCTCCCACTCCCAGCAGAAGTTCTCCATGAACTGGGAGGGCAGCTCCACCGCGTCCCACTCCACGCCGTTGATGCCGGCCACGCCCAGGTAGTCCACGCGAGTGAGCAGGTGGTGCAGCCCGTGCCCGAACTCGTGGAACAGCGTGATCACCTCGTCATGCGTGAAGAGCGCGGGCTTGCCGCCGACCGGCGCCGAGAAGTTGCAGTTGAGGTAGGCGACCGGCCTTTGCACCCGTCCGTTCCTGCGCCGCCGGGCAATCGCCTCGTCCATCCACGCCCCCCCGCGCTTGGAGGGACGCGCGTAGAGGTCGACGTAGAACTGCCCGACGAGCTCGCCCGCGCGGTCGCGGATGGCGTAGAAGCGCACGTCCGGGTGCCACGCCGGCGCTTGCGCGGGCGCAATCGTG
This sequence comes from Betaproteobacteria bacterium, assembly GCA_016183675.1. Lineage (GTDB taxonomy): Bacteria > Pseudomonadota > Gammaproteobacteria > Burkholderiales > SG8-41 > SG8-41. The sequence continues at coordinate 1,434 of JACPEF010000131.1, forward strand.
ACCCCGTAGAGCGTCTCGACGAGCTCGAACATGCCCGGCAGCACGCGGGTCTGCGGAAAGTAGCGCTTGACCTCCTGGTCGGAGAACGCGTAACGCGCCTGCCGCAGCTTTTCCGAGGCGTAAGCGAGGTCCCAGGCTTCGAGCCGGTCGAGCCGGAGCTCGGCGCGCGCGAATTCCGTCAGTTCCTTGAGGTCGCGTTCGGCGTACGGCCTCGCGCGGGAAGCGAGCTCGCCCAGGAAGTCGAGGACCTGTCGCGGCGAATCCGCCATCTTCGGCTCGAGCGAGTACTCGGCGTAGCTGGCGAAAGCGAGCAGCCGCGCCTGTTCCTGTCGCAGCCGCACGGTCTCGGCGATCAGCGGCGTGTTGTCCCACTCCGTCTTGTCGAATTCGGAAGCGCGCGTCACGTATGCCCGGTACATGAGCTCGCGCAAGCCGCGGTTGTCCGCGTACTGCATCACCGGCAGGTACGAGGGCGCGTGCAGCGTGAACTTCCATCCGGGCCTGCCTTCGGCTTGCGCGGCCTCGCGCGCGGACTGTAGCACGTCATCCGGCATGCCTCGAAGCTCGTTCGGCGCCGTCGCGTAGTGCGCGAAGGCGTTGGTAGCGTCAAGCAGGTTGTCCGAAAACCGCGATGAGAGTTGCGAGAGCCGTTCGCGTATCGCCATGAAGCGCGACTTCTTCTCCGGGGGCAGCTCCACCCCGCCGAGCCGGAAATCGCGCAGCTCGTTGTCGACGATCTTGCGCTGCGCGCGCGCGAGGCCTTCGAATCCGGGGCTCGCCCTGAGCGCCTTGAACCGCGTGAACAGGCCCTCGTGCTGGCCGAGCTCGGTGTAGTACTGCGTGACCTTCGGGAGATTGGCGTTGTAGGCGTCGCGCAGCTCGGGGCTGTTCATCACCGCGTTGAGATGGCCCACCATGCCCCACGCGCGCCCCAGGCGCTCGTTCGCGTCCTCCAGCGGCTCGACGAAATCGTTCCAGGTCGCCGGAACCTCGGGCGCGGAGACGCGCGCGATCAGCGCGCGGTTCTCGGCGAGCAGCTGGTCGACCGCCGGGGCGACCTGCTCGGGCTTGAAGTCGGCGAACCGGGGCAGCCCGGAGAAATCGAGGAGGGGGTTCATGAAATCAGTGTTGAGTGTTGAATGTTGAGTGTTGAGTTTTCAGCTACCAGCACTCGACGGCCTCAGCACCAACTAGACATTCAGCACTCAAAACTCATAGACCACCTGGCCGTCGACCAGGGTATAGCGCACGCGGCCCTTGAGCTCGAGACCGAGAAACGGCGTGTTCTTGCCCTGGCTCCGGAGCGCGCCGGCCTCCACTTTCCAGTAGCGCTCCGGATCGAAGATGCAGATGTCGGCGGCGTGTCCCGGCGTGAGGTGGCCGGCGTCGATCTTGAGCACGCGCGCCGGCTCGGAGGTGATCGTGGCGAGCGCGTGCGGCAGCCGCGCTTTCGATTCCTCCGCCCATTTGAGCGTGAGCGGCAGCAGCAGCTCCAGCCCGGTCGCTCCGGGCTCCGCCTGGGCGAACGGCAGCTGCTTCACGTCCTCATCCACTGGCGTGTGATCGGAGCAGATCGCGTCCACCGTGCCGTCGGCGAGCGCCGCGCGCAGCGCATCGCGATCGCGCTGGCTCCGCAGCGGCGGGGTGAGATGGCTGTTGGAATCGAAGTATCCAATGTCCATTTCGGTGAGGTGCGCATGATGAATGGCGATGTCGCAAGTGATGGGAAGGCCCTGCCGCTTCGCTTGGCGCACCATGTCCGCGCCCTCCGCGCTCGAAAGCCGCGCGACGTGCACGCGCGCGCCGGTTTCGCGCACCAGGATCAAAATGGTCGAGAGCGCCACGGTTTCCGCGCAGATCGGGATCCCCTGCAGGCCGAGGCGCGTCGCCACGTGGCCGTCGTGGGCCACGCCCTGGCGCGCGAGCGCGGCATCCTGCGCGCGCAGCCACACCGGGAAGCCGAAGGTCGCTGCGTACTTCAGGGCGTGGAAGAAAACCTGGTTGTCGGCGAAAGGCGCGTCGGCTTGGGAGAACGCCACGCATCCGGCGTCGGCGAGTTCCGCCATTTCGGTGAGGCGCTCGCCTTTGAGGCCCTGGGTGAGCGCTCCAACCGGATAGACGCGCGCCTGGTTGAGGTTCTGCGCCCGGAACTTCAGCATCTCGACCAGGCCCGGCTCATCGAGCGGGGGATCGGTGTCGGGCGGGCAGGCGAGGCTCGTCACCCCGCCCGCGATCGCCGCCTCCATCTCGGATTCCAGGGTCGCCATGTACTCGAATCCGGGCTCGCGCAGCCGCGCCGCGAGATCCACGAGGCCCGGGCACACGATCAGGCCTGCGGCGTCGATCACGCGGTTCGCGACGTAGCCGTTGGGCGGGTCACCGATTGCCACGATCCTGCCGGCGGTGATATAGACGTCCTTCTTCGCGTCCACGCCGTTCTTCGGGTCGATCAGCCGGCCGCCTTTGATATGAATTTTCATGAAATCAGTCGCGAGTCACGAGTCACAAGTCACGAGTCTCGCGTTACCGGTGAGCCGTGATTGTCGGTTTTGACCCGCGACTCGCGACCCGAGACTCCTCGACTTCCCGCTAGTATGCTCATCACCGCCATGCGGATCGCGATGCCGAAGGTGACCTGCGGCAGGATCACCGACTGCTTGCCGTCGGCGACGCTCGAGTCGATCTCCACGCCCCGGTTCATCGGTCCCGGATGCAGCACGATGGCATCCGGCTTGGCGAGCGCCAGTTTGTCCTCGGTAAGCCCGTAGTACTTGTAGAACTCCTGGGCGGAGGGCAGCAGGGCGCCCTGCATGCGCTCGCTCTGCAGGCGCAGCATCATCACCACGTCCACGTCCTTCAGTCCCTGGCGCATGTCGTGGTAGACATGCGCGCCGAGCTGCTCCACGTGGGCGGGCAAAAGCGTCTTGGGGGCGATGACGCGGATCTCGGGGCAGCCCAGCGTCGTCAACGCGTGGATCTGCGAGCGCGCAACCCGCGAGTGCAAAAGGTCGCCCACTATCGCCACCCGCAGGCCGGAGAAGTCCTTCTTGTAGTGGCGGATGGTGTACATGTCGAGCAGCCCCTGCGTCGGGTGCGCGTGGCGGCCGTCGCCGGCATTGATCACGTGGATCTCGGGCGCCACGTGACGCGCGATGAAGTGCGGCGCGCCGCTCTCGCTGTGGCGCACCACGAACATGTCGGCGTGCATCGCCGAGAGATTGTCCACCGTGTCGAGCAGGCTCTCGCACTTGGTCGAGGAGGAGGCGCTGATGTTGAGATTGATGACGTCGGCGGAAAGGCGCTTGGCGGCGATCTCGAAAGTGGTGCGGGTGCGGGTGGAAGGCTCGAAGAACAGGTTGAAGATCGCCTTGCCCCGCAGCAGCGGGACCTTCTTCACCTTGACACCGACGAACGACTTCGCCGTGTCGAGGATCTGCCAGAGGATCTCGGCCGGCAGACCCTCGAGCGAGAGCAGGTGATGCAATTCGCCTTCGCGGTTGAGCTGGGGATTGGACGGGTTGAGCCACATGGCTAGTGCCGTTCCAACCTGTTTATCCCAACTCGCGCGAGTGGCCTGCCCGCGGTGGTCTGGCCCTTGAGGACCGCTTGGATTGCGGCAACTGGTTGGAACGGCACTAGTTGCCCCCCTCGTGCAGCACCAGGCCGAGCCGGCCCCTGGCGTCGCGCGTCAGCTCGATGCTCTGCCCGGGCTTGAGCGCGACCGTCGCCCCGACGAACTGCGCGGCGATCGGCAACTGGCGCCCTCCGCGGTCCACCAGCGCCGCGAGCTGGACGCGGTTCGGGCGGCCGTAGTCGAAGACCTCGTTCAGCGCCGCGCGTATGGTGCGGCCGGTATAGAGCACGTCGTCGACCAGGACCAGGTCGCGGCCTTCGACTTCGAAGGGGATCTCGGAGCGCTTGAGGTCGCGGTGCAGCCCGCGGCTTTCGTAATCGTCTCGGTAGAAGGAAACGTCGAGCGTGGCGAACGGGACTTTGAGCTTGAGCGCCTGGTGCAAGCGCTCGGCGACCCAGACGCCGCCGGTGTGGATGCCTATCAAACCCGTTTCCGGCCCCACCGCGGGCCGCATCTGCTCGATCAGCGCTTTCAGCAGCTGCTCGGCGTCAGGTAACGGGTTGCCGGGCATGTTTGCCTGTTTGATTGGCGCGCTAGGGTATCACATTTCGAGGGCTGAGAGATGAGGGATGAGGGATGAGGGGAGAACAGCGTGAGGGCGTGAGAGCGTGAGAGCGCGAGAGGGGAAAATCGCCCTCATGACCTCCCAAACTCACGATCTCCCGATCTCACGACTCACGTCTTTCATCCGGTCACCGGTCACTGGTCACGATTTTTCGAAGTAGGTTTCAAGTATGCGCTGGGCGGCGACCGGGTCGAGCCCGGCCTTGAGGCGGGCGCCGCGCACGCCGGCGGACCGCAGGGCGTGCTCGGCATCGTGCGAGGTGAGATGCTCGTCCACCAGCTCGGCGCGGATGCCAAAGCGGCCGGTCAGGCGCTGCGCGAAGCGGCGGGCGAGCCGCGCGACCGGATGCTCGGTGCCGTCCGCGCGCGCGGGAAAACCGACCACCAGCAGCGTCGGCCGCCATTCCGAGACGAGCCGCTCGATCGCCGCAAAGCGCGCGCGGTTGTCGGCGGCGGTAATGGTGGTCAGGGGATGCGCGAGGCGGGTTTCGAAGTCGCCGACCGCGACGCCGATGCGCTGCGTGCCGAAATCAAACGCCAGCACAGTGGTGCTGGCGCTGTTCCGGGTTCCAGGTTCCGGGTTCTGGGTTCCGACCATTCCGGCGTTCACGATTCAACTCGAAACTCGAAACTCTGAACTCGGAACTTCGTCAGGCATGTCCCGCCTGATCGGAGAGGCTCGTGAAATCAATGCCGAGCAGTCCCATCGCCGCGGGCAGCCGTTCTTCCGCCGCCAGGTCGAAAATCACTTCGGGCTTCGCGTGAACGGTGAGCCAGGCGTTCTGGGACAGTTCGTGCTCGAGCTGCCCCGGGGCCCAGCCGGCGTAGCCGAGCGTGACCAGCATCTTGCCCGGGCCCTCGCCTCGCGCCACCGCCTGCAGGATGTCCTTGGAGGTCGTGAGCCCGACCTCCGAGCTCACGGCGAGCGTGGACTGCCACTGGCCGAGCGGCGTGTGCAGCACGAATCCGCGGTCAACCTGCACCGGCCCGCCGAAGTGGATAGGGACCGACTTGAACGCCTCGCTGTGGAGCGTAATGCTCACCTGCTCCAGCAGCGTGTGCAAGGTCATCTCGATCGGCCGGTTCACCACGATGCCGAGCGCGCCCTGATCGTTGTGCTCGCAGATGAAGGTGAGCGTCTTGGTGAAATGCGGGTCCACCATGTTGGGCATGGCGATGAGAAAGTGATGGGTGAGGTTTATCTTCTCCATATGATGAGGTTGCACCCGGCAGCGAATTTTGTAAATAGCGCGCTCGCCCCTCGCCATTTGACACCGAAATTCTCGATCGGCTCCCGAGCCGGCGCGAGCGGCGGGTGGAGTTCATCTGGGAAAGCGGCGCCGGGCCCAAACGCGCGCTCTCGGCGATGGGCGGGGGCCTCCATGTCCTGCGCGGGGCGGCGCGCGTGGAAATCCCGCGGCTCGCCGCCCGGTCGGGCGTCAGGGCGGTCGACACCCGTCACGCCGTTCCGGCTTACTTGCGCCAGAAGGTGGGGGTGAAGATGAGAAACAGCGTGAACAGCTCGAGCCGCCCGAGAAACATGGCGAACGCCAACACCCAGGTCTGGAAATCGGTGAGCCCGGCGAAATTCGTCGAGGGCCCGACCTCGTGCAGGCCCGGGCCGATGTTGTTGAGCGAGGCGACCACCGCCGAAAACGCCGTCATCGCGTCGAGGCCGGAGAGGGAGAGCAGGAGGGTCATGCTGACCATCGTCGCTACCCAGATGAAGAAAAAGCCGAGCACGGCGAAGGTGATGTGGTTGGGCACGGTGTAACCGCTCACCTTGAGAGGGGCGATGGCGCTGGGATGGGCGAGCCGCTGGAATTCCCGGTAGACCTGCTGGAACAGCACCATGGCGCGGATCATCTTGATGCCTCCACCGGTCGAGCCGGAACAGCTCAGGAAGGTGCCGAGGAACAGCACCCACAGCGGCGCGAAGACGGGCCACAGGTTGTAGTCCGCGGTGGAGTAGCCGGTGGTGGTCCCCACGGAAATCGCGTTGAACGCCGTATAGCGCAGCGCCGTCACGAAATCGGGATAGACATCGTTCATCCGCAGGTACAGCGCGATCCCCAGCACGCTGCCGCCGGCGAGGAGCAGGAAGAAGCGCGCCTCGGGGTCGGCTGCGTAGGCGCGCAGGCTTTTTCCCCGCCAGGCGACGAAGTGGGTCGCGAAATTGACGCCGGCGGCAAGCATGAACAGCACCGCGACTGCTTCGATCGCCGGCGAGTCGAAGTAGGCGAAGCTCGCGTCGTGCGAGGAGAAGCCGCCCAGGGAAAGGGTCGTGAAACTGTGCACCAGCGCGTCCACCCACGACATGCCGGCGGCGCGGTAGGCCAGGCCGCAGGCGGCGGTGAGCGCGGCGTAGATCAGCCACAGTCCCTTCGCCGTTTCCGTGATGCGCGGGGTCAACTGGTCGGCCTTCATCGGACCGGGAAGCTCCGCCTTGAACAGCTGCCGGCCGCCCACGCCCAGCAGCGGCAGGATCGCGACCGCGAGCACGATGACCCCCATGCCGCCCAGCCACTGCAGCAGCGCCCGCCACAGGTTCGCGGACGGCGGCAGATCGTCGAGCCCTTTCAGGACGGTTGCGCCGGTCGCGGTGAGGCCGGAAGTCGCCTCGAAGAAGGCGTCGGTATAGGAGAGCCCCGGGATCGCGAGCAGGAGCGGGATGGAGGCGAAGAACGCTCCGCCCACCCACACTACCACCACCAGCAGAATGCCTTCGCGGATCCCGATCTCGCGGCGGAAACGGCGCGTCGCGAGCCAGGTCGCGCAGCCCGCGGCGAAGTTGATCGCCAGCGAGGCGGCGAACGCCCGCGTGGTGCCATCCTCCAGGATGACCGAGGCGGTAATGGGAATGAGATGCGACAGGCTCATGCCCATCGCGATCAGGCCCACGAGCGGCGCGATACCGAGTATCCAGCCCATTGCGGCGTGTGCTTGTTGTTCCGCCGCGCCGCAGTCCGGGGTGGCCGGAGCGCGTCGCGGATGCTTGCTCGATGCGCCATCGCCCGGCGCAGAGCGACTCTACCAGAGTGCCCGCGCTGGTTGAATCGGGCGCTACTTGCGCCAGAAGGCGGGGGTGAACAGCACCAGCACGGTGAACAGCTCGAGCCGCCCGATCAGCATCGCGACCGCCAACACCCAGGTCTGCAGATCGGTGAGGGAGGCGTAGGTGGTGGCCGGCCCGACGTTGTTCAAACCTGGACCGGTGTTGGTAATGCAGGCGATCACCGCGGTGAACCCAGTGACGAAATCCAGGCCGGTAGCGAGCAGCAGCAGCGTCATGACGGTGACGCTGGCGCCCCACAGCGACATGAACGCGAGCACCGCGAACACGATCTGGTTCGGCACCACCTGCCCGCCGAGCTTCACGGGCACCTGCGCCTGGGGATGCAGCAGCTTGACCATCTCGCGCAGGCCCTGCTGGACCATGAGCCGGGCGCGGATCATCTTGATGCCGCCGCCGGTGGAGCCGGCGCTGGAGGTCACGCAGCACAGCAGCAGCATGACGAGCGGAGCAAAAACCGGCCATTGATTGTAGTCAACGCTCGCGTAGCCGGTGGTGGTGGCGATGGATACGGTGTTGAAAGTGGCGTGGCGCAGTGCGGTCAGGAAATCGGGATAAACGCCCTGCACCCACAGGAACAGCGCGATGCCGACGCAGCTCGCCAGCAGCACGATCAGAAACCAGCTTGCCTCCGGATCATCGCGGTAGGGCTCGAAGCCGCGCTTGCGCAGCACCATGAAGTGGGTGGCGAAATTGATGCCCGCGACCAGCATGAAAAAGGTGGCGACGCCCTCGATCAGGGGCGAATCGAAATGGCCGTAGCTCGCGTCGTGCGTCGAGAACCCGCCGAGGCTCATGGTGCTGAAGCTGTGCATGACGGCGTCGAGCGGGCTCATCCCCGCCGCCCAGTAGGAGAGGACGCACGCGGTCGTGATGAGGGAGTAGACGATCCACAAGCCTTTTGCCGTTTCGGTGATGCGCGGCGTCAACTTGGTGTCCTTCATCGGTCCCGGCGTCTCGGCCTTGAACAGTTGCCGGCCGCCGACCCCGAGGAGCGGCAGGATCGCCACCGCCAGCACGATGATGCCCATGCCGCCGAGCCATTGCAGCAACCCGCGCCACATGTTGATCGATGGCGGCAGCTTGTCGAGGTCGGAAAGAACGGTCGCGCCGGTAGTGGTGAGGCCCGACATGGACTCGAAGTAGGCATCGGTGAAGCTCATTCCCGGCAGGTAGAGCAGGAACGGCAGCGCCGCGAACGCCGGCAGCACCGCCCACACCAGCGTCACCAGCAGGAAGCCGTCGCGGATCTGCAGCTCGCGGCGCGCGTGGCGCGTGGCGATCCACAGCACCGCGCCGCTCACCAGCGTGATCGCGATCGCCTTGTCGTAAGCAAGCATCGCGGCGTCGCGGTAGAGGAACGCGGTTGCGAGCGGCACCAGCATGGTTGTGCTGAAGATCGCGATGACGAGCCCCAGCACGTGCAGAACCGCGAGCGGGCTGTGAGCGGTCCGCGCCGGGGTGAGCGTCAAATCGTCGGCCACGTCGCTGGACAGGGTGCCGGAAGCGGCGTGCTAGAAGAAGCCGATGTCGACCTGGAACAGCTTCTCGACCTTGGGCACCAGGCGCTTGTTGACGACGAACACGATGACGTGGTCCTCGGGCTCGATCATCGTGTTGTGGTGGCTGATGATGACCCGGTAGTCGTGGTTGCCGCCGTCGCCTTTCACCAGCCCGCCGGCGGCCCCGGGACGATCGTCGCGGCGCACGATGGCTCCGATGGTCACGCCCTTGGGCAGCTCGATTTCCCCGACGCGGCGGCCGATGACTTTGGAGGACTTGGCGTCGCCGTGGGCGATGAGCTCGAGAGCCTCGGCCGCGCCCCGCCGCAGGCTGTGCACCACCGCGCAGTCGCCGCGCCGCACGTGCGCGAGCAGCGTGCCGATGGTGGCCTGGGCCGGCGAGATCGCAATGTCTATCTGCCCCGACTGGACGAGGTTCACGTAGGAGCCGCGGTTGATGAGCGCGACCACCTTGCGCGCGCCCATGCGCTTGGCGAGGAGCGACGACATGATGTTGGTTTCGTCGTCGTTGGTAACGGCGCAATAGACGTCCATCTCGCTGACGTTCTCGGCGCCCAGCAGCTCTTCGTCGGTGACATCGCCCGCGAGCACGAGCGTGCTGTTCAACTCGGCGGCAAGCCGCTCGGCGCCCGCCTTGTTGTACTCGATGATCTTGACCTCGTACTTGTTCTCGATCGCCTTCGCCAGCCGCCGGCCGATGTTGCCGCCGCCCCCGATCATCACGCGCTTCACCGGCTTGTCCATGCGCCGCAGCTCGCGCAGGACGCCGCGGATGTTCTCGGTGGCGGCGAGGAAGAACACCTCGTCCCCGGCTTCCACCACCGTGTTGCCCTCCGGGATGATCGGGCTGTCGTGCCGGAAGATGGCGGCAACGCGCGTGTCGACCTGCGGCATGTCGGTTCGCAGGTGGGAAACCTCGTGGCCGACCAGCGGGCCGCCGTGGAACGCCCGCACCGCGACCAGGCTCACCTTGCCGTCGGCGAACTCGAGCACCTGCAGCGATTCCGGGAATTCGAGCAGCTTGACGATGTAATCGCACAGGATCTGCTCGGGGCAGATCGCGGAGTCCACGGCGAAATTCTCGGGGTTGAAGATCTCGGGGTGCGACAGATAATCCGCGGAGCGGATGCGCGCGATCTTGGTCGGGATGTTGAACATGGTGGCGGCGAGCTTGCACGCGACCATGTTGGTTTCATCGCTCTGGGTGACCGCGAGGATCATGTCGGCGTCGCGCGCGCCGGCCTGCTCCAGTATCGCGGGATGCGCGGCGTTGCCCGCGACGGTGCGCAGGTCGAGCCGGTCCTGCAGCTTCTTCAGGCGCTCGGTGTTGACATCCACCACCGTGATGTCGTTCGCCTCCGAGACCAGGCTCTCGGCGACCGTGGAGCCGACCTGGCCGGCGCCGAGAATGACGATTTTCATGCGGCCCCCGCGAAAAGACGCGATTCTAGTCCGCTTTCGTCATGGGCAAAAGCGACGCTCTTCATGCGCATCGCGGCGGCAACGGTGTTTGACGTGGCATAATTCTATCACGATGCCGGACTCCAAGTCTTTGACGCGCATATATTTTTCCGGCGGCATTGGCGTCGGAAAAAAATGCGTGCTGCCGCCCGCTCAGGCGCGCCACGTGACGCGCGTGCTGCGGCTGCGCAGCGGCGACGCGGTCGCACTCTTTAACGGCGACGGCGACGAGTACAGCGCGCAGATCGCGCGCATCGCCAAGGACGCCGTCATACTCGACGTTACCGCCCGCAACACGGTCGACCGCGAAGCGCCGCTCGCGGTGACGCTGGCCCAGGTGGTCTCGAGCGGCGAGCGCATGGACTTCACCGTGCAGAAAGCGGTCGAGCTCGGCGTCGTTGCGATCCAGCCGCTTTCCGGCAGCCGCAGCGTGGTGCGTCTCGCGCCCGAGCGCGCGGCGACGCGGCTCGCACATTGGCAGGCGGTCGCGATCGCCGCGTGCGAGCAATGCGGCCGCAACCGCGTGCCGAAAGTCGAGCCGCTAATCGAGATCCCCGAATGGCTGGCGCGGATCGCAAAAGCGCGCGATGGCGCAGCGAAGCTGCTGCTGTCGCCGCGGGCCGCAGGCGGGTTGCGCGAACTCGCGCGGCCTCCTGACGGCGTCGTGCTGCTCGCGGGACCGGAAGGCGGGCTCGCCCCGCATGAGGAACGCGCCGCCGAGCAGGCGGGGTTCCACGCGGTGCGACTCGGCCCCCGCGTGCTGCGCACCGAAACCGCCGCGATTGCCGCACTTGCCGCGATCGCGGCACTCTGGGGCGACTTTTGAGGCGGTGATCGGTGAACGGTGAACGGAAAACCTTGGTTGGGCTGGCCTATTTCTCAATGGCTTTTCGTCAGTTACCGTTCGCCATTTACCGTTCACCAGAAGATCGTATGATAGGTACTTGAAAAAGCGGTAGAATACGACCGCGCAGGGTGCGGGGCGCAGCACCCCGGGAAACACAGGGAGGTCGCCCATTTCAAAGACCTCAGACAAAATCGCGATGGCGGCGGTCGGCAAAGCGGAGCCGGCGGCGCAGCTGCCGCGGCGGCAGCGGTTGTCGAGCCAGGATCGTTTCATCGACTGGTTCCAGTCGGTCACGCCCTATATTCACGCGTTCCGCGGCAGGACCTTCGTGATCGCCTTCGGCGGCGAGGTGGTCGCCGACGGGCGGTTTCTTGATCTCACGCACGACCTCAACCTGCTTGCCGCGCTCGGCGTGCGGCTGGTGCTCGTCCACGGCGCGCGCCCCCAGATCGAAGCGAAGCTCAAGCAGCGCCGGCGCCGCAGCCGCTTCCACAAGGGATTGCGCGTCACCGACGATCTCGCGCTCGCGTACGCGAAAGAGGCGAGCGGGCGCCTGCGCGTGGAGATCGAGGCGGCTCTCTCGATGGGGCTGCCCAATTCCCCCATGGCGGGCGCCGACATCCGGGTCGCGAGCGGCAACTTCATCACCGCCAAGCCGATCGGGGTGGTCGACGGCGTGGATTTCATGCACACGGGAGAAGTGCGCAAGGTGGACGCGCACGCGATCCAGAAGCGGCTCGACGACAACGAGCTCGTGCTGCTCTCGCCGCTCGGCTACTCGCCGACCGGCGAAGTGTTCAACCTCGTGCTCGAGGACGTCGCCGCGTCGACCGCCGTCGCGCTCAAGGCCGAGAAGCTCATCTTCCTCATGGACACGGCGGGCGTCACCGGCCGGCGCGGGGAACTGCTGCGCGAGCCCACGGTGAAACAGGCCGAGGCGCTGCTCGCGCGCGCGGAGCAGCCCGACACCGACGTGCGGCTGTACCTGCCCTGGGCGGTGCGCGCCTGCCGGCAAGGCGTGCGGCGCGCGCACCTCGTCTCGGGACACATCGACGACGGCCTGCTGCTCGAGCTTTTCACGCACAAGGGCGTGGGCACCATGTTGACACCCGACCCGATCGAGACCCTGCGCCAGGCGAAGCTCGAGGACATCGGCGGCGTCCTCCAGCTGATCGAGCCGCTGGAGGCGGACGGCACGCTCGTCAAGCGCAGCCGCGATCTCCTCGAGCGGGAGATCGGACGGTTCATCGTGCTCGAGCACGACCGCATCATCGTCGCCTGCGCCGCGCTCTATCCGTTCGGGGACGAGGCCGCCGGCGAGCTCGCCTGCCTGGTGGTGCATCCCGACTTCCGCAACCAGGGCGCGGGCGAGCGGCTGCTCACGGAGGTCGAGGCGCGCGCCCGCCGGGCGAAGTTGAAGCGCCTGTTCGTGCTCACCACGCGCGCCGAGCACTGGTTCGTCGAGCGCGGCTTCACCGAGGCCGGCATCAAGGCGCTGCCGCACCGCAAGCGCGCCCTCTACAACTACCAGCGGCGCTCGGTGGTCCTGGTGAAGCGCCCGTGAGGCGAGCGCGATGAGAACCCTGCCCATCTCGTTTTCGCTGCGCACGCGGCTCCTGCTCGCGAGCGCGCTGGTGCAGACGGTGATGCTCGCGCTGCTGATCGGCCACAGCACGCAGGTCATGGACCAGCAGCTCGCCGAGCGCGCGCGGCTGCACCTCGAGGAGCGCAAGCAGCTGCTATCGGCGGCGCTCGCCGCGCCGCTCCGGCGCGGTGACCGGGCGAGCATCGCGATGGTGTTCGACCGCGTGCGCCGGGACGAGGGCATTTCCTATCTCGCGCTGTTCGACGCGCGCGGCAACCTCGTCGCCGCGAGCGGCTGGGACGGCGCGCAGCCGCTGCCGGCGCCCGACCGCTCGATAACCGATCCCGCGGTGATCGCCAAGGCGCGCTTCGACACCGAAGCCGAGATCGGCGCCGGCGGGGAAACCTACGGGCGGCTGCGGTTCGGCATGTCCACCGCCTTCATGCAGCAGGCACGCGCCGAGCTGATCCGCGACGACCTGGTGATCGGGGCGGTCGCGCTCATCCTGTCGCTTGCGTCGATGATCGCGCTCGCCTACTGGCTCACGCGCAACCTCACCCAGCTCACCAAGGCGAGCGAGGGCCTTGCGGCGGGCGATCTCAACCTGCGGCTGCCCCTGGAGGGGGGCGATGAAGTGGGCAAGCTCACCCACGCCTTCAACGCGATGGCCGCGACGCTGCAGGGCCGCATCAAGGCGCTCGCCGAGAGCGAGGCCAAGTTCACCGCGATCGCCGACTACAGCTACGACTGCGAACTGTGGATCAACCCCGAGGGCAAGTTGATCTGGATCAACCCGCGCGTGCTCGACATGTTCGGCTACACCCCCGAGGAGTGCCTCGCTACCGAGAACTTCCCGGCGCCGTTCATCAGCGAGCCCGACGTCGGGCGCACGGTGCGGCAGATCCGCCGCGCGCTGCGGGGCAACAGCGGGGCGGACTACGAATTCCGCGCGCGGCGCAAGGACGGCTCCGAGTTCTGGGCCGCGGCCGACTGGCGCCCGATCTACGACACGAGCGGCGGCTACCTCGGCATCCGCATCAGCATCCCATCCGCGACATCACCCAGAGGAAGGAGGCCGAGCAGCGGCTGGAGACAACCGTCGTCGAGCTGCGCGACGCGCAGGCGGTGCAGCAGGAATATTTGACGCGCGAGCAGGACGAGCACGCGCGGCTTTCGGCGCTGCTGGGAGCGATGGACATGGGGATACTCTTCGTGTCCCATGACGACAGGGTGGTATACAGCAATCCCGCGTTCACCCGGATCTGGATGATCGCGCCGGGCACGCGCCTGATCGGCAGGAATTCGCAGGAAGTGCTCGCCAGTTCCGCGTGCGTGCTGGCGCGGCCGGAAGAGCAGGGCAGGCGGATGCTCCGCCTGCCGCGCGAGGGCGAGATCCTGGGAACGCTCGAGATCCAGATGGCGGACGGCCGGCTCGTCACCCAGCAGGTGCACTCGGTCGAGGACGTCTACGGCCGGCCCGTCGGCCACCTGTGGCTGTTCGAGGACGTCACCCGCGCGCGCCAGACCGCCGATCAGCTGATCTATCTCGCCGAGCGCGACGCGTTGACCGGGCTCTACAACCGCCACCGCTTCAACGAGGAACTGGGGCGCATGATCGCCGACGCCGAACGGCACCATTCCCGCGTCGCGCTGCTGTTCTACGACCTGGACGAGTTCAAGTACATCAACGACACCTTCGGCCACCGTGCGGGCGATGCGATGCTGATCCGCGTCGCGGGCGAAGTAGCAGGCCAGGTGCGGCGCAACGAGATCTTCGCGCGGCTCGGCGGCGACGAGTTCGCGATCCTGGTGCCGGAAATTTCCGACGAGATGCTGCGCGTGCTCGCCGACCGCATCACGCAGTCGATCGCGCAGGTGCGCTTCCAGTTCGAGGGCCAGAGCCTGCGGCTGACGAGCTCCCTCGGCATCGCGATCTACCCGGACCATGCCGACAACGTCGAAGACCTGATCGCGCGCGCCGATACCGCGATGTACCAGGCCAAGGAGGCGGGCAAGAACGCGTGGCGCACCTACCGCTCGGACCTCGACACCACGCAGGAGATGGTCTCGCGCCTGTCGTGGAACGACCGCATCCTGCACGCCCTGGAGAACCATCTCATGGACCTGCAGTTCCAGGGGGTCTACTCCACCGCCGACCGCTCGCTCTCGCACTTCGAGGTCCTGGTGCGCATGCGCGACAAGGACGACGCGTCGGTGCTGGTGATGCCGGGCCAGTTCATCCCGGTGGCGGAGAAGTCGGGCAAGATCCTCGACATCGACCGCTGGGTGCTGCGCGAGTCGATCCAGATGCTCGCCGAGGTGAAGTCGATCCCGGCGCTGGCGGTCAACATCTCCGGGCGCTCCTTCGACGAGCCGATGCTGCCGCAGTACATCGCCGAGCAGTTGAAGCGCTACGGGGTCGCGCCGCGCCGGCTTATGGTGGAGCTCACCGAGACCTCGGCGGTGTCGGACCTGCACGACGCGCAGCGCTTCATCGAGGCGCTGCACCAGACCGGCTGCGGCGTGAGCCTCGACGATTTCGGGACCGGTTTTTCCTCGTTCGCCTACCTGAAGCACCTGCAGGTGGACTCGGTGAAGATCGACGGGCTCTTCATCCGCAACCTGCCGAAACGGTACGACAACCAGCTGTTCGTGAAGGCGATGGTGACCGTCGCGCGGGGGCTCCACAAGACCACCATCGCCGAGTGCGTGGAGGACGAAGACACGCTCACCATGCTGAAGAGCTTCGACGTGGACTGCGCGCAGGGCTACTTCCTCGAGAAGCCGCGGGCCGACCACCCCCTGCTCCTCGGCGCCTCGCGCTTGAAAAACGCCAACATGGAGCTGCGGTTTACTTGAGGCTAGCAGCCTGTCGGACTTGCTGCTCCGACAGGCTGCTAACAGCAAAACCGCCTGAGGATCTGGGATAAAGCTGGACCTAATGACCCCCTTGGCTCAATATTGGGGACGGCAACGGAGTCGAAGTCGTGTCTTTTCAGTTCTTTTCCATCATTTTTCTTGCCGGCGGTTTTGCCTTAGGAGTTTGTCGAACGAAAGCCCGACAAACTCCTAGGGGCGCCGTAACATTGCTGCAACACTCCTGAAACATCGGGGCGTCAAACTGAAAGTCTGGTCATGGCCAGGATGGTGCAGTGCGTGAAGCTCGGGCGCGAGGCGGAGGGTCTCGATTTTCTGCCCTATCCCGGGGAGCTCGGCAAGCGCATCTTCGACCACGTGTCGAAGGAAGCCTGGAAGCAATGGCTCGAACACCAGAAGCAGCTGGTCAATGAGAACCGGCTCAACCTCGCGGACAAGAAAGCCCGCGACTACCTCGCGCAGCAGATGGAGAGGCACTTCTTCGGCGGCGGCGCCGATGTCGCCGCCGGCTACGTTCCGCCCGCCAAGAAGTAATTCCCACGCCCGCTGCCGGCCGGATCTGATCGATCCGCTCATTCCCTGTTCAATTTTCCAGGTTCCAAGTTCAAAGTTCCAAGTTCAAAGTCAAACCTTGAACCTTGAACCTTGAACCTTGAACCTTGAACCCGGAACCCGGAACCTGGAACTCGGAACCTGGAACATGGAACTGATCTTGTGGCGCCACGCCGACGCCGGAGACGACGCGCCGGATGAAGAACGCGAGCTGACCGCGAAGGGCGTGAAACAGGCGCAGCGCATAGCCGCCTGGCTCAAGGAGCGGCTGCCGGGGGACGCTGTAGTTCTGGTCAGCCCGGCGAAGCGCGCACAGCAGACCGCGCGGGCGCTGACAGGGAGGTTCGAGGTGAGCCGCGAGGTGGGTGCCGCCGCTACGCCCCAGTCGGTGCTCAAGGCGGCCGGCTGGCCGCGCGCGGAGGGCACGGTGGTGGTGGTCGGACACCAGCCGACGCTGGGCCAGACCGCGGCTCTGATCATGACCCGCTCCGCTGCGGAGTGGGGCATCCCGAAAGGCGCGCTGTGGTGGCTTGCCAGCCGCGACCCGGGCGAAACCGTGGTGCGGGCAGTGATTGCGCCCGACCTGTTGTAATGGAGGTCTGGCGGGAGCAAGGGAGAAGCGGGGGGCGCCGTTCCATTCGGTCGAACAGCCCGCCCCAGCGTCAAGCGCGTCGCGTCACCGCTTCAACGTCTGCACGCCCGTCGTCGTGCCGAGCAGCAGCACGTCCGCCCCGCGCCGGGCGAACAGCCCGTTGGTGACGACCCCGGCGATCTGGTCGAGCCGGGTCTCCAGCTCAACCGGCGCGGTGATCGCGAGGTTACGCACGTCGAGGATGACGTTGCCGTTGTCGGTGACGAAGTCCTGGCGCCACGCGGGGCTCCCGCCGAGCTTGGCGAGCTCGCGCGCGACGTAGGAGCGCGCGATCGGGATGACCTCCACCGGCAGCGGAAATCTTCCGAGCACGTCCACCAGCTTCGACTGGTCGGCGATGCACACGAATTGCTTCGCCACCGCCGCGACGATCTTCTCCCGCGTCAACGCTCCGCCGCCGCCCTTGATCATCGCGAGATGGCGCGTCACCTCATCCGCCCCGTCCACGTACACCGGCAACTCGTCCACGCCGTTCAAGTCCAGCACCCGGATGCCGAGCTCCTTCAGGCGCTTCGCGCTCGCCTCCGAGCTCGCGACCGCGCCTTTGATGCGGCGCCTGATTCCGCCGAGCTCGGCGATGAAGAAGTTGGCGGTCGAGCCGCTGCCCACGCCCACCACGCATTCGTCGGGAACGTGGGCGATCGCGGCTTTCGCCGCTGCCTGCTTCATCTCGTCCTGGGTCATCGAAAGCCGTGAATGGTGAACGGGGAATCGTGAATGGGAAAACCGTGATCTGCTATCCGTGAGCCGTGGATGGCTCGGAGACTATACCATTTCCTATTTCCCATTCCCCATTTCCTCCGGGCGCAAATGGCTGATAACCTTCCAGCTTGACTAAACGGCCATTTGCGGCCGGAGCCATGAAGAAGAACGACTACCTCGAGCGCATCTTGAAGGCGCGCGTCTACGACGTCGCGGTCGAGACGCCGCTGGAGCTCGCGCCCAACCTGTCGGCACGCCTGCACAACCGGCTGCTGCTCAAGCGCGAGGACATGCAACCGGTTTTCTCGTTCAAGCTGCGCGGGGCGTACAACAAGATGGCGAACCTGCCGGCCGCGGCCTTGAGGCGCGGTGTGATTGCCGCCTCCGCGGGCAACCACGCCCAGGGGGTGGCGCTGGCGGCGCAGAAGATGGGGTGCGCGGCGACCATCGTGATGCCGGTCACCACGCCGCAGATCAAGGTCGCGGCGGTGAAAGCGCGCGGGGCGCGGGTCGTGCTCCACGGCGATTCCTATGACGAAGCCTATACGCGCGCGCGCGCGATCGGGCGCCGGCAGCGGCTCACCTTCGTGCATCCCTACGACGACCCGGACGTGATCGCCGGGCAGGGCACCATTGCCATGGAGATCCTGCACCAGCACGCGAAGCCGATCCACGCCATCTTCGTCGCGATCGGCGGCGGCGGGCTCATCTCGGGGATCGCGGCCTACGTGAAGCGGCTGCGCCCCCGGATCAAGGTGATCGGGGTCGAGCCGGAAGACGCCGACGCCATGTACCGCTCGCTCAAGGCGGGACGGCGCGTGAAGCTCGCGCAGGTGGGGCTGTTCGCCGACGGCGTGGCGGTGAAGCAGGTCGGGCGCGAAACCTTCCGGCTGTGCCGCGAGCTCGTGGACGAGGTGATCCTGGTGGACACCGACGCGATGTGCGCCGCGATCAAGGACGTGTTCGAGGACACGCGCGCGGTGCTTGAGCCTGCCGGCGGGCTGGCGATTGCGGGCGCCAAGGCCTACGTCGAGCGCACCGGCATCCGTGGCAAGACCCTGGTCGCGATCGCGTGCGGGGCCAATATGAACTTCGACCGGCTGCGCTTCGTCGCGGAGGAAGCCGAGCTCGGCGAGAAGCGCGAGGCGATCCTTGCCGTCACCATCCCCGAGCGTCCTGCAGCTTCCGCGCGTTCTGCTCGCACATCGGCGCCCGCAACATCACCGAG
>JACPEF010000145.1 GCA_016183675.1 Betaproteobacteria bacterium
TCCACGCTTTGCCCCGGACTCGACCCATCCGCTAGACTCCACCAAACCCCAGGAAAGCTCAATCGGCCACAGAGATCACAGAGAACACAGAGAGTTGAAAAGCCAGATCTGCGTGTTCTTGTGGAGTTTTGCTTTCTCTGTGAACTCTGTGTCCTCTGTGGCTAATTCTCTTTGGAGTTGATCTTTTCTGCCTTCACCGGCGATTTCATCGCCGCGGAGCGTTCAAGAAACGCGGCCAGCTGTGCCACCCACTCCTGCCGCACGAAGAGAAAGCCGTCGTTGTGGCCGCCGCGCATCTCGAGAAACTGCCTCGGCTCATTGGCAGCCTCGTAGAGCGTCCTGCCGTGGGTGAACGGGATGATTTCGTCGTCGCGGCTGTGAGCGACGAGCACCGGCGCCTTCACCGCCCTGATCACGGCAAGGTTGTCG
Organism: Betaproteobacteria bacterium; assembly: GCA_016183675.1. Lineage (GTDB taxonomy): Bacteria > Pseudomonadota > Gammaproteobacteria > Burkholderiales > SG8-41 > SG8-41. The sequence continues at coordinate 430 of JACPEF010000145.1, forward strand.
TAGGAGAAGCGGCTGATCAGCCGCACCGGCAAGAACGGATACACCTGCGCCCCGAGGTCCGGCACCGAAGTAAAGGTCGAAGAGAGCACCAGCGCGCGTGGAGCCACCCGCGCTGCGAGCCAGGCCGCGACCGCGCCGCCGAGCGACTCGCCGAACAGCACGATTTCGCCTCCGTTCACGCCCCGTTCCACCGTCAGCCAGCGCCAGGCGGCCTCCGCATCGCGGTAGGTCCCCTCCTCGGAGGGGGAGCCGGTGCTCCGGCCATAGCCGCGATAATCGATGATGAGGCTCGAATAACCCATTCGGTGGAACATCGTTAGGTACTCGAGGCGGTGCGAGATGTTGCCGGCATTGCCGTGGAAGATCAGCACCGTTCCCCGCGCGCTCTCGGCCGGCACCCCCCACCCCGCGAGTTGCTCGCCGTCGGCGGTCGCGATGGTCACCGGATCGAACGCCAGCCCGTAGACCTGCGGCGTCACTGCCACCTCGCGCCCGACCTGCGGAAAATAGACGAGCCGCGACTGGAACAGGTAAACGAGCACCACCAGCGCGCCATAGGCGATGGCAAGCGACGACAGGAGGCTCCACAACATGCGCGATTTCAACCCACGGACTCCGCGGCGCATCCGGCGCGCGGCACGCCGGCGGGCGGCACGCGGGCCCAGGTCGCTAGTCTAGCAGGCAGCCGCTACAATGCGCCGACGGGCGCGAGCCGTATGTCTGCGGCACCGATCCGTTCGAGGAAACGACCATGCTCAACGCCTATATCATCGCGGACCGGACGCTGAGGAAGATCCCCGTCAACCAGGCGTCCGACCTCGTTCCGGCCATCCGCTGGCTGGACCTCAACAACCCGACCGAGCAGGAGCGCCAGTGGGTAAAGCAGGCGTTCCAGCAGGAGCTGCAGTTCATGGAGGAGCTGGGCGAGATCGAGGCGAGCGCGCGCTTCTACCGCGACGACCACGGGCTGCACCTGAACCTCTACTTCCTGCTCGGGGCCGACGGGGTGAGCCGCATCGCAAGCGTCGCCTTCACCGTGAACCAGGGCCGGATTTACACCCTGCATGCCGAGGAAATCCCCGAGCTCCGCGCGTTCTACTCGCACGCCTCGTCCCGGCCGGAACTGAACGACGATCCCTTCTCGATCCTGCTCGGCATCGTGTGGGTGCGCGTCGGGCTGCTCGCCGACAACTATGAGCGGCTGCAGACCGATCTCGAGTCGCTTTCGAGCGCGATCTTCCGCGGCGAGAAGCGCCGCATGCCGCGGGTGCTGGAAGGACTCGCCCGGGTCGAGGACACCAACGGGAAGGCGCGCCTCGGCTTGCTCGAGAACCAGCGCGCCTTTTCGCAGCTGCTGCGCGACAGCGCCGCCCAGATGCACGCGGAGGAGATCAACGAGATCCTGCGCGACGTGGAGTCGCTGATGACGCACTCCACCTTCCTGTACGAGCGCACCAAGTTCCTGATGGACTCGGCCCTGGGCGTCGTCAACATCGAGCACAGCAAGCGGCTCAACGTGTTCACCGTGCTCTCGGTGGTGCTGATGCCGCCGACCCTGATCGCCAGCGTTTACGGCATGAATTTCCGCCACATACCGGAGCTCGACTGGCTCTGGGGCTATCCGCTCGCCCTGCTCGCGATGCTCGCGGCGGCGGTCGGCCCGATCCTGTATCTCAAGCGCAGGGAATGGCTCTGAAGACGGTGAATGGTAAATGGTGAATGGTGAATGGGCAGAACGGCGGGTCGCGCCCCCCCATTTCCTATTCCCTATTTCCTATTTCCTACGCGCAGCGTCAGTCGACGCGGGCGCCGGACTCCCTGACAACCCGGCCCCACTTTTCCAAGTCGGCCCGGATCCGCTTGCCGAACTCCTCGGAGGTTCCGCCGACCGCGTCCGCTCCCTGGACGGCAAGACGCTTCCTCAGCTCCGGCGATGCCAAGGCTGCGTTGAGCTCCCGGTTAATGCGCGTGATGACGGCCTCGGGCGTTCCCGCCAGCGCCAGGATGCCGAACCAGTTGATCACCTCGTAGCCCGGCACGGTCTCCGCGATCGCCGGAAGATCGGGAAACGACGGCGAGCGCCCGGGGCTGGTGACGGCAAGCCCGCGCAGTCTGCCGGCCCTGACCTGCGGCGACAGCGGCACGGCGCTTGAGATGGTGAGCTTCACCTGGCCTGCGAGCATGTCCGTGATCATCGGGCCCACGCCTTTGTACGGGATATGCACGAGGTCAACTCCCGCCATGGTCTTGAACAGCTCCATCGCCAGATGGCTCGACGCGCCGCTGCCGCCCGAGCCGTAGCTGACCTGGCCGGGGCGTCCTTTGGCATAGGCGATGACGTCCTTCACCGAGCCGGCCGGGAGCGAAGGATGCGAAGCCATCATCAGCGGCACCGCGACGAACTGGACGACCGGAACGAAATCCTTCACCGCGTCGTACGCAACCTTGCGGTACAGATGCGGGTTGATGACGTGCGGGATGGACGTGAACAGCATCGTGTAACCGTCGGGGTTGGCCCTCGCCGCAATCTCGGTCGCGATCAGCCCGCCCGCGCCGCCGCGGTTGTCCACCACCACCTGTTGCGCCAGCGACTCGGTAAGCCGCTGCGCGGCGATACGCCCCAGGATGTCGGCGGCGCCGCCCGGCGGAAAGCCGACGATGAGCCGGATGGGGCGCTCGGGATACGTGGACGCGGCCTGCGCTCCCCACGCAAGGGATGAGGGATGAGGGATAAGGGATGAGGTCAAGAGCAACCCCAAACCCGCTATTGCCCGCCGTGACCGACTTCTGCTGTCCGCCTTCATTCTTCCGCCATTCTTGTCAGTCCTCGCTTGTGCCGCCGTCCCTCTCGTCACAATTCACGAATCACGATTCACGCTCTTACCTCATCGCGACAGGCAGGCGCCGAGCGCTGTAGCGATGCCTTCTGCAATCCTCCGGCGGACGGCGGGATCGCGTATGCGCAGCTCTTCCTCGCGATTGACGATCACCCCGGCCTCGAACAGCAGCGCCGGGATGGTCGCCGTCTTCAGCACCGCCAGATTGTCGAAATAATGCACCCCGTTCGCCTCGTCGGCAAAGGGGCGGTTCTCGCCTACGATCGGATCGGCATGGTAGCGCGAGGGCGTGAAGCCCGCGCCCCGCAGCGCCGTGCCGATCGCGGACGCGCACTTCAGGCTCGGCTCCAGGTGCGAAGTGATCCGCGACACGAAAAGCGAGAACCCGGAAAACAAGTCGCTGTAGCTCTGCACCTGGCCCTCGTATTCCCAGGTCGAGAGGAAACGCGGCTGCACGGAATCGTGGTGGATCGAGAGGAAGAGATCCATCCCGGCGGCGCGCGGCGCGCGTTTGCCCAGGTCTTCGGCAAGTCCATCGTCACCGATCAGGATAGTCTTGTGGCCCGCGCGCCGTAAGGTTTCCGACACTTCCCGCGCGAGCTGGCGGTTGTACTCGAACTCGGGGACGCCCCGGGCGCTGATCACGCCGGGCTTCTGCAGGTAATGGCCGACGTCAACGGCTATGCTGGCGGCAAACACCACATTTGACCCCCAAGGCGTCAAGACGCCAAGACAGATCAAGAATAAGAATTCAGCCGCAGATAAACGCAGATAAACGCGGATAGAATTAAAGAATCCTTCTGCCTTCATCCTTCTGCCTTGTTCTTTTTCGCCGAAGATGAACGCCGATGAACGCCGATAAAGAATAGGCAGGATTCCAGGTAGATGTGATTGTCGGCGGGAGCAACGATTAACGTTTCGCTTGACCGGCCCGAAACGGCGGAGCAAAGCGATGCCGCGAAGGGTCTAGCTCGAAGCGAATATTGGCTCTGCGCCGCTCCACTCACCAACTTCTACCTCAATGCCCTCGGGGCACCGAAATTTCACCTGGTGGGGATCAACCGTGGTGCCGATGTTGCGGGCACCAGCGGCCTCGAGACGTTGACACGCTTCGTTCTCGGCCTCCACCGCGAACCCAATGTGGTCAAATCCAGGCCGCTGTCCTGCCAGGCGTAACGGCAAGATCCACATCCGTTGCCCTCAGGCCAATGTGGCGAATCTTTGCTACGCATGTCCCTTCCTGCTTGCTTCGTTCCTGGCCTTTTCTTTATTTCTCATCTGCGTTTATCTGCGGTTTCCATTCTTGCTTTTCTTGGAGGCCTTGGCGGTTCAATTTGTTTCAATTTTATTTGTATTTCTTGGCGGCCTTGGCGGCTCAGCGGTTCCAAATTCCGCGAATCGTGATTCGCGGGTCGTGAGTCGAACTTTGGTTTGATTTTATCCGCGTTTATCTGCGTTTATCTGCGGTTCCATTCTTATACTTCTTGGCGTCTCGGCGCCTTGGCGGTTCAGTTTGTTGTTCTGATCCGCGTTTATCTGCGTTTATCTGCGGCTCCATAAGCAGTGACGAAGTGACGCAGTGACGAAGTGACGGAATCAAATCGGCGAGTATCGGCGTCCATCGGCGGCTAATGCTTTTTGATTTTCACCAGCCGAGCACGTACGCCGGCCGCCGCGGATCGGCGCCCCCGTGCAGCACGCCTTGCTTGCGGTCGGCGACGATGGCGCACACCGCCCCGGCGAGCCAGGTGGTTTCGTCCCACCAGTAGACCTTGTGCCCGCGCCCCGCGAGCTCGTTGCCCACTGCCCGGTCGATCCGCGACTCGAGGTAGAGCCGGCCGGGGTAATACGGATGCGGCTCGAACGAGCCGGGGAAGCTGTAGGTCGAGAAGCGCGGCGCTTCCACCGCGGTCTGCACGTCCATGCCAAAGACGTTGATGTTGAGGAACACCTGCAGCATCGCCTGGCATTGCACGTCCCCGCCGGGCGTGCCGAACGGCATGTAGACGCGGCCGTTCTTGAAGGCGAGCGCCGGGTTGGGCGTGAGCCTCGGCCGTTTGCCCGGCGCGACCGAGGATGGATGCGCGGGGTCGGACCACGACTGGGTTCCGCGCCCCGAGCAGAGGATACCCACGTCCGAAATGATCGGCGTCTTGTCCGAGCCGTCGCTCGGTGTCGCCGAGAACGCGTTCCCGTGCCGGTCGATCACGCACACGTACGACGTGTCGCCCGGACCCGGCGCGTCCTCGGGCTGCGGTGCCGGCACGCAGCGGTGCTTCAACTGCGTCAGCGCCTCCGGATCGCCCGGCGGCGGCATCCCCGGCCATGCCTTCTCCATGCTGATCAAGGAACGGCGGTGCTGCGCGTAGTGGTCCGACGCGAGTCCCTTGATCGGGACCCGGATGAAGCGCGGGTCGCCGAAATGATGGTGGCGGTCGGCGAACGCGAGCTTGAGCGCCTCGGTCAACACGTGTATGTATTCCGGGGAGTTGTGCCCCAGGCTCTTGAGGTCATAGCCCTTCAGGATGTTGAGCGCCATCGGCAGAACAGGGCCCTGAGACCAGGGGCCGCAAGCGTGAAGCTCGATGCCGTCGAAGCGCGTACGCACGGTGGGCTCGAACTTCACCCTGAATTCGGCGAAGTCCTCGTAGCGCATCGGTCCGCCTTCCTTCGCGAGGAACTTTGCCACCGCCCGCGCGATGTCGCCCTTGTAGAAGGCGTCGCGCGCGGCCTTGAGCCCGGCTCTTCGCCCCTTGCGGCGCGCCACCTTCTTCTCCTCGTCCGCGAGGTAGCGCAGGGTCCGACCGAGATCGGACTGCACGAAAACCTCGCCCACCTCCGGCACCCGGCCCTTGGGCAGGAAGACCTTGCCGCTCGATGGCCAGCGTTGGTAGACCGCGCGGTTCTCCTCGATGAACTCCGCCATCATCGGGTGCATCGGGAAGCCCTCCCGCGCGAAACGGATCGCTGCGGAGGCGACCTCGCCGAAGCTCATCGTGCCGAAGTGCGCGAGCGCGGTGATCCACGCATCGGGCGCCGCCGGTACCACGCAGCGCTCGACGCCGGGCGGGATCTTGCCGCCGTGGTATTTCATGAAGTAATCCGGCGTGATCGCCTTCGGCCACACGCCGAGCCCGTCGATGCAATGCACCTTCCGGGTCCTGGCGGTGTAGATGATCTGCGGGGCGACGCCGCCGAAGTTCACCTTGTCGGTCTGCAGCACGCCGATGGCGAGACCGGCCGCGACCCCGGCGTCAATTGCATTGCCGCCCGCCTCCAGGATCTCGAATCCCGCGTGCGCCGCGAGATAATGACCGGCCGAAATCATGTGCCGGGTGCCCATTATGGTCATGCGGCTCGAAGCCATTCGTGTCTCCCGGGCTGCCATCCGGCGTGCGGGGCGCCTTGCGAGTCATTCTATCGACATTCGCCGCGCGCCGATTACGCAGTACGGCGCACGCCGACTCAAGGACGTGCCGTCTGGCGGTGCCGCGGCTGCTATAATTCCGATGCCAAGCACCCCTGCAGCACCCAAAGCGAGCACGCAAGCGCATGAAAGCGTGGATCGTTTCACGTAGCGCGAAGCAGCGAGGGTTAATATCAAAACCCACAGGACGCGAGGAGGAGCACGCAATGAAAACGGCACTGACCTTGCGGTATGCATTGATTGCAGCGCTGGCAGCCGGAAGTATCGCGGGCGATGCGGCTGCCCAGGCTTTTCCCACGAAGCCGATCCGCGTCATCAATCCGGCTTCGCCCGGCGGCAACAGCGATATCTTCTTTCGCCTGCTGGCGCCGAAGATGAGCGAGGCGATCGGCCAGCAGTTCGTCATGGACTACCGCCCGGGCGCCGGGGCAACGATCGGCGGCGAGCTGATCGTGAGGAGCGCGCCCGACGGCTATACCACCGGACTCGTCGCGGCGAGCTTTGTCATCAACCCCTCTGTGTTCAAGAAGATTCCGTACGACACGGCCCGGGACTTCACGGCGCTCGGCATCATCGTGGACGTGCCTTCCGGGCTGGCGGTGCACCCGTCGCTGCCTGTGAACAACGTCAAGCAGCTGATCGCGCTCGCCAAGGCGCGTCCCGGGGAGGTCTTCTATTCCACGTCCGGACCGGGCACCATCGGTCATCTCGCGACCGAGATGCTCAATACCGCGGCCGGGGTCAAGCTCATCCACGTGCCCTACAAGGGCGCTGGGCCGGCGATCGTAGACCTCCTCGCGGGCTATGTACAACTGCAGTTCGCCAGCATGCCCTTGCTGTTCGGACACGTGCGCAGCGGTCGGCTGCGCATGATCGCGCAGACTGGCGAGACACGCTCGGTCTCGGCGAAGGACATCCCCACGATGCAGGAGTCGGGCCTGCCCGGGTACGTCGTGAGGAGCCTCTTCGGGTTCGTGGGACCGGCTGGAATACCGCGGCCGATCGCGGAGAGGCTGAATGACGCGCTGGTGAAGTCCATACGGGATCCGCAGAACAGCAAGATCCTGATCGAGCGCGGCGCCGACCCTATCGGCAGCACGCTCGACGAGCACGCGGCCTCCATCAAGTCCGAGATCGCGAAGTGGCGCAAGGTGGCCAAGGGTGCCGGCATCGAGCCGCAATAACCAAGGCGAAAGACGGGAGGGCGTGAGAGCGTGAGGGCGAAAGAGCGAAAATCCATCTCCCGATTTCCCGATCTCACGGGTTTTCGATCTCCCGATCTCCCGAATTCACGGACAGCGGTTTCTGCTGAATCGCAATCACCAGTTACTCTTACACCTCTGAAAAAATGAAATCGTTTGATTGGAGCTTCCCCTACCCCTCCCAGCGCATGCCGGTACTGGCGCGCAACGTGGTCGCGACTTCGCAGCCGCTCGCCGCGCAAGCGGGCCTGCGCATGCTGCTCAAGGGCGGCAACGCCGTAGACGCGTCGCTCGCCACCGCGATCGCGCTCACGGTGCTCGAACCGACCAGCAACGGCATCGGCAGCGACGTCTTCTGCATCCTGTGGGACGGCAAGAAACTGCACGGGCTGAACGCGTCCGGCCGCTCGCCGGCAGCCTGGAACCTCGACCGCTTCAAGGGGCGAACGGTGATGTCGAACCGCGGCTGGGACGCGGTGACCGTGCCCGGGGCGGTCTCGGCGTGGGTCGCGCTCTCCGAGCGCTTCGGCAAGCTGCCCTTCGCCGACCTGTTCGAGCCGGCGATCCACTACGCCACCGGCGGATTCATGGTGTCGCCGACCATCGCCCGGCTGTGGGCCAGGCAAGTGCCCGAGCTCGCCGGCGTGCCGGGCTTTGCCGAGCACTTCATGCCGCGCGGGCGCGCGCCCGAAGCGGGCGAGAAATTCCTCGCTCGCGCCCATGCCAAAACGCTCAAGCGCATCGCCGAGACGAAGGGAGAGGCTTTCTACAAGGGCGATCTGGCGCAACAGATGGCTGCGCATGCCGGGCAGCACGGCGGCGCGATGAAAGTCGAGGATCTGGTGGCGCACACGGCGGACTGGGTCGAGCCGGTCGCGCACCCGTATCGCGGCTATACCCTGCACGAGATTCCGCCCAATACCCAAGGTATCGGCGCGCTGATGGCGCTTGGCATCCTCGAGGAGTTCGACATGGGCTCGGTGCCGGTGGACTCCGCCGACAGCCTGCACCTGCAGATCGAGGCGATGAAGATCGCCTTCGCCGACATCCACGAGCACGTCTCCGATCCGGCGACGATGCGGGTGAGAAATGCCGAGTTGCTCGACAAGGAGTATCTGCGGAGCCGCTCGCGGCACATCAACATGAAGAAGGCGCAGACGCCGCAACACGGTATTCCCGGCAAGGGCGGTACCGTGTATCTGACCGCCGCCGATGAATCCGGCATGATGGTTTCCTACATACAGTCCAACTACCAGGGGTTCGGCTCCGGCATCGTCGTGTCGGGCATCAGCATGCAGAACCGCGGCTACGGCTTCGTCCTGCGCCCCGACCACGTCAACGTCGTGGCCCCCCGCAAGCGTCCGTTCCACACCATCATCCCGGCCTTCGTCACGCGGAACGGGCAGCCGGTGATGAGCTTTGGCGTCATGGGCGGGTCGATGCAGGCGCAGGGCCACGCCCAGATGATGGTGCGTCTTGCCGACCACCGTCAGAACCCGCAGGCGGCAGCCGACGCGCCGCGCTGGCGCGTGGACATGGAACACGCCCTCGTCAACGTCGAGCACGGCGTGGCGGCCGAAGTGATCGACGATCTGAAGCGCCGCGGCCACAATATCGTGCAGGCGGACCGCTGGAGCACGGATTTCGGGCGCGCGCAGTTGATCTTCCGCATGGAAGACGGGTATCTGGCGGCATCCGAGCGGCGAACGGATGGCCAAGCCGTTGGCTACTAAAGGGGTGACGCAGTGATGTAGTGACGCAGTGACGAACTACATCGCGCTTTCATCATCTCATTACTTCGTCACCTCGTCACTCCGTCACTTCGTCACCTCGTCACTTCGTCACTTCGTCACTTCGTCACTTCGTCACTTTTTTGAATATGTCTGAGCACAAAACCACCATCCGCTGGTCCCGCGCCGGGAAGGACTTCACCTACAAAACCTACAGCCGCGACCACATCTGGGTCGCGAACGGGAACGAGATTCCCGCTTCCGCGACGCCGGCGTACCTGGGAAACCCAAACCGCGTCGATCCCGAAGCGGCCCTGGTCGCGGCGCTGTCGAGCTGCCACATGCTGACCTTCCTGGCGCTCGCCGCGAACAAGGGCTTCGTGGTGGAGAGCTACGAGGACCACGCAGTCGGCCACCTCGAGAAGAACGCCGAGGGCAAGTTCGCGGTGACGCGCGTTGAACTGCATCCGAACATCGTCTTCAGCGGCGCGAAGACGCCGATGGCGGCCGATCTCGAGTGGCTGCACGACAAGGCGCACCGGGAGTGTTTCATCTCCAACTCGGTGACGACCGAGGTGCGGGTCGTCGCGGACTGACTGAAAATTAGCCGCCAAGGCGCCAAGAAAAACAAGAACAATGGAACCGCAGATAAACGCAGATAAACGCGAAGCAGATCAAACCCGGAAACCTTGAGCCACAGAGAACACAGAGAGCCCCTTCATCCCCCATTCCTCCGTCCTTATCCCTCAATCGGCGCCGCCGATAAACGCTGATCGGATAAACCTCTCAACGCCAAGAACGCCAAGAAAAGCAAGAACCTCTCACCACAGAGGACGCGGAGCACGCAGAGAGCACCCTGTTAATCCTGTCTATTTTTTGTTTTTTCGGCGTCCTCAGCGTCCTCCGCGGTAAGAGGTGGTCTTGACCGAAATTGAGCGCGTGCTCGAGTTCTGGTTTGGCACCTGCGGTGCCGACGGCGCGCTCGATCCGGCCAAGCGCAAGATGTGGTTCGGCAAGGGGCGCAGGTACGACGCGGGAATCCGGAAACGGTTTGGCGCGCTGCACGAGCGCGCGAGCCGCGGAGAGTTTGCTGTGTGGAGCGCGACTCCGCGCGGACGCCTCGCCCTCATCGTCGTTCTCGACCAGTTCTCGCGCCACATCCATCGCGGCACCGCGGCCGCCTTCGCGAATGATCCGGCGGCGCAGCGGCTCGCCGTCACCGGCATCGAGCGCGGAGTGGACCGCGAGCTCGTTCCCGCCGGACGCGCGTTCTTCTATCTGCCCCTCGAGCACGCGGAGGACAGGGGTTTGCAGCAGCTGTCGGTGCTCTGCTTCGAGCAGCTCGCCAGCGCGGTCGCGCCGGCCTGGCGCAAGGACTACGACAGCTTTCTCGACTATGCCCGGCGCCATTGCGAGGTCATCGAGCGTTTCGGCCGTCTTCCGCACCGCAACGCGCTGCTGGGGCGTGCCTCGACGCCCGAGGAGGTGGAATTCCTGAAGCAGCCTGGATCGTCCTTCTGAGGGATGAGGGCGAGGGGCTGTTCCAGGTTCCAGGTTCCAGGTTCAAGGTTCAAGGTTCAAGGTTCAAGGTTAGTTTGACTTGGAACTTTGAACTTGGAACTTTGAAATTGGAACGGGATCATTTTCACCCATCACCAATCACCTGTGCGGTTGTAATACAATGGGCCCTCAGGAAGGTCGAGAGACCCTTCCCACAACTAAAAGGAGGGATCAGCCATGTTTAGACGTACGCTTGCATTACTGGTCGCGGGCCTGATGGCGGCCTGG
>JACPEF010000133.1 GCA_016183675.1 Betaproteobacteria bacterium
CGTCACGCCCGCGCCCGCCCCCTGGTGCCAGCGGATGCTCTCGCCGACCGCCTTGAGCGGCTCGCGCACGGTGAGTCCCGGAGTGTCGCGCGGCACGAGCAGCGTGCTCACGGCGGCCCGCTTCGGATCCGTTCTCACCTGCACCGCGAACAGTCCTGCGACCGGCGCGTTGGCGACGAAGCCCGCCGTGCCGTTGATCACCCACCCGCTTCCCTGCTTCACCGCGACCGGCTCGGCGCCGGCTTCGGGTGCGAACGGTCGGTGGTAGCTCCAGCCGAGGCCGGCACCGGGATCGCGCCCCGCGAAGGCGAGGTGATAGCGGTCATCGGAGATGAACTGCGGCAGGAAGCGCTTGCGTTGTTCCGGCGTCATGGCGCGGTCGAACAGCGCCTGCGCGAGCGTCGCGGTGCGCGCGAGCGTGGCGGCGACGTCCACATCACCCGCGCCCAGCTCCTCCAGGACGATGCACGCGGTGAGTCCATCTGCCCCCGCGCCGCCCGCTTCTTCGGAGAGCATCAGCGTGCGCAGTCCTATCTGCGAGGCCTTGTCGAGAGCGTCCAGCATGAGCGGCTTCTCGAACGGCTCCAGCCGCTGCGGGTCGAGCGCGACAGGCTTGATCTCCTTCTCGACGAAATCGCGCAGCGTGTCGCGGAATTCCAGTTGCTCGGGAGTCAGGTGTAGGTCGTACATGTCAGCGTTCCATATTCCGGTCAGGCAGGAGCCGCAAGTTTAGCAGCCGCGGGAAAGCCGGGGCCAGTATGTAGAACCGCCTTCTGCCTTGCGAGCTTGTGCTACTTTCCGTAGCGCCTTGACGTAGGGCGCGAGCGCGAACTGGACGTTCATCGCCCGCAGCGCCTCCTTGCCGCGGATCGTCAGGAAAAAGGGGTCAGGACCCTTTTCTGATCGTCACGCGTCACTCTTTCAGTCAAGCTTGGTGCCGGAATGCCTCGCCACGTCAGCCCACTTCGCCGCCTCGGCACGGAAGAACGCCGCGAACTCGCTCGGCGTGTTTCCCACTGGCGTCGCGCCCTCGGCTTCGATCCGTTGCCTGACTTCGGGCGCAGCAACCGTTTTCGCCACCTCGCGGTGCAGCCGATCGAGAATCGCCTGCGGCGTGCGGGCCGGCGCGAAAAATCCGTTCCATTGCACCGCCTCGTGACCTTCGACACCGGCTTCGTTCATCGTCGGCACCTCCGGCGCCGCCGCCGAGCGGGTCTTTGCGGCGACGCCCAGGCCGCGCAGCTTGCCGGCCTTGAATTGGGGGTGCGCCACGGGCATCACCAGGAAGGCGAGCTGAGTCTCGCCGGACATCAGGCTGACCACGGCGGGGGCAGCCCCTTTATACGACAGGTGCCCGAGCTCAACCCCCGTCTTGAGCCGCATCATCTGCATCGCCAGGTGCGACATGGTTGCGGGCCCGGCCGAGGCGTAGTCGAGCGCACCCGGCTTCGCCTTCGCCAGGGCGACGAGCTCCCCCACGCTGCGAACGGGCAACGACGGGTGAACCGCGAGCACGAACGGGTACGAGGAGGCCATTGAAATCGGCGTGAAGTCCCTGACCGGTTCATAGGCGAGCTTCCGGAACACCGCCGGGCTGATGGAAAGGGTCGAGTTCGCGAAGAGAAGCGTGTATCCGTCCGGCGCGGACCTGGCAGCCAGTTCCGCCGCGATGTTGGCGCTCGCGCCGGGACGGTTTTCGACGACCACCGTCTGCCCGAGCGCGCCGGTAAGCTTCTGGGCGAACACGCGCGCGATCAGGTCGCTGCCCCCTCCCGCGGGAAACCCCACGATAACCCTCACCGGCTTGGCGGGATATTCCTGCGCCGAGGCCGTCCCCGGCCATGCGGCCCCCATCGCCATCATTGCAGCGAAAACGAATGAATGATTCATGGTCTCCTCCCTCTTCTTCAAGTGACGCAGTGACGAGGTGACGCGGTGACGGACTATGCGCGTTGCGCGCCCAATTATCACTTCGTCACTTCGTCACTTCGTCACCAGTCAGGCCGCCGCGGCCGCTTTCAGCAACGTTTCGCCGGGCCGCACGCGGGTGAACTCGACGGGGCGCGTCCCCACCTCGAAGCGCCCCTCTTTCCACGTGACGCAAGTGTAATGCGAGCTGGCGAGGTCGCGCACCTCGGGGAAGTCCGAGCGGTAGTGCGCGCCGCGCGAGTCCTCGCGCCCGATCGCCGCGGCGCGGATGGACTTCGAAACCAGGATCAGGCTTTTCAAGTTGAGCCAGTCGTGCCAGGTCAGGTTGAAGGCGAGGTTCGAGGCCTCCACGCCGGTCGCATCGAGCCGCGCCTCAAGCTCGTCGAGCGCGCCTTCCGCCCGCTTCAGGCTCGCCGCGTCGCGGACGATGCCCACGTCGTCCCACATCAGATCGTAGAGCTTTTCGCGGATCACATTGAGATCGCCCGCGGGCCTGCCGAGCGGCGCGCGGCAGCCAGCGATTGCTTCCTCGATCGCTGCTTGCTCAGGCTCGTGGAAAGCGCCGCTCTGCCGGATCCATCCCGGCATCACGTCCCCCGCGATGCCGCCGAAGACGGTGGAGTTCGCCACGCCGTTGCCGCCCAGGCGGTTGGCGCCGTGCACGCCCCCTGAGTCCTCGCCTGCGACGAAAAGCCCCGGCAGCTCGCTCGTGCAGTCAACGCCGAATAGCACGCCGCCCATCAGGTAGTGAGCGGTGGGCACCACCTCGACCAGCCCGCCCGCGAGGTCGAAGCCGCAGTCGGCGCAGCGCTCGACCATGCCTTTGAAGAGCTTGCGCACCTTCTCGGGCCCGAGATGCCCCATACTGATATAAACCCCGCCGTTCGGCGTCGTGCGCCCCGCGCGCATCTCGGCGTGGATCGCCCGCGAGACGATGTCGCGGGTGGCGCGCTCGAGCATGGCGTCGTAGTGCTGCATGAAGCGCGCTTTCGCGCCGTTGAGCAGATATCCGCCCGCCCCGCGCAGGCCCTCTTCCAGCACGGTGCCGGTCATGCGGGTGTGCGGGCCGGCGAGGAGCCCCGTCGGGTGAAACTGCACCATCTCCATGTCGCGGAGCGTGAGTCCCGCCCGCAGCGCCGTCGCCATTCCGTCGCAGGTCTTGTCGCCGGAAGGCGTGTGGTATTTGTACATGGTCGGCCCGCCCCCCGTCGCGAGCAGCACCGCCTGCGCCTGCACCAACACGAACTCGCCGGTGCGCACGTCTATCATCAACACGCCCGCGATCGCGTCGCCCTTCCCGCTGCGCACGAGCTCGACCGCGCGGTGCTCTTCCAGCCGGTGGATGCCGCGCGCCCACACCTGCTCCGCGAGCCGGTTGATGATCTCGATGCCGGTGAGATCCCCCTTGTGCACGGTGCGGTCGAAGCTCTGGCCGGCGAACGCCTTCTGGTGGAGGGTGCCGTCCGGATTGCGGTCGAAGAAGCAGCCGAGCTCGTTCTCGAGCTCGCGGATGCGCTCGACCGCGACCGAAACGAGCGTCCACGCGAGCTCCTGGTGCGGCAGCCACTTGCCGCCCTCGATCGTGTCCATGAAGTGGCGCTCGACCGAGTCGCCGGGCGCGAGCGCGACGTTGTATCCGCCCTGCACCATGCGCGTGCAGCCGCACTTGCCGAGCAGGCCCTTCACCGCAATCGTGATCGAAAGAGCCGGATTCGCCTGGTGCGCGTGCAGCGCGGCGAATAATCCCGCGCCCCCCGAGCCGAGGATCAGGATGTCAGTCTTCAGCTTTCTCA
>JACPEF010000134.1:0-7257 GCA_016183675.1 Betaproteobacteria bacterium
ACCCGCGTCTACGTGGCGGTGACACGCGCGCAACAGATCTGGCGGCTGCCGCTGATGGCCGACGGCCAGCCGTCGAAGACGGGCGTGGCCATCCAGCTCTCGGGCGGCCACGCGGGTCCCGACGGCATCGAGACCGACGCGGAGGACGGCCTCGTGGTGTGTCATCTCGGGGTCGGTGTCTGGCGCTTCGACGCGAACATGCTGCCGACCCATCTCGTGCACTCGGACGGTCCCCACCATCATCACCTGGACAACTGCGCGTTCGGCGGGCCGGACCTGAAGACGCTCTACATCACCGAGGCGCTGTCCGGCGACATCTTGACGGCCCGGATGCCGGTCGCCGGCAAGCGGCTCTTCGGGCTTAGCTGAGAACCGTGACGGGTGACGCAGTGACGAGGTGACGGTGAATCAAACTCGTGAGATCGGGAAATCGTGAGATCGAAGAGTATTTTCGCTCTCACGCTCTCACGGAATTTGTCGCACTCACGCTCTCACGCCCTGACGCTCTCACGAAACAGTAGCCGCGGGCGCGCAGCGCGGCATTCTAGCCCGCCACCACCCGCTCGACCGTCCAGATCAGGCCCACGACCGCGACGACCGCCGAGGCGGGGATCACCACGCGCGGGCGGTACCACGCGCGGTTGTAACCCCAGACGCCGACCGCGAGGAAGGCGAGCGTGATCACCGCGAGCTGCCCGAGCTCGACGCCGACGTTGAAGGAGACCAGCGCGTTCACGAACTGCGAGCGCGGCAGCCCGATCTCCCGCAGCACGCCGGCGAAACCGAGCCCGTGCAGCAGGCCGAAGCCGAACACCACCAGCGGGCGCCACGGCTGCAACTGCGGCGTCACGATGTTCTCGATCGCGACGTAGGCGATGGATGCGGCGATGAGCGGCTCGACGATTCTCGGCGACAGCGACACCACGCCGTAGACCGCCAGCGCGAGCGTGATCGAGTGCGCGACGGTGAACGACGTGACCTGGATCAGCAGCGGTTTCCAGCGGGTGCTCAACAGGAACAGCCCGAGCACGAACAGGATGTGGTCGAGCCCCTTCGGCAGGATGTGAGTGAAGCCGAGCGCGGTGTAATCGAGCGCGACTTCCAGGGTGCCGCGCTTGTCCATCCCCTTGCCCGGCACGTAGGGGGCGCTCGCCTCGCCCGCCTTGAGCCATATCGCCTCGATGCGCTCTCCCTCGCGCACGCGCAACACCACCGCGCCGAAGCGCTTGTCGTAGCTGAACGTCAGCTCGCTCGTGCGTGGCGGGACTTCCCCGTCGAGGCGCACGGTCGTCTGGCGCGAGAGCTTGACATCGCCGACCTCGGGCACCTCGATCGCAGCCAGCCGGGGCCTGGCGCGCGCGCCGTCGAGTTCGAGGCGCACGCCGTCGAGATAAGCGCCGGCGAATTTTTCAATGGCGGCCTTCAGCTCCCCGGGGGCGAGCGCACGCAGGCGGTTGTACTCGCGCGCGTTGGGGGACTCGTCGGTATCGCGGTGCTGGGGGCTGACCCCCGCCAGCACCGCTTCCATGTTGGCGACGATGGCAAGCTCGTAGCGGCCCTCGGGCGCGAGCGTGAGCGTCGCGACCGCCGGCCGGATCTCGTGGGCGAACGAAACTCCCGCATACACCACGAGCAGCCACAGCAGCCAAAGCGCGAACGAAACCCGTTTCGGAACGGACACGGAATCTCTTTATGCAGTGTGCAAAACGACTATGTTAAGCTCGCTCCAGGATGCGAGAAAGCGGCCTGTCCGATGATCGTCGCCTCCGCGAGCTCGTCCGGCGCGGCGCGGCGGGAGTGGCGATGCTGTGCCTGCTTGCGGCGGGCACCGCGGCCGCTCACGAGTTCTGGATCGAGCCGGAGCGCTTCCGTCCGGCCCCCGGCGCGAAAGTGCCGGTGCGGCTCTACGTCGGCCAGTACTTCAAGGGCGATTCGATCCCTTACCTCACCGGCAACTTCGAGCGCTTCTACTACGCCGACGCGCGCGGAGCCGAGAACTTCCGCAGCGTGCTCGGCGACGACCCGGCCGCGACCCTGGCGACGCGCGCGCCGGGCCGCGTCTGGATCGTGCTGCGCAGCACCTACTTCGACCTGAGATACGACAAGCCCGGCGAGTTCGAGTCCTTTCTCGCGCGGGAAGGCATAGACCATCTCGTCCCGCGCGAGCAGCGCGGCAAGCTCCCCGTCCTGGAAACCTACTCGCGCTGCGCCAAGTCGCTGCTGCTGGCGGGAAAGCCGGCGCCCGGGGCGGCCCCCGACCGGGCGTTCGGCCTGCCGCTCGAACTCATCGCCGAAACCGATCCCTACGCCACCGCGGCCTCGCCGGAGTTCCGCGTAAAGCTGCTGTTCCGCGGCGCGCCGCTCGCCGGCGCGCTCGTCACCGCCTTCAACAAGGCGGAGTCCGACAAGCGGCTGGAGACCCGCACCGATGCTTCCGGCCGGGCGCGTCTTACGCTCGACCGGTGGGGCGTGTGGCTGGTGAACGCCGTGCACCTGTTCCCGGCGGAGAAAAAGAGCAACGCCCAATGGGAGAGCATGTGGGCCTCGCTCACCTTCGAGCGGCCTTGAATCTCTGGCGTCTTGGCGGTTAATTCTGCGTTCTCTTCCTTGGTCAGTCGCATTCCAGCGGCAGCTCGGACCGCGCCGACCACTCGTGCCAGGAGCCGATGTAGTTGCGGACCCTGGTGAGGCCGGCGTGCCGCAGCGCGTAGTAGGCGTTGGCCGAGCGCGCGCCGCGGTGGCAGTAGGGGATGAGCTCGGATTCGGGGTCGACGCCTCGCTGCGCGAGCAGAGCGCGGATCGCCTGCGGCGACCTGAACCGGCCGCCCTCGAGGAACCCGGTCCACTCGATCCACACCGATCCCGGGATGTGGCCGCGCCTCGCGCAGCACGCGGTCTTGTCGCGTCCCGCATGCTCGTCGGCGTTCCGTACGTCGAGAAGCGTGAATCCCCGTTCGCCCAGGCGCTTTGCGATCGCGTCGCAGCCGATGACGAGCCCGCGTTTTTCCCGCACGGGCAGGGCCACGGTCGTGCCGGCGGAAACCTCCGCGCTCAGGTGGCCGCCCGCCGCACGCCACGAGGCGAGCCCGCCGTGCAACATCCTCACGCTGGAGTGGCCGAGATATTGCAGGATCCAGGTATCGCGCGCCGCGCGGATCCCGGTGTCCGCCTCGTATACGACGACGGGACGACCTGTCGAAACGCCGATCGCCGCGTAACGCGCGGCCATCTCGCGCGCAAACGCCTGCAGGCCCCGCAGCCGGGTATCGAGCGCAAAGATGTCGTAGGTGCTGAAGTTGACCGCGCCGGGAATGTGCCCGGCGGCGTACTCGGCCGGTTTGCGCGCGTCGATGATAAGGACATCAGCTTGCCGCGCCTGTTCCAGCAGTTCCCGCGGCTCGATTAGGAAGTCCATATCAACCAGTGGTGATGAAGTGACGAGGTGACGAGGTGACGAGCATTCCGCTGCACGGAGGCGTTTAACAGCCTACACCCCTTCCGCCGTATCCGGTTTCTGTCACTTCGTCACTGCATCACTGCGTCACTGCTTTCAGCCTTTGAAAAAGGCTGAAAGCTCCTGGTAGGTCTCGTCCGGTGCCTGCTCCGAGGGGTAATGGCCGCACGGCAGCGCCGCCATGCGCACGATGCTCGAGCAGTAGCGCGGCCAGGCCTCGCGCGGGTTGTAGTGGCGCTCGGTGTGGCTCTTCCCGCCCCACAGCACCAGCACCGGGCAGCTGATTTTCCGGCCGGCTTCGAAGTCCGCCCTGTCCATCTCGAAGTCTATGGTCGCGGCAGCCCGGTAGTCCTCGCAGACGCCGTGGATGTTCGCCGGCGTGCACACGCGGATGTACTCGAGGATCTCCTCCTCGGTGAAGCCGCCCTTGCCCAGCCCCTGCTTCATCAGCTTCCTGCGGATGTAGTATTCCTCGTTCCCGCGCAGCAGCTGCTCGGGAAAATCATACGGCTGCGCCATGAACAGCCAGTGATACGAATTGATCGCCCAGCCCATCGAGACGTTGGTCCACACGTGGTGAGTCGGCAGGATGTCCAGGAACGCGGCCTTGAGCACCTTGTCCGGGTGGTCGAGCGCCATGCGGAACGCGGTGCGCGCGCCGCGGTCGTGCCCGGCGACAAAGAACTGCTTGAAGCCAAGGTGCTGCATCACCTCCACCTGGTCCTGCGCCATGCGCCGGAACGAGTAGTTGCTGTGGTCCTCTTTCCCGCGCGGCTTGGAGCTGTCGCCATAGCCTCTCAGGTCGGTCGCCACCACCGTCAAGTCCCTGGCGAGTCGCGGCGCGATGCGGTGCCAGCTGAGGTGCGAGAGCGGGTTGCCGTGCAGCAGCAGCAACGGCGGACCTCCGCCACCGGTGCGCCCGATGATCTTCACCTCGGGGTCGGAGGTCTGGATCTGGATCGGCTTGAAGCCTGCGTCGTACATGGCCCCCCTTCGTCGCAAGGTCCCCTTATGCGGATGTTACATCGGTCTCGAGATCACCAAGGCCGCGCTCGCGAATCCTGCCTCGCGCACGCCGGACCCGAGGGGACTCCCCGGCCCCCGGATTTCGCTGGCGGGGTCGCCGAACGAGTCTAGAACCCCTCGCGAAACACCGGACTTTCAGGGGCTTACTCCGGGTCACGCCGGTTCCGCGGAGTGCTGATATGATAGCGGTATACGCCGCGTGCGAATGCGGCGCATGTGTCCTGCCTGTTGGGTCCTGAATATCGACAAGGGAGGCGTCATGGATTTCTCGGCTCTTACCACCTCGCTGCAAAACACGCTCGGCGCTCACCTGCCCAATATCCTCGGCGCGCTCGGCATCCTGGTTGTCGGCTGGCTGATCGCGGTCGGCGCGCGCGCCGGAACGATGCGCCTGCTCGCGCTGATCTCCGTCAACCAGCGCATCCGGGAGAGCACGGGACAGGCGCTCGATGTCGAACGCGGCATCGCGATCGGCGTGTTCTGGCTGATCCTGCTGCTCACGCTGCTCGGCATGTTCAACGCGCTCGACCTTGCGCTCATCTCGAATCCGTTCCAGGTGCTGGTGACCCAGATCTTCGGCTACCTGCCGCGGTTGATCGCGGGCACTCTGCTGGTGCTGATCGCATGGCTTGCGGCGACCCTGCTGCGCGCCGGGGTTGCCCGGGTGTTTGCGAGGACCGACTGGGACGACAAGATCTCCGCGCAGGCCGGCATGGAGCCGATGAGCAAGAACGTCGGCAACGTGCTGTTCTGGCTGGTGATCCTGCTGTTCATCCCGGCGATCCTCGGCGCCTACGATCTACAGGGGCTGCTCGCGCCGGTGCAAAGCATGATCAACAAGGTGCTGGATCTCCTGCCCAATGTGTTCGCCGCGTTCGTGATCGGCTTCGTCGGCTGGCTCGTGGCAAAAGTAATGCGCGGGCTCGTCACCAACCTGCTCGCGGCCGCCGGCGCGGACAAGGCGGGGCACGGCGCGGGTCTCGACCAGTCGGTGAACATCTCGCGCGTGGTGGGCACACTGGTGTTCATCTTCATCTTCATCCCGACGCTGATCGCGGCGCTCGACGCGCTGCAGATCGAGGCCGTATCGAAGCCGGCGACCGAGATGCTGGGGCAGATCCTCAACGCCGTGCCGCACATCGTCGCGGCCGGGCTGATCCTGGTCGTCACCTACTACGTCGCCAAGTTCGCCTCCGCCCTGGTGAGCCGGCTTCTGAACGGCATGGGCTTCGATACGCTTCCCGAGAAGCTGGGACTGGGAAAGGCGTTTTCCGGACCGCTCAAGGCCTCGGGGCTGGTCGGCATCGTGATCCTGTTCTTCGCCATGCTGTTCGCCACCGTGGAAGCCGCCAACCAGCTCCAATTCACCCAGGTTCGCGACGTCGTCACCACCTTCATCACTTTCGGCGGCGACGTGCTGCTCGGCGGCGTGATCCTGTTGATCGGGTTCTGGCTCGCTAACCTGGTGCACACCGCGATCGCGCGCACGGGTACCGCGAATGCCCAGTGGCTCGCGCGGCTCGCGCAGCTGGCGATCATCGGCCTGGTGATCGCGATGGGCCTGCGCGCGATGGGGCTCGCCGACGACATCGTGAACCTCGCGTTCGGAATCACGTTCGGCGCGGTGGCGGTGGCGGTGGCGCTCTCCTTCGGGCTGGGCGGGCGCGAAGCCGCCGGAAAGCAGATGGAGCATTGGTTGAGCAAGCTCCGCAAATAATCCGTTCCCGCAATGAAAAAACGCCACTGCGAGCAGTGGCGTTTTCTTTTCCGCGGTGAACGGATTATTACTTGTCGATGCCGCCCATGCAGAGATATTTCACTTCGAGGAACTCGTCGATGCCGTACTTGGAGCCCTCGCGGCCGATCCCCGACTCCTTCACGCCGCCGAAGGGCGCGACCTCGGTCGAGATGATGCCGACGTTGATGCCGATGATGCCGGACTCGATGGCTTCCGCCACGCGCCACACGCGGCCGATGTCGCGGCTGTAGAAGTACGCCGCGAGGCCGAACTCGGTGTCGTTGGCGAGCCGGATCAGCTCGTCCTCGGTCTTGAAGCGGTAGAGCGGCGCCACCGGGCCGAAGGTTTCCTCGCGCGTGATCTTCATCGAGGTCGTCACGTCCGCCAGCACCGTGGGCTGGAAGAATTGCCCGCCCTTCTCGTGGCGCCTGCCACCGGTCACGACGCGCGCGCCTTTGGCCTGCGCATCGGCGATGTGCTCCTCGACTTTCTCCACCGCCTTCATCTCGATGAGCGGCCCCTGCACGACGCCCGGCTCAAGGCCGTTGCCGACTTTCATCGCGGCGACCTTCTCGCCGAGCTTCCCGGCGAATTTCTCGTAGACGCCGTCCTGCACCAGGATGCGGTTGGCGCAAACGCAGGTCTGCCCCGTGTTGCGGAACTTGGAGGCCATCGCGCCCTCGACGGCGGCGTCGAGATCGGCGTCGTCGAACACGATGAAGGGCGCGTTGCCGCCCAGCTCGAGCGACACTTTCTTCACGGTGCTCGCGCACTGGGCCATCAACTGCTTGCCGACCTGGGTCGAGCCGGTGAAGGTGAACTTGCGTACCAGCGGGTTGGTCGTCAACTCCTTGCCGATCGGCCCCGAGGCGCCGGTGACGACCGACAGCACGCCCTTCGGGATGCCCGCGCGCCCGGCGAGCTCGCACAGCGCGAGCGCCGAGTACGGCGTCATGCTGGCCGGCTTGATCACCATGGTGCAGCCGGCGGCGAGCGCGGGTCCTGCCTTGCGCGTGATCATGGCGTTGGGAAAGTTCCA
>JACPEF010000134.1:7345-8954 GCA_016183675.1 Betaproteobacteria bacterium
CACGGCCAAGTCCTCCTGGTTCGCCATCATCAGCTCGTACCACTTGCGAAGGCACGCGGCGCGCTCCTTGGCGGTCCTGGCGCGCCACGCCGGCCACGCGGCGTTCGCAGCCTCGATCGCGCGCCGGGTCTCCGCCGCCCCCAGGTTGGGAACGGTGCCGATCTGCACGCCGTCGGCGGGGTTGTAGACCGCGATGGTGGACTTGTTGTCGGCGTCCACCCATTCACCGTCGAGGTAGCACTGCTGGCGGAACAGGCTCATGTCCTTGAGCTGCACCGCGGGTTTCACTTTCTGAAGCATGGTTCGGGTTCCTCGTATCGGACTCGGGAAGCGCGGCCAGGCCGCCGCACCCCTGGATTATATCAGCGCGGCGCCCGCAGCGTCCCCGCGAAACCGGCACATCCTCCGCCGCTGCGCGCGGCCCGGAGGGCGCGTTACCCCTGCCGCAAAGGCTTGATATAATGCCGCTTGAATGATCAGCAACAAGAAACGGTGATGACAGTTCCGTCAACCCGGCTGCGCGCGTGGCTGCTGTGCGCTCTGGTTTCCCTCGCGCTGCTCGGAGGCTGTGCCAGCACCGGCAATCCGCGCGATCCGCTCGAGCCGATCAATCGCGGCATCTACCATTTCAACGACGGCGTTGACAATCTGATCGTCAAACCGGCGGCGGAAATCTACCGCGGCGTGCTGCCGCAGGTCGTGCGAACCGGCGTCAGCAACTTCTTTTCCAATATCAGCGACGTGATCGTCGCGCTCAACAACCTCCTGCAGGGCAAGGTCACGCAGGCGGTTTCAGACGTCGGGCGCATCGTCGTCAACACCACCGCGGGCCTGCTCGGCGTGATCGACGTCGCCACCGAGATCGGGCTCGAGAAACACCAAGAGGACTTCGGGCAGACGCTGGGCTATTGGGGCATCGGGGACGGGCCTTACCTGGTGATCCCGTTCCTCGGCCCGAGCACGCTGCGCGACGCGGTAGGGCTCGTCGGGGACTGGAAGACGAGCCCCATCACCTATGTCGATCCGACGCGGGATCGCAACGCGCTCTACGGACTGTGGTTCCTGAACCGCCGCTCCGAGCTGCTCGAGACCTCCAAGATCCTGGAAACCGCGGCGCTCGACCCCTACGAGTTCGTGCGCGACGCCTACCTGCAGCGGCGACGCAATCTGGTGCATGACGGCAACCCGCCGCCCGAGGAGAACGACATCGAGATCAAGATCAAGCCCAAGCCGGACGCTTCGAAGAAGGCCGCGCCGTTCGCGGTTTTCGCCGACGAAAACTCCGGTGTGGGGTCCATCATCGTGAGCGGAGAGCCGCTCACGCCGGCTCAGCTCGAATCGCTTGAGCGCGCGGCTTCCTCTCAAACCCCGCAACCGGCGATTCGGGAGCAGCGGGCGGAAGCTGCGCCCGAAACCGCAGCCAGGACGCGCGTCGTGCGCGTGTGGCTGCCCACCACCACCCGTTAGCTTTCTCCTCTCGCCTCTCGCATCTCGCCTCTCGCCTCTCGCTGCTAATTTAGACCAGCGCCCCTTCCGCGAGATGGATCTCCTGCTCCGGGCCGGCTGCGATGTCCTTCCAGCGCTCGGCGGGTGTCATGCGTACATCAAA
>JACPEF010000135.1 GCA_016183675.1 Betaproteobacteria bacterium
CGAGCGCGGTGGTCGGCTCGTCCGCGATGATGAGCTTGGGATTGCAGGAGAGCGCGATCGCGATCATCACGCGCTGGCGCATGCCGCCGGAGAACTGGTGCGGGTACTGATCGAGCCGGCGCTCGGGGTCGGGAATCCCGACCATCTTCAGGAGCTCCACCGCCCGCACGCTGGCTGCTTTCACGTCCATGCCCATATGGATCAGCAGCGGCTCCATGATCTGGAAGCCGATGGTGAGCACGGGGTTGAGCGAGGTCATCGGCTCCTGGAAGATCATCGCGATGTCGCGGCCGCGGATCTCGCGCATCTCGTCTTCCGTGAGCTCGAGGAGGTTGCGGCCCTGGAACAGGATCCTGCCAGCGACGATGCGCCCCGCGGGGCGCGCCAGCAGCCGCATAATGGAGAGCGCGGACACCGACTTCCCGCAGCCCGACTCGCCCACGAGCGCCACGGTCTCGCCGGCCCTGACCTGGTAGGAGATGCCTTCGACCGCGCGCACTACCCCGCGCGTGGTCACGAAATGCACGTGCAGGTCCTCGACCTCGAGCAGCCAGGGGCTTTGCCCTGCGGCAGGCACAGCCGCGCCGCGCGCTGCGGTGGGTTGGTCCATCCTCCGGTGGGTCCTGCTTTGGGTCGTGTGGTTGCGCGCGAGCCGCAGCGGCGAGCGATGGGGCTTCCCCCATCACCTCGTCACTGCGTCACTTCGTCACCCTGTTACCGGGGTCAGGCTATTGACCGGGCAGTTGATTGTCAAGTCACCTTAAGAGCGGACGCTTCGCGCCGGTTTGAGCGCGCCGCAGGGTGGAGCAGGTGCCCGCTTGCGGGTGCGACCCCGAAGGCGCGCAGGGCGGCCGACGCATACAGCTTGGTTCTCGCGATGGCCATTTAGAGGCCGCGCGCGTTCGAACCGGCGGGTGACCGCCGTTCAACGCGCACAAGAGAATCATCCGAGCGCGGCGTGCAGCACGCGTGCGACGTGAAGAGCGTCGTGCCCCGAGCCGTCCCGGATCTGGTGGCGGCAACTGGTTCCATCCGCCACGATGAGCGTGTCGGCATGCGCCGCGCGCACCTTGGGCAGCAGCGAGAGCTCCGCCATCTTCATCGAGATGTCGTAGTGCTCGGCTTCGTAGCCGAAGGCGCCCGCCATGCCGCAGCAACTTGACTCGATCGTTTCCACTTCCAGCCCCGGGATGAGCTGGAGCACGCGCTCGACGTCCGGCATCACGGCGAACGCTTTCTGATGGCAGTGGCCGTGCAGCAGCGCCTTCTTCTGCGGCAGGGGCTCGAGATCGAGCCTGAAGCGCCGCGCCTCGAGCTCGCGCGCGACGAACTCCTCGAACAGGAATGAATTCATCGCGAGCTTCCCGGTCTCCGCCCCCGGCAGCATGGAGAGGAACTCGTCGCGCAGGCCGAGAAGGCAGGAAGGCTCCAGCCCCACCACCGGCACGCCGCGCTCGACCCGGGGCTTGAGCGCCCCGATCATGCGGCGTGCCTCGAGCCTGGCTTCGTCCACCAACCCGCATGCGAGGAAGGTGCGGCCACAGCAGAGCGGCCGCGCGTCGTCCTTCGCCTGCGGGAGATGCACCGTGTAGCCTGCCGCCTGCAGCACCGCGAGCGCGGCTCTCGCGTTCTCGGGCTCGAAGTAGCGGTTGAAGGTGTCAACAAAGAGGACAACCTCGCCCGCTGCTTGCCCCCTCACCCTAGCCCTCTCCCCCGGCTCGGAGGAGAAGAGCGCTGCTTTGCCAAACCAAGCCAGCGCCTGGCTGCGCTTTGCATTCCATTTACCAAGGGCGCGAATCGCGACGCCCACGGCGCGTATCTCGGCAGATATGCAACCAGCCTTTCTCTTATCGGCAACGCACGGCGTTGCCGATAGTGGTGGAGAAACTCGACCTTCATCTTCGCCATGTCCACGCCGGTCGGGCATTCGCGCCTGCAGCCCTTGCACGAGACGCAGAGATCGAGCGTGGCGTAGAGCTCGTCGGAGGTGAAGGCGTCCGGGCCGAGCTGGCCGGAGAGCGCGAGCCGCAGCGTGTTGGCGCGCCCGCGCGTGAGGTGCTGCTCGTCGAGCGGCACGCGGTACGACGGGCACATGGTGCCGGCGTCGAACTTGCGGCAGTGCCCGTTGTTGTTGCACATCTCGACCGCCTGGTCGAAGCCGCCCCACTCCGACCAGTCGAGAGCCGTTCTGATCTTCTCGGTGCGGTAGCCCGGCCGGTAGCGGAAGAGCGAGCGGTCGTCCTGTTTGGAGGGCCGCACGATCTTGCCGGGGTTCAACAACCCTTTGGGATCGAAGAGGTCCTTGATTTCCTCGAAAGCGCGGGTGAGCTTGGGCCCGAAGAACGGCTCGATCCACTCCGAGCGCACCAGGCCGTCGCCGTGCTCGCCGGAGTAAGCGCCCTGGTAGTGCTTGACGAGCTCGGCCGTCTCCTCGGCGATCGCCCGCATCTTGATCGCGCCGTCCTCGCGCATGTTGAGAATGGGGCGCACGTGCAGACATCCCACCGAGGCGTGCGCGTACCACGTGCCCTTGGTGCCGTGCTTCTCGAAGACGCGCGTGAGGCGCTCCGTGTACTCGGCGAGGTGCTCGAGCGGCACGGCGCAGTCCTCGATGAAGGAGATCGGTTTGCCCTCGCCCTTCATCGACATCATGATGTTGAGCCCGGCCTTTCGCACTTCCCACGCGTCGCGCTGCAAGCCGGCGTCGGTGATCTCGACCACGCTCCCCGGGAAGCCGAGGTCTCCCATCAATTCGGTCAATTGCTTAAGCTTTCGGATCGGCTCGTCGCGGTCGTCGCCGGCGAATTCCACCAGCAGGATCGCTTCGGGATCGCCCTGGATGAACTGCTCGACGGTCGCGCGGAACGCCGGGCTCTCGCGCGCGAGCCCGATCATCGTGCGGTCCACGAGCTCCACCGCGACGGGCTTCAACTGCACGATGTGCCGCGGCGCTTCCATGGACTGGTGGAACCTCGGGAAGTGGCATACGCCGAGCGTCTTGTGCTTCGGTAGCGGCGAAAGGTTCAAGTGGATGCGCCGCGAATACGCGAGCGTGCCTTCCGACCCCACCAGCAGGTGCGCCACGTTGAACGGCCGGGCGAGCATCAGGTCGAGGTTGTAGCCGCCGACGCGGCGCAGCAGCTTGGGATAGCGGTGCTCGATCTCTTCCGTCTCGCGCGCCGCGATCGCGCGAATTTTTCCCACCAGCTCGACGTATCCCTTGGGAGCTTCGAGTTCGCTCAAGTCGTCGGGCTCCGCGCCGAAGCAGTACTCGGCGCCGTCGGCAAGCACGGCTTCGATCGCGCGCACGTTGTGCACCATGTTGCCGTAGCGGATCGAGCGCGAGCCGCAGGAATTGTTGCCCGCCATGCCGCCGAGGGTGGCCTGCGCGCTGGTGGAGACGTCCACCGGAAACCACAGCCCGTGCGGCTTGAGATACGCATTCAACTGGTCGAGCACCACGCCCGGCTGCACGGTGACGGTGCGCGCCTCCTTGTCGAACGCAACCACCTGATTGAGGTGCTTGCTCACGTCGATGACGAGCGCGGCGGCGACGGCCTGGCCGCATTGCGAGGTTCCTCCCCCGCGCGCGAGCACCGGCACGCCCTCCCCGATTGCGACCGCGAGCGCGGTGAGCGCATCCTCTTCGCTCGTCGGCACCACCACGCCCACCGGCTCGATCTGGTAAATAGAGGCGTCGGTGGCGTAGCGCCCGCGCGATGCGGCATCGAACAGGACCACGCCACGAACCTCTCGACGGAGGCGGGCGGCTAGTGCTGAGTCACCGGGTCGGATGGAGCGCGCAGCCATGGTCCGCGAACTGGCGATGATCGGCTAACGGACGGGGCCCAAGGCGGCAACCTTTTCGAGCAGCGTATCCGCCCCGCGCATCAAATCGGCGAACAGCTTGTCATCAACGTTGAATTCGCCTTTGTATTCGGCAGCATTGCGCCGCTCATGGCTGAGCGCAAGAACGCGCCAGACTTCGGGACCCAGGCCGACCGTGTGCTCCAGGCATTGAAACAGAAGATAACGATTCTCGGACCGATAGCCATGCCACCGAAGCGCCGCCAGGGCCAGCGCATGGGAAGCATTGTATGCAAGATCGAACCGGCTCTCGATGGCAAGCGATTCCTTTCGAGCATCCGCCAGACGCTTGCGGGCGGATCGCATCAGGGAGTCGAATTCTTTCTGGTCGCCCGGTTCCGCCTTGAGCTTACCGGTCTTTGCCAGATTTGCGAGGTTTTGGGAGGTCGCCATTCGACCCGATCAGGAAAATCTTCGGCTGCTGCAGCATCCGGCTGACGAACGCGTTTTTTTCCCTGATTTTCAGGAGCAGCTCGTCTCCGCCGTGAAACGTGGGATTGATCTTCCGCCCCAGCCGGCCCTCGACTTCCGCGATCGCGGGGAAAACGTCGGAGTACGAAAGCCCGTCGCTCACGACCATGAGATCGATATCACTGCTCGCGGTGTCCGTTCCCTTGGCGACCGAGCCATAGATGAAAGCCGCCCGGATGCGGCCGGCAAACGGCGCAAGCCCCTCACGCAACACGTCCGCCACGCCAAAGGTCTTGACGGCGATGCCGCGCAATTCCTCAAAAATCGGCGAATCCGGATTGGAGCGGTAGTAAACCTGCCTGCCCCGCTGCTCGCGGGTGACCAGGCCTGCGCCGACCAGCCTTTCGAGCTCCTTCTGGACCTGGCTGACCCCGGTGCTGGCGTGGGCGACGATCTCGCGCAGATAATACGAGCCGCCGGGGCGGCCGAAGAGGAGCGCGATCACGCTGCGACGCGCCTTGCCGAATAGGATCTCGCCGAGGCCGGTGTTGCGTTCCATGACCGATCGAACCGAAATTCGGTATTATCATACCGGATTTCGGTGCATGTGACTACGCTGCCCGGGCAGCGATCACGGTTTCGCCCCTATATAATGGCGCAGCGATTCGGGAGCAACGCCATGAAACACCAGAGCGGCCGCCATTTCCTGCAGATACCGGGCCCGACCAACGTCCCGGACCGCGTGCTGCGCGCGATCGACAACGCGACCGTGGACCACCGCGGCCCGGAATTCCAGCAGATGAGCAAGGAAGTGCTGGCGGGGCTAAAGCACGTGTTCAAGACCGGGAGCCCGGTCGTGATCTTTCCCGCCTCCGGCACCGGCGCATGGGAGGCGGCGCTCGCCAACACGCTCTCGCCCGGCGACAAGGTGCTGATGATCGAGACCGGCCACTTTGCGACGCTGTGGCACACGATGGCCAAAAAACTCGGGCTGCAACCCGAGTTCATAAAAGGAGACTGGAGACACGGAGCAGACCCCGCCACAATCGAAGCGCGGCTGGCGCAAGACACGAAGCACGAGATCAAGGCGGTATGCGTTGTGCACAACGAGACCTCGACCGGCGTTACTTCGCGCGTAAACGAGGTGCGCAAGGCGATCGACCGCGCCAAGCACCCGGCGCTGTATATGGTGGACACCATCTCCTCGCTCGCCTCGATCGACTACCGCCACGACGAGTGGGGCGTGGACGTGACGGTCGCCGGCTCGCAGAAAGGGTTGATGCTGCCGCCGGGCCTTTCGTTCAACGCGGTCTCCGACAAGGCGCTCGCGGCGTCGAAGTCCGCGAAGCTGCCGCGCTCCTACTGGAACTGGGAGGAGATGATCGCTTCCAACCAGGACGGCTGGTTCCCCTACACGCCGGCGACGAACCTGCTCTACGGCCTGCGCGTCGCGTTGAAGATGCTGCTGGAAGAGCAAGGGCTGGAGAACGTCTTCAAGCGCCACGACCGCCACGCGGAGGCGACGCGCCGCGCGGTGCGTGCATGGGGACTGGAAATCCTGTGCGCGAACCCCGCCGAGTACTCGAGCTCGCTCACTGCCGTGCTGATGCCGGAAGGCCACAGCGAGATCGCGTTCCGCCAGGTGGTGCTGGAGCATTTCAACCTCTCGCTCGGCTCCGGGCTCACCAAGCTGCGCGACAAGGTGTTTCGCATCGGGCATCTCGGCGACTTCAACGAGCCGATGCTGCTGACAGGACTCAAGTCTCCGGTCTCACGTCACTGTTCAATTCAGAGACTACCGCGCTCTCCGCTTCGGCACGGCGGGTCGTTGCCGCGCTCGGGCTGTCGCCGGACAGGGGAGGAAGCACTCTGGGCCAGGTGACGCGGTGACGAAGTGACGATGCAATGACTTCGCACATCCCCAACCCGATTCGTTAACCGCTTTTCCTCACTGCGTCACTACTTCACTGCGTCACTGATCAGGGGAGCGAATGAACCTCCGCGACCGCATCGGAGTGGACATTTCCCGCCGCCTGAGGCTCGAGGACGCGATCGAGTGGGCGGCGAAGAACGGGGTGCGCTACGTCGACATCCAGCTCGACACCGCAGCCAACGCCATCACCGCCTTCGACAACAAGCGCTGCGCCGGCGTGCGCGCACAGATCGAGAAGCACGGCCTCCACCTCGGGCTGCACACGCTGTCGGCGGTGAACGTGGCCGAATACTCGCCGCACGTGGGCGAAGCGGTGGACGAATACCTCAAGAACCACGTGGACATCTTCCCCAAGCTCGGCGCGGAGTGGATGGTGGTGCACGCGGGCTATCACTTCACCTCGGACAAGAAGATGCGGATGGACGCGGGCAAGGAAAGGCTGAAACGCATCGCGGCCTATGCCGAGAAGAAGAAAGCCCTCGTCCTGCTGGAGAACCTGAACAAGGAGCCGGCGGACGCCGAGGTCCATTACCTCGCGCACACCGTCGAGGAGTGGCAGTTCTACTGGGACATCGCCTCGCCCGCCTTCAAGCTCTCCTTCACCGCCAACCACGCGCACCTCGTCCCGGAGGGCGTGGAGGGCTTCGTCGCGGCGCTGGATTTCAGCAAGGTCGGAGAAGTACGTCTCGCCGACTGCTTCAGGAACGGGCATGAAGTGCATCTCAAGCCCGGCGCCGGCGACCTCGACTTCGGCAGGATGTTCAGGCTCATCGAGCGCAAAGGCTTCAAGGGGCACTACACCAACGCGTTCGGCACGCTGGAGGACATGCTCGCCGCGCGCGACTACTTAGTGGAGAAAGCCCGCGCAGCGGGCGTAAAGGTAGATTGAGCCGCAGATAAACGCAGATACACGCGGATGAAATCAAAGGCAGACATCAGCCACGGAAACACACGGAAACACACGGAAAAAAGGAAGGAATCGGGTTTTGGCTCTCAAATCATCGTTCATCATTCATCATTCATCGTTGCTCTTTCTAGCCGCCGATGAACGCCGATAAGACGAACCCAAAACAGCTTTAGCCACAGAGGACACAGAGTTCACGGAGTGTGATCCGCGATGCGCGGTCCGCGATGGACAACGGGCCTTCGCATCCCGCATCCCGAACCCTGAATTTTCATTCTCTGTGTTCTCTGTGATCTCTGTGGCTGATTCTTGATTTTCATCCGCGTTTATCTGCGGCTGATCAATGGCACGACCAAACGTAGTTTTCATCACTTCCGACCAGCAGCGCGGCGACTGCTACGGCTTCGAGGGGCGCAGGGTAAAGACCCCCCACCTTGATCTCATGGCGCGCCAGGGAACGCGTTTCTCCGCGTGCATCACGCCCAACAACGTGTGCCAGCCTGCGCGCGCCTCCATCCTTACCGGCTTGCTGCCGCTCACGCACGCGGCGTGGGACAACGGCGTTGACCTCGATCCCGGGGTGGGCGCCGCGGGCTTTGCGGGGCGGTTTGCGAAAGCGGGCTACGCCACCGGCTTCATCGGCAAGGCGCACTTCTCGACCAAGCACACCTTCGCGCCCACGGGCACGCCGGAGTGCGAGTTCAGCATGAAGAACTATCCCCCCGACTGGCACGGCCCGTACATGGGATTCGACTACGTCGAGCTGGTGGTCGAGGGGCACAACCGCGTCCCGCCCCAGAAGCCGCCGGGCGGGCAGCACTACGAGCACTGGTACTACGGCGACGGGCTCGGCGACTGCAAGAACGAGCTCCACGCGACGAAGCTCCCGCCGGACGTCGGCGCGGCGCAGACCTGGCACTCGGCGCTGCCGCCCGCCTGGCACAACTCGACCTGGGTCGGCGACCGCACGATCGAGTTCATCCGCAACCACCGGTCGCGTCCTTTCATCGTGTGGGCCTCGTTTCCCGACCCGCATCACCCGTTCGACTGCCCCGAGCCGTGGAGCCGGCTCCACCATCCTGACGACGTGGACCTGCCGCGGCACCGCGTGAAGGACCTCGAGCGCCGGCCGTGGTGGCACAAGGCGAGCCTGGAGGGCAAGCCCATGCTCACGAGGCCCGACCTGCTGGCGCACCGCGAGAAGGGCTCGCGCATGCCCGAACAGACCGACCAGCAGTTGCGCCACATCATTGCCAACTACTACGGCATGATCTCGCTCATCGATCACAACGTCGGGCGCATCCTGGCGGAGTTGAACGACCTCAGCCTGGCACGCGACACCGTCGTCGTTTACACCTCGGACCACGGCGACTGGCTGGGCGATCACGGGCTGATCCTGAAGGGCCCGATGATGTACGAGGGGCTGCTGCGCGTGGGCCTGGTCTTTCGCGGCCCGGGCGTCCCCGCGGGCAAGACGGTGCCGGACCCCGTCGCCACAACCGACCTCGCCGCCACCTTCTTCGACTACTGCGGGGTGGATGCGGGGCGCAATCTCCACAGCCGGAGCCTCCGCGGGCTGATCGAGGGCGGCGAGACGCGCGATTTCGCCTACAATGAATGGCGGCTGCATCCGTCGCGGAGCGGGGTTGCGCTCGACCTGAGGTGCGTGCGCACCAGGAACGCCAAGCTCACGCTCGAGCTTTCATCCGGCGCCGGCGAAATGTACGACCTGAAGAGCGATCCGGACGAGATGGACAATCTCTTCGGCAACCCGGACTACGCGAAGCTGCAGAAGGAACTGACGGACATGCTCCGCAGCCGCCCGAACGATTTTGCAGCCGTGCTGCCGGAGCCGATTGGTATGGCTTGATGGATCGGCAGCCAAGAGCGCCGGGTTCTTACAAACCGATATCGAGGAGGAAACGATGGGCCGTTTGACCCTTGGCTTGTTGTGGGGGCTGTTGCTCGCTGCGCTCCCGGTGTGTGTTACCGCACAGAGTTATCCCACGAGACCGGTCCGTCTCGTCGTCCCGTTCGCGCCCGGCGGGGGCAGCGACATCAGCGCGCGCATCGTCGCGGACCCGCTCAGTCAGGCGCTCGGCCAGACGGTCGTGGTGGACAACCGCCCGGGCGCGGGCAGCATCGTCGGCACGGAGATCGTCGCGAAGGCCGCGCCCGACGGCTACACGCTGCTCCTCGGCAACATCAGCATGGCCTTCAACCCCGCGCTCTACAAGAAGCTCCCCTACGACACGCTGCGCGACTTCCTCCCGATCTCGCTCGTGACGGACCAGCCCAACATCGTCGTCGCCCATCCCTCCCTGCGCGCGAAGACGTTCCACGACTTCGCGGCGCTCGCGCGCTCCCAGCCCGGGAAGCTCACCTACGCCTCCGCCGGAGTCGGCTCGGGCACGCACCTCGCAATGGAGCTCCTGATGATGACGCTGAAAATCGAGCTCGTGCACGTGCCGTACAAAGGCACCGGGCCCGCGCTCACCGCGCTGCTGGGCAACCAGATCTCGGTGTTCCTGTCGACCTTCGCCTCGGCGCTGCCGCACGTCAAGGCGGAGCGGCTGCGCGCGTTTGCCGTTACGAGCGCGAAGCGCGCCGGCACCCTGCCCGAGGTGCCCACCGTCGCCGAGTCGGGCGTCCCCGGCTACCAGTACAGCACCTGGTACGGGATGCTCGCGCCGGCCCGCACGCCGCGCGCTGTCGTCGAGAAGCTCAACCAGACGACGGTCGGCGTCCTGAACTCGCCGCAGACGCGGCAGACGATGCTGTCCCAGGGCATCGACCCGATACCGTCCACTTCCACACAATACTTGGCCTACCTCAGATCCGAGACCGGGAAGTGGGCCAAGGTAGTGCGCACCGCCAACATACCGCCGCAGTGAGCAGAGGGATGAGGGCGGGAGAGGGATAACTTCCGTGAGGGCGTTAGGGCGGGAGGGCGTGAGCGCGAACCAGGACCCTCTCACGATCTCCCGAACCCCCGATTTCACGTATTCTCGATCTCACGATCTCACGACTTACGGTCTCTAGGCTCAACTCACCCGTCACTCGTCACTCAATGGACCACGTTCACTACATGCAGCTTGCGCTGGAGCAGGCAGGCGAGGCTGCCCGCAGGGGCAACCGCCCGGTCGCCTCGATCATCGTGCGCGACGACCAAATCATCGGAGTGGGCCAGAACACGATGTTCACGGACCACGACCCGAGCGGGCATGCCGAGGTCGCGGCGATTCGTCAGGCCTGTAGCCGGTTCCAGACGGTCGACCTCTCGGGCAGCACGCTCTACTCCACGCTCGAGCCCTGCCCGATGTGC
This sequence comes from Betaproteobacteria bacterium, assembly GCA_016183675.1. Lineage (GTDB taxonomy): Bacteria > Pseudomonadota > Gammaproteobacteria > Burkholderiales > SG8-41 > SG8-41. The sequence continues at coordinate 10,441 of JACPEF010000135.1, forward strand.
TTCTGGTGCATGCAGGAAGCGAAGATCGGGCGCCTGGTGCTGGGCGGGCGCTACGCCGGCATCGGACGCACCGATATCGGCCGCTACACGATCGAGTCGATCCAGGAGTTCACCGGCCGCAAGCTCGAGGTCATCACCGGCGTGCTGCAGCGGGAATGCGAGGCGCTGCGCATCGAATGGAAGAGGGCGCAGGTCGGGAAGTAACGGCCGCTGCTCCCGCAATCCGGGAATTGCGCCAGCCCTTGTGAAGACGCAGCGATCAGGCTAAGTTAACCGTCCGCCCCCGCCCCGACGGGGCGCCATGATAACGATGAAGTATCAACCTCATAGGAGGAGACCATGAAACTCGCGAAACTGTCCGTGATCCTCAGCATCACCTTCCTGACCCTCGGGCTCTGGCCCGTTGCGGCCGGGGCCCAGCAGCCAGTTACCATCCGGCTCGGCCACGTCGGCTTCCCGGGCTCGATCTTCGACATCATGAGCAACAAGTTCGCCAAAGACGTGAACGAAGCGCTGAAGGGCCGGGTGGAGGTGAAGGTCTTCCACTCGAGCCAGCTCGGTACCGATGAGGCGATGATCAAGGGTATCCGGGTTGCGGCCCCGGAGATGCACGCCCCTTCCACCATCATGAGCACTGTGGATCAGCGCTACGGCGTCTTCGAGATGCCGTACCTCATCGTCAACCGCGCTCACATGAAGAAGGTGGCCGAGGACAAGCGGGTTCAGAAAGCGCTTTTCGATCCCCTGCCGGCCAGGGGCATCCGGCTGCTGGGCGTCTGGGAGAACGGCTTTCGCCACATCACCAACAACCGGCGGCCGATCAAGTATCCCGGTGACCTGAACGACATCAAGCTGCGCGTGCCGGGCGGAGTCTGGCGCGTGAAGATGTTCCAGGCCTACGGCGCCAATCCCTCGCCGATGCCCTTCTCCGAGGTGTACTCGGCCCTGCAGCAGGGCGTCATGGACGGTCAGGAGAATCCGTTCCCGCAGATCTGGTCGGCCAAATTCCATGAAGTCCAGAAGTACCTCTCGCTGACGGGCCACGTCTACACCCCCGCCTACCTCATCGTGAACGAGGATTTCTGGCGCAAGCTCCCCAAGGACGTTCAGGCCACGATCGCGAAGATTGCCTGGGCGACGGGGGATTTCGCCCGCTCCGAGGGCGAGCGGCTGGACAAGGAGCTCATCTCGAAGATCGCGCCGCCGATGCGCGTCAACGAGCCGGACAAGGAGGCATTCATCAAGGCGTCGGGCGCCGTGTATGAGGAGTTCGGCAAGCAGGTGGCCGGCGGCGCGGAACTGGTCAAGATCATCCAGTCGCTTCGCTGATGGCCATCGAGCTTTATGTAACCTTGTTACGTCGCTCGATCCCTCACCCCCATCCCCTCTCCCGAGGGGCGAGGGGGGCGTCCAGCGAGCCCGGATGCGGCATCCGGCTTCGAAATGATCAGTAGGTTGCTCGGGCGGCTCATCGCCCTCATCGAGTGGTGGGCCGTCTGCCTTCTCGCGGGGCTGGCGGTCGTGGTCTGCCTCGGGGTGTTCTTCCGCTACGTCCTCAATGCGTCGCTCGTCTGGTATGACGAGTTCGCCTCCTACATGCTCGTCTGGCTGACCTTCTTCGGCACCGTGGTGGCGGCTTACCACCAGCGCCACATCGGGTTCGAGCTGGTCGTGGACAAGCTGGCTCCACGGACACGCCGCGTCGTGGACTTCGTGGGCGAGGCCGCCGTCCTCGGCTTCCAGTTCGTGCTCTTCTACTACGGCTGGATCCTCACGGAGAGGATGGGCGACGAGACCGCCATTTCTCTCCCCTGGGTGAAAGTGGCTTGGGTAACCAGCGTGATGCCCATCACCGGGGGCCTCATGCTCCTGATCAGTCTCACGCGGCTCGCCGGCATTTTGTCCCGACGGCCGAATGCACAGGAGGCCCGCGGAACGTGGAGTGGCTCATCCTCGGAGTAATTGTTCTCCTCACCGTCATCAACGTTCCCATCGGGTTCGCGCTCTCGATCGCGACCATCGTTGCCATCCTCTGGACGGGCAGCGCGTCGCTCAGCATTGTCCCCCTGAGTCTGTTCTCCGGGTCCTCGAGCTTCCCGCTCCTCGCGATACCGCTCTTCATCCTGGCCGGGGGGCTCATGGAGACCTCCGGCATATCCCAGCGCCTGGTGAACCTGGCGAACAGCCTGTTGGGCTTCATCCGCGGCGGGCTCG
>JACPEF010000139.1 GCA_016183675.1 Betaproteobacteria bacterium
CTTCCGGCCGCCCTGCGTGCGCGCCTTCATGTAATCGGCCGAGCGCGCAATCAGCTTGTCCATCATGCCCACGCAGCGCGCCGCGATCGTCACGCGCCCGTAAGTGAGCGTCTTCAGCGCCTGCACGTAGCCCATGCCTTCCGCCCCCAGGAGGTTTTCCGCGGGCACTTCGCAGCCGTCGAGCACGACCGGCGCAGTGGTCACCCCGTGCATGCCCATCTTGAGCTCGTTGAGGCCGACCTTGAGGCCCGGAAAGCCACGCTCGACGATGAAGGCGGAGATGCCCTTGATGCCCTTCGACTTGTCGGTGACCGCCATCACCGTGAACACCTGCGCGACGCCGGCGTTCGTGATGTAGATCTTCTCCCCATTCAGCACGTAGCGCTCGCCCTTCCTCACCGCCGCGGTGCGCAGCGCCGCAGGATCGGATCCCGCCTGCGGCTCGGTGAGCGCGAAGCAGCCGATCCACTCTCCGCTCGCCATGCGCGGCAGGTACTTGCGCTTCTGCGCTTCGGTGCCGAGCGCCACGATGCCGGTGGTGGCGATGCCCGTGTGGTTGCCGATGAAGGTGGCGAAGCCGTAGTTGGTCCTGCCGAACTCCTCCTCGATCGCGCACTTGCCCGCGAGATCGAGCCCGACGCCGCCGTATTCCTCGGGAACGGTGAGGCCGAAGAGCCCCAGCTCGCGCGCCATGCGCACGAGCTCCTCGGGGATCGCGTCGTGCTCCTCGATCCAGCGCGAGCGCGGCTCGACCTCCTTCTCGATGAAGCGCCGCACTTCCTCGCACAGGCGGCGGACTTCGGGAGACAGTTGCATATGGGCCAATCAACCCATGAAGAAGTGACGAGGTGACGAAGTGACGAAGTGACGAAAAGCCGAAAGAGCCTTCGCGACCATAATCATGTCACTCAGATTCGCCCCCATCGATCGTCACAATGTCACTGCATCACCTCGTTACTGCGTCACCTCGTCACTGCGTCACTTCGTCACTGCGTCACTTCGTCACGGGTTTTGGGCTTGATGAGCGCGTCGGCGGCCTTGACGCCGCGCCCCTTCTCGAACACGAACAACGGGTTCACGTCGAGCTCCGCGAAGCAGTCCTCGAGATCGACCGCGGCCGCGGAGAGTCTTACAAGCGCATCGGCGAGCGCATCCACGTCCGCCGGCGCGCGCCCGCGCGCCCCGGCGAGCACCGGATAGCCCTTGATCTCCTCGATCATCCCGCGCGCGCTGGAAGGCGTCAGCGGCGCGAGACGGAACGACACGTCTTTCAGCACCTCCGCGAAGATGCCGCCCAGCCCGAACATCACCGCCGGCCCGAACAGCGGATCGTTGACCGCGCCGAGGCTCGCTTCCACTCCCTCGCCCGCCATCTCCTGCACCAGCACGCCCTCGAGCCGGGCGCTCGCCTTGTACGCGCGCGCGTTCGCGATCACTTCATCATACCCCGCCGCGAGCTCCGCGTCGGACGCGATCCCGAGCCGCACCGCGCGCGCCTCGGTCTTGTGCGGGATGTCGGGAGACTGGACCTTGAGCGCGACGGGGTAGCCGATTCGCCGCGCCGCCGCGAGCGCCTGCTCGCGGCTGGTCGCCGGCTCCTCCCGCGTGACGGGGATGCCGTACGCGGCGAGGATGCGCTTCGCCGAGTACTCGCTTACGTCTCCCGTCGCCGACGCGACTGCCCGGCGTGCGGTCGAGCTCGACAGCGTCAGCGGCGCCTCAGCGCGGGTCCGCCCGTTGCGCCGGAGCGCTTCGGCATACCAGGACAGCGCAGCGAGCGCGCGACCGCAGCGCACCGGCGATTTGTAGTGCGGAATGCGCGCCGCGTCGAGCATCCCGTAGGCTTCCTGCGCGACGACGTCGCGCGCGCTCCAGGCAAGCAGGATCGGCTTGTCGGTGTTTTTTGCGACTGCGACGATCTGGGTCGCGACAAGGGCCGCGAGCTCTCCCTGGAGCGAGGCGTTGATCATCGCCACGCAATCCACGCTGGGGTCGTCGATGATCGCCTGCAGCGTCTGGTTGATGAGCTCGGTGTTGTTGAAGATGGCGGCGGTGACGTCCACCGGGTTGAGCAGCGAGCCGAAGCTCGGCACGAAGCCGCGAAGCTTCTCCACCGTCTGCGGCGCGAGCCGGGGAATTTCCATGCCGCGGGCGATGCACTCATCGGTCATGAGGATACCCCCGCCGCCCGTGATGGTGATGATCGCGAGCCGGTTGCCGCGCGGCAGCCTCCCGCAGCGGAAGGCGCGGCCGTAGTCCACCACGTCCTGGATGTCCTCCACCTGGAGGATGCCGGCTTGCTTGAACGCCGCCTTGTATAGCGCCATCGCCCCGCCCAGGTTCGCGGTGTGCGAGCGCGCCGCCTGCTGTCCCAGCTCGGTATTGCCGACTTTCCACATGAGGATGGGCTTCTTCGCCGCGAGCGCCTTCTCGCCTACCTCGAGCAGGCGTCGCGCGTCCTTCAGCCCCTCGATGTAGCCGACGACGATCTCGGTCCGGGGATCGCGGATGAAGTAGTCGATGAAGTCGAGCGTGGAGACCCCGATCTCGTTGCCGGTGGTCACCACCTGCCGGAACGGGAGCCCGCCGTCCGTGGAGGAGAGGCTCATCACCGAGAAGCCAAAGCCGCCCGACTGCGACACCATGCTGACCGGCCCGGGCTCGTAAGCGGAATTGAACACCGAGCCGAATCCGGCGTACACGCTGTCGGCGAGGTTCATCATGCCCTGGCAGTTGGGGCCGACGACGCCGATGTCGTGCTCGCTCGCGATCGCGATCAGCTCTTCCTGCAGCTTCACCCCCTCGCCGCCCATCTCGGAGAAGCCGGAGCTGAAGATGATGACGTAGGGCACGCCCTTCGCGCCGCACTGGCGCAGCACGTCCGCGACGCGGGAGGCGTTCACCAGGATCAGCGCAAGGTCCGGGGCTTCCGGCAGCTCGGCGAGCGAGGGATAGCACTGGTATCCCATCACCTCCGGGTAGCGCGGATTCACCGGGTAGAGCTTGCCCTTGTAGCCGTGGCTCTTCAGGAATTTCAGCGGCTGGCCGCTGATGGTGGCGAGGTCCTGCGAGGCGCCGATGACGGCGATCGCACTCGGATTGAAAAAGCGTTCGAGGTCGGTTCGCATCGAGCGAGATCGCGTAAAAGTTCTTATCGTGGAACGCCCGAAATTATACGCCGCGGCTGGAGCGCGCGAACCGCGGGTGCTATGATTCGGGCGCACTGAAAATAGCCAAGCCCGCATTGTGAACACCGCCGCCGTTGACGCCGCCGCGCCGCGCTCCTTCAAGGACGTGTGGCTGATCTCCGCCGGCCACGGTCTCACCCACTGGTACACCGCGACCTTCTACCTCCTGCTGCCGCTGATCGGCAGGGAGCTCGGGCTTTCCTACACCGAGATCGGGCTCATCATGACCGTCCAGCATCTCGCGGGCGCGATTTCCAACCTCCCGGGCGGCATGGTGGTGGACATGGTCGGCAAGAAGGGCTACCTGATGGCGACCTCGCTTTTCTGGGTCGGCTTTCCGTACGCGCTGATGAGTCTCACGCACAACTTCTGGATGCTGCTCGTGTGCGTGACGCTGGTCGGCATCGGCAACAACCTCTGGCACCCCGCGGCGATCCCCACGCTCGCCTACCGTTATCCCGAGCGCAAGGGGCTCGTCATCTCCTTCCACGGGATGGGCGGCAATGTGGGCGAGGCGATCGCTCCGCTGGTGGTCGGCGCGCTGCTCGCCTGGTTCAGCTGGCGTGCGGTGGTGGTGATCAACGTCGTGCCCGGGATCGTGATGGCGGTGCTGATCCTGGTCATGCTGGGCGCGTTCACGATGGCCGCGCACAAGGACGACGGCGCGATCAACGCCGGCGGGAAAGCGTACGGCGTGAAGGATTACCTGCGCGACTGCGCCGGGCTGCTGAGAAACAAGGCCCTGGTGCTGGTTTCGGTGAGCTCCGCATTCCGCACCATGACGCAGGTCGGGCTCCTGACGTTCCTGCCGGTCTACCTCGCCTACGAGCTCGAGTTCTCCCCGTTCGCCGTCGGCATCTGCCTGACGATGATGCAGGTCGCGGGCCTGGCCGCGAGCCCGATCGGCGGGCATCTTTCCGACAAGATGGGCCGCAAGCGCGTGGTGACTTCGAGCATGCTGCTGACGGGCGTAATGATCGCGGGCATGGCGGCCGCCGGCAAGAGCGCCGCGTTCGTGCTGTTCATCGCGCTCGTCGGCTTCTTCCTCTACGCCATGCGCCCGGTGCTGCAGGCGTGGGCCGTGGAGTCGGCGCCGAAGAACCTCGCCGGCACCAGCGTGGGGCTGCAGTTCGGCATCCAGGCGATCGGAGCGAGCATCGCGCCCGCCCTCTTCGGAATGATCGCCGACGCGTCCGACCTCTACACCGCGTTCTACTACCTTGCGGGCACCATCATCTCCGCCAATCTGCTGGTCTTCTTCGTGCCCAACCACGATCAAAGCGGACGCTCCCGCGCCGCTTTGATTGCGCGAGCTCGAACGGACGCCTGAGCGCCGTTCAACTCGCGCATTTTGGGTTTAATTCTGCTCTTCGCTTTCCTTGGCGTTCTTGGCGTCCCTTCGACTCGCTCAGGACAGGCCTTGGCGGCTCTGCGGTGAAGAGTTCCGGTTCTTGAC
>JACPEF010000140.1 GCA_016183675.1 Betaproteobacteria bacterium
ATTACATTGCAGATGGTGACGACCAACGTCACGCATGGCCGCCCGTACTCCTTGCCGTTTGACGATCCAGACGCGAGGTTGTTTTTCCGGGATGACGAGTTGCGGGACTATCTTCCACAGGAGGTCGTCGATTGGATGGTGGCGAAACAGGCGAAGTACGAGCCGCGCGGCGAATCCGATCCGGCTGCGCTCCCGCCCGGGCTCTTCCAGGTGCCGGCGCCCGAAGACTTTCCAGTGGTGTTCGCTGCCCGTTTGAGCCTAAGTTTTCCGCTCCTGATCAGCGCCGTGCCATTATGGGCAATCGATTACGAGGCACCCCGCCCTGAGCGGGTATTCAGGCGATGCTGGTTCTCCGACGGCGGCATTTCGTCGAATTTCCCGGTGCACCTGTTCGACGCCCTGCTGCCGCTCTGGCCAACGTTCGGGGTAAAGCTCGAAGGTTTCCCCAAAGGCTATCTAAGCCGGATCTACATACCGCACTCCAACACCGAAGGACGCGGTGACTTCTGGCACCGCTTCGACGACGAGACAGGCTTCCGGCGCCTGACAGGCTTCTTCGACGCGATCATCGAATCGATGATGAACTGGAATGACAACACGCTGTCCCGGATTCCCGGCTATCGGGACCGCATCGTGCGGATCCGTCTTAACAAGGACGAGGGTGGCATGAACCTCGACATGCCGAAGCCGAGAATCGACGAACTGAGCAAGCTGGGCGTGGCAGCGGCGGAAGAGATCGTCAACCGATTCGTGAACGAGCTTCCTACGGCGCGCGGCCACATCTCCATGGGATGGGAAAACCATCGCTGGGTCCGGCTGCGTTCCCTCATCGCTATCCTGGAGGAAACCATCCCCAGCCTGCAGACGGCGCTGGAAAAGCAACGGCCAGGTGATCCCGGCCACAAGGGCCAGCTCGTCGAGGGAACCGCGCGGAACAAAGATCATTATCCGTTCCCTGACGACATCCAGCTGAAGAAGGCGGTGGAGGCCCTCAAGGAAATTAGCGATCTCGCCAGGGTCGTCGCGCCGCAACCGCACACGAGCCACACGGCGCCGCAACCGCTTCCCGTGCTCCGTGTGCGCCCCAGGCTCTGATGCAAGAAGTCATCAACATCTTTCTTCCTGCAACCAAATGAGGTCGGAGTCATTCTTGTATTAAGAAAAGCTTACCCCTCCCCCGCGCCAAACGTCCATGCCGATAAAAAAACCCGCGCGCAGCGGGCTTGCGATGACACGGACCATAGATTACAACCAACCTTTGATCCAGACGCCGGCTAATTGAAACGCAAAACCCACAATAATCAAGTAAAGACCACGTTTCCGGAATCGCAGAAGTTCAGCCTGATATTGCTGATGCTCTGTCGTTTCAGCAGGAGGAGCACCATCAACAGTTTTAGGAATTCCATATACCGACCAATCACGCTCATGCTCATAACGTGCCCCCTTAAATTGCTTGAGCAGGTCTGTCGCCAATATCCATACACCGACGATATCCAAAGCTAATCCGATCGTTGTTAATACTGCGCTTAGGTTTGGCTCTGTAAACGTCAACATAGGGGTTACTTCACTAAGACCCTATTTACCACCGCACTACCGCACATCGTCCCAGAGAGCACGACGACCGAGGGATGAGGGAGGACAAGCTAAGGCAGAAATCACAAGGCACAAGGGTCTTGGCTATCACGCGCGAGTTGGTGTTGCCCGAAGTGATCGTCGGCATGATCGACGCATCGATCACGCGCAGGCGCTCGACGCCGCGCACGCGGAGCTTCGGGTCCACCACCGCCGAGGCATCGTCCGCGCGCCCCATCTTGCAGGTGCCGACGGGATGGAAGATGGTGGTGCCGATGTTGCCGGCGGCTTTCACCAGCTCCTCCTCCGATTGGAACGCCGGCCCGGGCGTGAATTCCTCGGGCTCGTATTTCTTCATCGCCTGCGTGCCGGTGACGATGCGGCGCGTCAGGCGCAGCGCCGCGGCGGCGACCTTCCGGTCCTCGGGCGTGGAGAGGTAGTTACACTGGATCGCCGGATAGGCGCGCGGGTCGGGCGAAGCGATGCGCACGTGCCCGCGCGAAGTCGGCCGCAGGTTGCAGGGGCTCGCGGTGAACGCCGGAAACGCGTGCGGCGGGTCGCCGAACTTGTCGAGCGAGATCGGCTGCACGTGGTATTCGAGGTCGGGCGTGGGTTGCGATGGATCGGACCTCACGAACGCGCCCATCTGCGAGGGCGCCATGGTCATGGGCCCGGCGCGGAAGAGCGCGTACTCGAGCCCGATCCGCGCCTTGGTCCACCAGGAACTCAGCATGGTGTTGAGCGTCAGCGCGTTCTTCACCTTGAACGCCATGCGGAGCTGCAGATGGTCCTGCAGGTTTTCGCCGACGCCGGGCAGATCGTGCGCGACGGGGACGCCGTGCCGCTGCAGGAGCGCCCCTGGCCCGATGCCGGAGAGCTGGAGGACCTGGGGACTCCCGATCGAGCCCGCGGAGAGGATCGTCTCGCGCTGCGCCCCGGCGAACACCTCACCGCCGCCCTGAAAGAACTCCACGCCCAGGACGCGTCTGCCTTCAAGCCGGAGCTTCTTCACCAGCGCGCCGGTCAGCACGGTGAGATTGGGCCGCTTCATCGCGGGCCTGAGGAACGCCTTCGCTGCGCTCCAGCGCACGCCGCGGCGCTGGTTCACTTCAAAGCGCGACACCCCGCTGTTGTCGCCGCGGTTGAAGTCCTCGGTCCAGGCGATGCCCGCCTCGAGCGCGGCGTCGCGGAAAGCCTCGATGATCTCCCACCGCAGGCGCGTCGGCTCGACGCGCCACTCGCCGCCTTCGCCGTGCTTCTCGTCCGCGCCGCGCCAGTGATCCTCGGTTTTCATGAAGACCGGCAGCACGTTGCGCCACGCCCAGCCCTCCTCGCCGGTGAGGCGCGCCCACCCGTCGTAGTCGCGCGCCTGGCCGCGCAGGTAGAGCATGGCGTTGATCGAGGAGGAGCCGCCGAGCACCCTGCCCCGCGGATAGAGGATGGAGCGGCCGTTCAACCCCGGATCGGGCTCGGTCCGGTAGCACCAGTCGGTGCGCGGATTGCCGATGCAGTAGAGGTAGCCGACCGGGATGTGGATCCAGATCCAGTCGTCGCGCCCGCCCGCCTCGATGAGCAGCACCGAGACATCCGGGTCGGCGGAGAGGCGGTTCGCGAGCACGCAGCCGGCTGTGCCCGCGCCAACGATCACGTAGTCGTACGGGCCGGCGTTACGGGAACTCAATGGGGTCGGGGTCATTTTTGTTTTGAGGCAAGCTTACTCCTCTCCGCCTGCCTGGTGAAGCGTGAGCCGTGATTCGTCCCGTTCCAATGCCCACGTCCAAGACGTGCGTGTGGATCCTCGACCGAGTACTCGTTAGAAATCATTGGAACGGGATTCGTGAGCTCGCGCGCTCGCGCCCTGACGCCCTCACGTCGATCTTTTCTCATCCTTCATCCCTCATCTTTTCTGCCTTCTGCCTTCCTCCTTTATCCCTCCACCCCCATCCCCCACGGGGCCCGCTTGACTGGATAGCAGAGCAGGCGGAAGCTGGTGCGGCACTGGACAAGGAGGTACGCATGACGAGGAATATCCGGAACGCGGCGGCCGCAGCGGCCGCGGGTCTGTTGTTGTGGGCGGCGATGGAAGCCGTCGCGCAGGACTATCCCGGCCGTCCGATCCGAATCATCGTGCCCTTCTCCGCGGGCGGCGGCACCGACGTCCTTGCGCGCCTGCTTGGCCAGCGCCTTCACGAGTCCCTCGGGCAAATCGCGGTGGTGGACAATCGCCCCGGAGCGAGCGGCAACATCGGCGCAGAGCTGGTGGTCAAGAGCCCCCCGGACGGCACCACGCTGCTGCTGTCCACGGCGTCCATGGCGGTGAACCGCACCCTGTATCCGAGAGTCGAAAAGTTCGCAAAGATCATCCAGAGCGCCGGCGTGAAGCTGGAGTAGTGAGCCGGAAGGCGCGACCGTTATGGCGTTCCCGTTCCGATCCCTCGTTGCCGCCCTTGCGCTGGCGGTGGTCTCCGGGGCGCTCGCCCAGGAGCCGTCCGAGTTCGCGGAGATGCGCCGACTCCTCGCCGACGGGATCAAGAAGGGCGTGAACCGCGCGCGCGAGCTCACCGGCGGGCCGGCGATCGACCCGCGCGTGATCGCGGCCATGGGCAAGGTGCCGCGCCACGAGTTCGCGCCGCCGGAGCTTCGCCCGTATGCCTATCTCGACCGGCCGCTCCCCGTCGGTCCCGATGCGACGATCTCGCAGCCCTCGCTCGTCGCGGTGATGACCGATCTGCTCGCGATCAAGCACGGGGAGAAGGTGCTCGAAGTCGGGATCGGCGGCGGCTACCACACCGCGATCCTCGCGGAGATGACACCGGCGGTCTTCAGCGTCGAGTTCCACGCTGAGGTGGCTCAGGCCGCGAAGCGAACGCTCGAGCGGCTCGGCTACCGCAGCATCGAGGTCAACGTCGCCGACGGCTACTACGGTTGGCGCCCGGGCGCCCCTTACGACGCCATCCTCGTCCGCATGGCGATCCCCGACGTGAGCTCCGCGCTCCTCGACCAGCTCAAACCGGGCGGGCGTCTCATCGCCCCGGTCGGACCTGCCGGCGGCGCTCAGGCACTGATCCTGTTCCGGAAAGAGCCGGACGGGCGCGTGACGGAAACCGGGATCATGCCGGTCATTTTCCGCCCGCTGCCCGGCGGCCTCAGGCTCTGAGGATCTCTCACGGCGAAAGCGCTCGCGCCAAAACCATCAGCCGCGGGCGCGGCGAGCCGCTGACGGCGCAGGCGGTGAGCACTTTCCTGGCAGGGGCTGCCACGATGCTTACTCCTCGATAAGTCGACTATTGTGACGAGGTGACGAGGTGACGAGGTGACGGAAAAATGCGCCGGTGTCGGTGTACGTCACTGCGTCACTGCATCACTGCGTCACTCCCGATGGCGATGCATCACTTTATCGCCATCGGATTGATCGGCGAGCCGACCGCGCCGGTGATCGGCAGCGGTGGCGCGCAGAAGAGGAATTCGTACACCTTGTCCTTCGCGCAGTCTTGGGCGAGGTCCTTCAAGTAGAAGATCTCGCCCATGGTGATGCCCATCATGGGAATCACGACCCAATGCCAGGGCTGGAAGGCCTCCTCGCTCTCGTTCGGCCGCACTTCGCAGCCCCATGTGTCGCAGCAGATCGCCGCGATCTGCTTCCCGTGGATCCACTCGGCGGTCTGGAAGCGCAGCCCGGGCGCGTCGCCCGCGGCGTACCCGCCCCAATCGCCGCGCGCGAGGCAGTTCTCCATCTGGCCGGTGCGCACGATCACGAAATCGCCGCGCTGGACCTCCACGCCCTGCGCTCTTGCGCAGCCGTCGAGATCGTCGTTGCCGATGCCGTATCCGTCCTCGAGGTAGTCCCCGCCCTTGAACCGCGCGACGTCGAGCAACACCCCGCGTCCGATCATCCGGTCGCGCGTCTTCTCGATGCCGTTCTTCCTGGCGCCGCCGGCATCCACGAGCCGGGCATCGTACCCGTTCCACATCTTGTCCCCGTAGAAGATGTGGCCGAGCGCGTCCCACTGCGTCCCGCACTGCAGCGGCATGGTGACCATGTCGTCGGCGTAGCGGATCTGCATGGATTCCTGCGCCCCCGCCACCGCATCGGTGCCGGTCGCGAGCATCGTGTGGATGGGATTGAAGCGCCCGCCCCACCCCCGCTGCGGACCGGATTGATTGAAGTCGAGCCCGAGGGAAATGGCTTTTCCCTTCCTGACCAGGGAGCCGGCTTTGACGAGGTCCGCGGGGGTGACGTAGTTCAAGGTGCCGAGCTCGTCCTCGGGGCCCCATTTCCCCCAGTTCTTGACGCGCTCCGCCATCGTCTTGATCGTTTGCAAGGTGACGTCCCGCTTCAACGCGTTCCTGGGCACCATCTTCAGCGGCGTTGCCGGCTTGTTTCCTGACATTGCTTGCCCCCTTGGTGTGCGTGCTGGGTAAAAAGTGAGCGGATCGGCGTTCGCCGGCGTCAATCGGCGCGCATGCCCCTTTCCTCGAATCGCTTCGACTGATCCCGGGAAGTCATGGTCGCCTTGAGCTTCTCGTTCAGCAACGCAACGATCGCCTGGGGCGTGCCTTTGGGCGCCAGCATTCCGGCTTTCACAAGGACGGATGTCTCTGCGATATTCGTGAAAGTGACTCCAACCTCACCGCTGACGGCTGCAATCAACCCGGGGCCGCCCCCTTTGAAATGGACCGCCACGATAAGATTTTCGCACCTAAGAGCCTCTAAGCCACGACGTAGCCGGACGGCGTGCCAAGGACCGTCGTGCGTTCCATGTGCCGGCGCTGGGTCTCGTCAAAGTCCCCGAGCGCCATGTGCATCGTGCAGCGGTTGTCCCAGGCCACGATGTCGTTCTTTCTCCACTGGTGCCGGTAAATGAACTCCGGGCGCGTCGCGTGCCGGCAGAGGAATGCGATGAGCGGCCGGCTCTCGTCCTCGGTCATGCCGTCGAAGCGCTTGACCTTCTCGCCGATGTAAAGGGCTTTCCTGCCGGTCTCGGGGTGCACCCGCACCACGGGCTGCGCGACCGGGGGCGTGATCCGCTTCTGCTCCTCCTCGCGCTCCTTCGAAAGGTCCACGATCTTCCGGGTCCCGGAAAAATGAATGCCGTGAAGCTCCGCGATGAGTTTCTTCATCCCGTCGGAAAGGCTTTCGTAGGCCAGGTACATGTTCGTGAACATCGTGTCGCCGCCCACGTCGGGAATCGAGACGCAGCGAAGCAGGGAACCGAGCGACGGCACCAGGGTGAACGACATGTCGGAGTGCCATTGCCTGCCGGTGTACTTCGTGTCGGCGGGCTGGCCGCCGGGCTTGGGCTCGTTGGTGACCAGCAGGATTTCCGGGTGGTCGGGGTGCCGGTCGCGAGGCAGGGCGTCGTGCCGGTCGAGCTCCCCGAACCGCCGGCTGAACTCGATGTGCTGTTCCCGGGTGATGTCCTGGTTCCGGAAAAGCAGGATGTTGTGATCGAGAAAAGCCCGGTAAATCTCGCCGAAGCGCTGCTCGCTCATGGGCTTCGAGACATCGGCGTCGCACACCTCAGCGCCCAGCGCGTGGGAGAGTTTTCGCAGCGTGATCGGCATTGCCTCCTCCTCAACCGGCTCGCGACTGATGATGCGAGCCACCGACGCGGAATGGTCACGGCGCCGACAGGTCGAACCGGCGCTTCGGTGAGTTGATGTAAGCCACGAGATTCTCCGGCTCGTAGCCCGCCGCTACAAGCTAAGACGGCGGCGCGCTCCTGTCAACGCGCCCGGTTTATTCGGCAACTCGGCTACGCGACGCGCACCACGATCTCGCCCGCCTTGGGCTGCGGCACGGGAACGTCGCGCAATTCGACCGCGGTGCCGCTCGATGAGCTCTTAAACCAGTAGGATTTCATAGGCCTGCACCCTAGAGTCCCGAGTCGCTAGTTCGTTGATAGATCGGTCGCCCAGCCAATGTCCTTCGCATCACAAAAGTGCCGAAATTGGCGCCAGACGCGAAGCAAACCGCAGTCAGGTTGGACACCTGACGAGGATTTGCGACAAAGTG
>JACPEF010000142.1 GCA_016183675.1 Betaproteobacteria bacterium
CAGCAGCGGCCACGGGCTTGTTTCGTGCTCCGGGTGATGAGTCACCGCTTGCGTCATACGTTACCTCCTTCGTGTTCTACGCTGCACGAATCAGAGTGTCGGGTGCGTGGGTCGCATTTGATCCGGCTCAAACGCGACGCCGCACGCGCGCGCGTCGATCAGAATTTCCATCCCAATCCGACGCCCACGATCAGTGGATCGATCTTGAGCGTCGTAAGGTAGCCGACTGGCGTGAAGAGGTCGGTCTCGATCCTGATCTTCTTCACGTCGACATTGAACACCATGTTCTTTGCGATGGGGACGTCGAAGCCCGCTTGCAGCGCCCAGCCCGCGCTCGAGTTCTCGGTGTCGAGGCGCGGCGGCACATTGAGATTTACACTGGAAAAGCGCGTGTAATTGATGCCGGCGCCGATATACGGCCGGAACGCGGCCTCTGGAGCGAAGTGGTACTGCAACGTGAGAGTCGGCGGCAGATGCTTGACGCTGCCGATGTTGGCGCCGTTCAACGTTACGTCGTGCTTCTGCGGATAAGTAAGGATCAACTCGAGCGCGATGTTGCGGGTGACGAAGTAGCTGATGTCAACCTCCGGCGCCCACTTGTTGTCAACGTCGACTCCCGGCACCGGGCCCGAGCTTGCCTCGGGCCTGATGTCGATCGCGCGCAGCCGCACCAGCCAGTCGCCCTTCTCGGCCATCGCGCTGGTCGCAACGCACAAAGCGCCGGTCAAGATGGCAAGTCGCATCTTCATGCTCACCCTTTCTGATATGGATATGACTGGAACAAGATGTCCGCTTCAGGATATGGCGGCACGCAAGGAAACCCTGCCCCGCGTCAACATTCGCGCGCGGCCGGGACCGTCGACATGCTAGGTTTCGGGCGCGGGCGCAGGCTTGATTTAGATCAAACCGGCGGTCGCCGGCCGTCGGGAAGGGTTGACGCGCGTCAACCGGCGCGCGTTGCGCCGTGAATCCAGTGCGGATCGTGCTCCTCAGGTGCCCGACGCAAGAGCGGAGGGGGCGGCCGCGCGGCGGCCGGGGTCGTGGGCGATCGCTCTCAGCCGCTCGATGTCATGCAACTCGACGTAACGGCGGCGCGTGGTGATCACGCCCTCCTCCTGGAAGCGGGTGAACACCCGGCACACCGTTTCCTCCGCGATGCCGAGGTAGTTGCCGATGTCGCTGCGCGACATGCTGAGGTTGAACTGCGTCGGCGAGTAGCGGTGCAGGGCGAAACGCTGCGAAAGCCCGAGCAGGAACGCCGCCAGCCGCCGCTCGGCGTTGCGCTTGCCGAGCAGAAGCAGCAGTTGCTCGTAGTGCCGGATCTGGCCGCTCATGATGCACAGCATCTCGCGATGGATCGCAGGCAGCCGCTCGGCGACCTCTTCAAGCTGCTGCATCGACACCTGGCACACCGAGGTCGTTTCCAGCGCCCGCGCCTCGCACGTGTACTCGCGCGAGTCGAACCCGGCGAGCCCGAGCAGCTCGCCGGGCAAGTGCAGCCCCGTGATCTGCACTCGCCCGCCTTCGGTCCCGACACAGGTTTTCACCGAGCCGCTGCGGATGGCGTACACGTAGTGCGCGGGCTCGCGCGCGCGAAACAGCAGCCCACCGCGCTTGAAGATCAGCTTTCTTTTGACCACGCGCTCAAGCAGCGACAGCTCGTCCTCCTCCAGGCCGAGCGCCGCGCACAGCCGGTACACGCCGCAGTCGCGGCAGGCGACCGCGCCGCAGACGCGCTTGGCGGCAAGCGGCACGACGACCGCGTCACGCTTCAGTGTCGCTTCCATCTCGGGCATGGCATCCACACCGCAATCCTTCCACATGATTCCCCCACCGCGACGCCGCGCAACGCTGCTCCGCGAATGCCGGTCACGCCGCTGCCGGCACATCGGCCATGATAGGAAACAGCCTATCCAGCGCTTTGATCCAAATCAAAGATTTGATGTACATCAAGGAAATACCTGACAAACCGCGTCACACTCTCGGCCAACATCGGTTCGCTGGGCCCGCTTTTGCGATCTGCCGCGCTGAAGCCTGCCGGCCATCTCAAGGGCGACGTGGCGGGCAGCGCCTGCGGGAAACGCATCGCGTACGACTGACCGCCTCGAGTGCCGAAAACACCGTGAACGGGGAAACCATGGCAACCATCACCGAGCGCATCGACAACATCACGCGCATCCCGCCGGCCTATCTCAAGGCGGTGCTGCCCGCGCCGAAGAGCGTGAAAATCGAGGTCTCGCCGCGCTGCAACTACCGCTGCGGCTTCTGCGCGCTGCGCACGCGCGAGGTGCAGCCCAAATGGGACATGGATTTCGCGCTGTTCAAGCGCATCACGCGCGAGATGCGCGAGGCGGGCGTGGAGGAGATCGGCGTCTTCTACCTCGGCGAGTCGTTCATGAACCCGCGGCTGCTCATCGATTGCATCGCCTACCTCAAGCAGGAAATCGGGATGCCTTACGTGTTCCTCACCTCCAACGCCTCGATGTCCTTTCCCGAGGCCGCGGAAGCGTGCATGAAAGCGGGGCTCGATTCGCTCAAGTGGTCGGTGAACGCGTCCGATGACGCGCAATTTGAGCGGATCATGGGCGTGTCGCGCAGGCTGTTTCACCGCGCGCTCGACAACATCAAGGCGGCGTGGGAGATACGCCGGGAGAAGGGCTACCGCACCGGGCTCTACGCCTCCTCGATCCGGTACGACGGCGCGCAACAGGAAATGATGGAAGCGCTGCTCAAGGAGCGGGTGCGCCCGTACGTGGACCAGCACTACTGGCTGCCGCTGTACTCGATGGGCGCGTTCGCGACCCAGCGGGAGCAGGAGCTTGGCTACCGCCCGACGGCCGGCAACCAGGGCCGGCTCGACGCGCTGCGCAGCCCGCTGCCGTGCTGGTCGGCGTTCACCGAAGGACACGTCACCGCCGACGGCAAGCTCTCCGCGTGCTGCTTCGACGCCAACGCCAACTGGACGATGGGCGACCTCACGCGGCAGAGCTTCATGCAGGCGTGGAACGCCGAGAAATTCGTGAAGCTGCGCGAGGCGCACCTGAAGAAGGACGTGAGCGGCACGGTGTGCGAGAAGTGCATCGCCTACGGGTAAACCTGGTTCCGAGTTCCGAGTTCAAAGTTCAAGGTCTAAAGTTTAACGTTCAAGGCAGTCGTCACCGTTGGCCATAACGCTCCACGTCGGAACCGGTCGCACAGGTTCCTTACCAGTGGCCCACCATTTCCATCAGGCCCGCGACGTCCTTCAGATCGATCTCGCGCTGGCGCGTGGCGATCAGGCCCTGGCGCCGGAAGCGCGAGAGGAGCCGGCTCACGGTCTCGAGCGTGAGTCCGAGGTAATTGCCGATCTCTTCGCGCGTCATGCGCAGCACGAAGCTCGACGCCGCGAACCCCAGGCGTTGGTAGCGCCGCGACAGGCTCAAGAGGAAAGCCGCGAGCCGCTGCTCCGCCGTCATGCTGCCCAGGAGCAGCATCAGGCCCTGATCGCGCGAGATGTCGCCCGACAGCACCTTGAACAACTGGTGCTGCAGCGCCGGCACGGTGAGCGCCATCCGCTCGAGCTGCGCGAAGGGTATGACGCAGACTTCGCTGTCCTCGAGCGCGACGGCGTTGTAGCCGTGGCGCCCCGAGCTGATGGCGTCCAGTCCCAGGATCTCGCCCGGGTAGTAGAAGCCGGTGATCTTCTGGTCGCCGTGGCGGGAGACGCCGATGGACTTGAAGGCGCCGCTGCGCACCGCGTAGAGCGTATCGAACGCATCACCACCGCGATAGAGCGACGCGCCGCGCGCCACCTTCCGCCTCTGCGTGGCGATCTCGTCGAACCGGTCGAGATCCGTGCTCCCGAGCCCGCACGGCAGGCACACGGCTTGCAGACAGCAGGAAGCGCACGCGGCGGTGGGCCTGGACGCCGCGACCAGACGCGGGAATCGGTTTTCCCGGCTCGGCGCGCGCCTGATCGGGATCGGCTGGGTCAATCCAATGCTCTGCAACATTGTGGGCTCCTGCGACGAATGATGAGAAGGACGATCGGGAATTTCCGGCTCCGCGCTTCAGGGGGCGCTCCGCGGGCCTTTCATCTGCTCCAGGATCTCGGGGATGCGCTCGAAATCCACCGACTTGTCGAGAAAGTACTCGGCGCCGGCATCCGCGCTCGCCTTCACGTGCTGGGGCGTATCGTAGTTGGTCAGCATGATTCCCCTTAGATCGGGGAGCCTGCGCTTGACGTGCGCCAGCACCTCGATGCCGTTGCCGGGGGAGAGGTTGATGTCGAGTATCGCCACGTCCGGCCGCGTGGCAAGGATGCCGGTGACGGCCGTGTCATAGGTGCCCGCCTCGCCGACGACGTCCACGCCTTCGATCTCGCTGATCATCTCGACCAGCCGCTCCCGCACCATCGCGGAATCCTCCACCACGAATACCTTCATATCGGCGAATGCCAGGTCGTTGTAATTCATGGGCGCCAGTATGCCTGCCGCGCACGCGGCGCAATATCGGCGGGAAGCTGAATATCGCTGTAGGAAGGGACGGACGGCTGTAGGAATCCTCCTACAAGCGGCGGCCTAGCACCGCGTATTGCCTGGCCGCGTGATCAGACGACAGGCATCAGGATCGAGACCGAACTACCCTGAATGGCCGCCGCTTTAGTCGAGAAGCTTGTGCTCCAGGGCGTAGCGGATGAGTTCCGCAGGGTTGGCGAGTTTCATCTTCTGCATGATGCGCGTCTTGTGCGTGCTCACGGTCTTGACGCTGAGCGAGAGCCGCGCGGCGATCTCGCTCACCGACCTGCCGTTGACGAGCAGCTGGAACACCTGGAACTCGCGGTCCGAGAGCAGCGTGTGCGGCGGCGCATCGGTGGCGCGGTTCGCGTCGAGCGCGAGCCGCTCCGCGGTTTCGGGGCTGACGTAGGCGCCGCCGGCAGCGATGCGGCGGATCGCCGCCACCAGCTGATCGGCGGCGCTCTCCTTGGTGAGGTAGCCCGAAGCGCCGGCCTTGAGCGCGCGCACCGCGTACTGCTCCTCGCTGTGCATGCTGAGCACCAGGATGCGCAGTCTGGGCTTTTCGCCCTTGACCTGCCGGATGAGCTCGATGCCGCTCCTGCCCGGCATCGAGAGGTCGAGCACCGCCACGTCATAGTCGTGCTCGCGGATCCGCGCCAGCACCTCCTGCCCGTTGATCGCCTCGCCCGCCACGGTGATGTCGCCGGTATCGGCGAGAATTTCCTTCAAGCCGGCCCTCACGATAGTATGGTCGTCAGCGAGCAATACTCTGATCACGTCTCGCCTCCTGCCCGCGATAGCGCGCGTACGGGATCACGATTTCCACCAGCGTTCCTCCCGCTTCGAGCCGGAGGACGCGCGCACGGCCTCCGAGCGTCTGCGCCCGCTCCCGGATGCCGAGCACGCCATAGGACTTCCTGCGCGCTACGGCCTCCGCGTCGATCCCTCTGCCATTGTCGCGTATCCTCAGCACCAGATCCTCTTCCTCCTGCTTCAGCGTGAGCCGCACCTCCGTCGCGTGCGCGTGGCGCGCGACGTTGGTGAGCGCCTCCTGCATCATCCGGTAGAGCGCCGTCGCGGCCGGCTCGCCGAGCCCGGCCGCGGCGGCGTCGACATCGTGGCTCACGATGACGCCGGTGCGTTGGGAGAACTCGTGCAGCAGATTTTTCGTCGCCGCAACCAGCCCCAGGTCGTCCAGCACGACCGGTCGGAGATCGGCGGCGATGCGACGCACCGAGGTCACCGTCGTGTCCACGAGGCCCTTCATCTTCTCGGTCCTGTCGAGGAGTTGCGGGTGCTCGCGCGGCAGGCGCGAAGACAGCCACGATACGTCCATCTTGAGCGCGGTGAGCCACTGCGCGAGCTCGTCGTGCAGCTCGCGCGCGATGCGCATGCGCTCCGCTTCGCGCACCTCGTGCATGGCGGCGGACAGCTCGCGCAGCTCCTGGTACGAGCGTTCCAGCGCTTCCTCCGCCCGCTTGCGCTGGGTAATGTCGCGCAGTATCACCGTGAACAGGTTCCTTCCCTCGATCGTGACCTGCGAGATCGAGGCGTCGATCGGAAATTCCTCGCCGTCCGCGCGCAGGCCGCTCAGGCTGAGGCGCGCGCCCATCATGCGCGTGGTCTCGCCGGTCGCGCCGAAGCGCTCGATGTGCTTGCGGTGCGCCGCGCGGAAGCGCTCGGGGATGAACCGGTCAAGTGGCTGCCTGATCGCCTCACCGGCGGGGCAGCCGAAAACCCTTTCCGCCGCAGCATTGAAAAATACGACGTTCTGCTGCTCGTCCACCGTGACGATCGCGTCCATCGCCGACTGGATGACGCCGTGCAGCCGTTCCGCGGCAACCTGCAACTCGCTCTTCAGCGCCGCGCGCTCCCTCAGCTGACGCAGCACCAGGAGCATCACCAGACCGATGAACGCCGCCATCGCGGCGCCGCCCAGCCCGAGTTGCACCGCTGCGTCGCGCCAGTCCGCCAGCGCGTGGCTCTCCGTCATGGAGACCGCCACCACGAGCGGCAGGTCCGGCAGCCGCTGGTGAGCCACGAGGCGCCGCTTCTCGTCTATGAAGCCGGCGCGGCGCCTGACCCCGGACTCCGACCTCGTGAGCGCCTCCAGAAACAGCGGATCGTCCGCGAACGAGCGGCCGACCGCGCGCTCTACCAGCGGATACATCGTCAGCAGCACGCCGTCGGAGCGAAACAGGAACACGCGCCCCCCCACTCCCAGTTTCAGGGCGCGATAGAAGTCCTGGAAATACGCCACCTTCACCGCCGCCGCCACGACGCCGAGGAACTCCCCCTGCGCGTCCTCCACTCGGCGCGTGAAGGTGTGCACCCATTCCGGCGTCGTTCGTCCAAACACCGCCTCGCCGACGTGCAGCCCGGTCACGCGCCGGTCGCGATGGACCTGGAAGTAATCCCGGTCGCGATAGTTCACCGCCGGCGCAGGAAAGGCGCGGTTGTGGATCCTGAGATCGCCGTCGCGGTCGATGAACAGCATGGTCCGCACGTGCGGCAGTGCCTTGACCCGGTCCCGGAGGCGCTCGTGGAGCCCCGCATCCGTCAGCCGCCGTCCGTCCGCGAGGCGTCCCTTGATGTCCTCGACCGTCATCGCAACGATGAGGTCAGCCGCGTGGACCGATTGCCGTGTCTGTTCCCCGAGGGCCACGGCGAGATTTTCCAGGTGCCACTGGAAGTGGTCGAGCGCCTGGGCGCGCAGCAGAGCAACAGTCAGCGCCGTTACGACCAGAACGACGAGTATCAGGGAGAAGCCGGCAACGAGAACCGTGCGGCGCGAGATCGTACTGAGTGTATCCTGGGTCGCCAAAGCCCCGCTCGCGGCGCGATCGCCCACGCCGTTCATTCAACGAGTCCGGATCGGTTCCTGAGGCGGTTTTGCCTATAGCAGCCCGTCGGAACGCCAAATCCGACAGGCTCCTAGTATAGCGCAAAGCTCCGGCGCGCCCTGCGCGCGGCAGCGCCGCGATCAGATCGGGCGATTGCGTCGGTAGAGGGCGCCGGCACGTACTTCACACGGTCCTTGCATGTGGCGACCTGATAGCTGCGTGTGAAACGGGTGTGACGGGGTCGTTCATTCCCGTGGGTGAACTCGCTCAACCCGCCGCGGGCGACGCGGGAAACACGCCGCTGACTATGAGGTGCCGCTGCAGCTCTTGCGTGGTGAGCGTCGTGTAATCCTTTGCCAGCTCCTTGAGCTCGAGCCCGGGCCTGAGCGCACCGTGCACCTCCTCGCGCAGGAGCCCCAGCATGCGCGGGCCCGCAATCAGGATGACCGATCCGATGGACCAGCCGGCGACGAGCTCCGCCGCGCGCTCCGCCACCTGGCGCGCGAAACGCCGGTCGAGCTCCAGCTCGTGGCGCGCGCGCTGCGCGACGATCGGGTGCATCGGCCCCGCCTGGCGGTTCGTGTTGGTTTCGGTCCGCACCCGCCCGGTCGTGCTTGTGCCCCGGCTTCTCAGATCGGGATTGGCGAGAGCCCCCCGCTCGACCAGCTTGAGCGGGGCGCGCGGCGCCTCACTCTCCTCGAGCAGGAAAAAACGCGCGCGCGCGGCGTCGGCGACGACGAGGCAGATATCATTCGTCGGCAAGGGCAATCTCCATCATCTCCCTTGCTGCGTCACTTGCGCGCCTGCGCTTCATGCGCCCGCTCGCGCGCTACGATTCTCGCGAGCTCGGTCAGCTCCTCGGCCAGTACCTCGAGCAGGTCGTCGATCGTGACGATGCCGATGAGCTGGCCGCCTCTGTCCACGATCGGCAGCCGGCGCACGCCCTTGTAGCGCATGATCTCCATGGTCCCGAGCACGCCTTCGCTCCCGCGCGCGGTCACGAGCTCTTGCGCCATGATGTCCCCGACCGTGATGACGGCCGGATCGAGCTCCGTGGCGGTCACCTCCACCACGATCTCCTTTCGAGCTTGCCGGTCCGGATGCGATTCCGTTGTAATCTTCCGCGCTGAGCGCCTCATCGCGGGCCCGCGCGAAGTCGCGCAGGATCCTGCCGTACTCTCTCGCGTCCTCGTCGCGGTCGGCAAACATCTACGGCGCACGACGCCCCTGCGCGAGCGATGCCGCTCTCAACCGCCGCCCGGCACCCCGGCGCGCGGCGTGAGCCGGGCTTTTCGCGACGCGGTGCATGGAGGGCCTCATTGCACAGCCTCCGATGCTGCTCACTCCATCTTAGGGATTTGCGCCGCGCGCCCTTTGACATGGATCAAACGCGGACCAGCCGGAATCGGGGACCCAGCCCTTGATGCCGAGGCCGCGCGGAGCGTGCTCGCGGAAGGCTATCCGGCAGTGGTGGACGCGGTGTTCGTCACCCGCGCGGAGCGCGATCGCTTCCGCGCGGTCGCCGCCGAATACGGGGCGCCCTTCCTGATCCTCGACTTCCAGGCGCCGGAAGCGGTGCTGCGCCAGCGGGTGGCAGGCCGGGGCCGGCAGAACAGCGACGCCTCGGAAGCCGGGCTCGCGATACGGGAACGCCCACTCGCGTCGCACGAGCCGCTGGCGGAAGCCGAGGCCGGCTGTGTGGTCACCGTCACCGGCGGGCAGGATGAGGCTCGACTCTTGTGGAAGCCGGTGCTGGAACGCCTGCGGAGCCGGCCCGCTCCGGCGCGCCGGGCATCGGCATGATCCGGGGCGCCGTCGTCAGCCCCGGGCGGAACGTGATTTGATCGCGAGTCGGCCTCGCGCTCGAGCGCGCAGAAGCGTGGCGCGCCGGATTACGGGAGACGGACTCCGCGGCGCTGCGCCATGTGCGCGCCGATCGCGGCGAGGTCGTCGTTCGAGAGCAGCATTTCCGCAAGCGGGAACACGTTTGCGTCCGCTACGGCGATGTGCGACTGGTAGAGCTTGACGAAATGGTCCACGGCGAGCGCATCGAGCGTTGCGTTGTGGCCCCCCATCATCTCATGTAGATCGGAGCGGACATAGATCCAGGCCCGTTGCATTGCGCGATGCTCGTTGGTGACATCCGCGACCAGGCGCGAAAGAGACGAGCCGCGCCCGATGGTCGCCGCCGCCACCATGCGCGGCAGCAGGTCCTGTTCCACGTCCTCATGGTGACAGTGAGCGGCGGTGTCGAAGTAGCCGATGAGGTCCGCCGCCGTCTTCCGCACGTGCTCGTCGCAGCCGTGCTCCGCCACGTAGCCAACCAGCTCGCGCAGCGTCCCGCACTTCGCCCGCAGGCACGCCTGGCCCGCCTTCAACATCTCGAGCGGCCGCGAAAAATCCTTCGGCTTGGATTCCGGTTTGCTCCCCGTTTCGGTCATGGGCGATATCTTAGACAAGAAACCAGCACGCGACGCGTGAAGTTTGCCAGGATCGGTCTTGTTCTCCGGCCGGCGACACGCCGGGCAGGCACGCGGGCCCGTTCAACGCAGCTTCGCACGTCTTGCCGACGCCGCACAAGCACAATTCGGGCCGGAAGAAAGAGTGTGAAAAATTTCACATTGCGACCACCGTGACCACGGCCCCGGGGGGCAAAAGGGGATATCGCCTCAGCGGGCGAGCGGCGAGCGGCGCGGTTCCTTCCCCGCGCCGCGCGGGATGCCCGGGGATTCCAGCGGGCACGTGAACGCGTCCGCCTGCATTTCGTCAAACGGTGGCGTTCCTTCGACAGGCGCGGACCGGGTGCGGAGGTGGCGGCACTCGGCGGCCACGGCCGCCGCCAGGGCCCGCGCAAGCTCTCGGTAGGGCGACGCCGCGGAGGCGTGCGTCATGCTTTGCGCGAGCGCGCCGGCCCACCGGCCCAGATGCTGCTCGATAAACAGCCTGCCCGCGTCGCGGGCGACGCGCAGATCGCCGCGGCGCCCGCGGGAGCGTGCATAGGCCTGCTTCACGAGCAGCAAGCTGTAGAACTCGAGTTCCGCTCCGATGTGATCCGGCAGATCCGGGTTCGCCGTCGAGGGAGTCAGTCCAAACGCCGCGTAGAACCCGCCGATGTCGGCGAGCTCATGGGCGCGGCCCGCAATCCTGCGGCCATCGCCGTATGCAGTCTCATGCGGCGAGCATGGCCCGCCGGCGGCAAAGAGGCGACCGTACTCGTCCCGGAGCATCGCCTCGGACGCTGCGCGCCACGCGCGGCGCAGGGCGTTGAGATCCCGGGCCCGCCCCGGCCAAGGCCAATTGGCGGCGGCGAGCTTGCTGGCGACCCGGGCCTTATGCCCGGATTCCGGCCAGAGAAATCCCTGCGCCAGCGCGTGGAACACGACGGCAGACCGCAGCGCGTCCCGGGAACCGCTCTTGTGCTGGGTCCTGGCACTCATCGCTTGCCTCACCTGGCGAGCTTCAGGGGCACCCACCCCGACCAGGCCTTGCGCGAGCCCACTTCGCGGCTGCCGCCGTCCCAGACCGCGAAAGCGATGACGGATTCGCCCCCTGGATGCAGGTTGATGTCGCTCTCGGGCTCGGCGCTCGACAGGGCATGCGCGACCACGACGCGCCACATGCCGTCCCGCCAGACACCCTTGCCGTCCGCATCCTGATCCGGTTCGACCGTCAATGTCCCGAAGCCTTCCGCCATCTGATCGAGAACCGGCGTGCGCCTGGGATGGGAGATCGGGTTGTCCACGCCCAGCGCACCCATATAGGGTCGCGCATCCGTCGCGCGCAACACCTCGTCCGGATACAGATCCACCACCGCGTTAGGATATAGGTCGCGCAGCTGATGGATTGCGTGGGGATAGACGCCGAGCGCCTGGTGTTCTCCCTGCTCAAGGTCACGCTGAAATGCCGCGCGCCACTGCCAGATGTCCACTCTCGCGCCGGGATGGCCCATCATCGGGCCGGGAATCGCGTCCTTGCTGTACTGGACGGGCATCTGCACGGCGAGCTGGTCGCCAAAGTTGTCCGTCCCCACGCGATCGTTCCTGGTCGGGTCTTTCCATTCAACGAGAACAGCCAACCAGTGACCGTTGTGGACCGCTCTCACTTTGAGCGATTTCGTCGCCGGACTGGAATTGGCGGGCTTGGCCACCATCTGGGGCAGCATTTGCACATTAACCGGCCCGGCGTTTTTCCAGAAAGCAGCGCCGGGATCGAGGAGACCGGAAGCGTCGTGAGCCTGGACCCGGATCGCGCGCAAAACGGTCTCCGCAGAATAAGCCGGGACCGTCGCGGCCAGCATCCATGCGGCCGCCAGCAGGTATTTATTTACCGCGCTCATGGCTGCCCCCTCGTTCATGTGATATTGCTGCGGTAAGTCTGGTGCCGGTCGTCGTAAACGACGCGGACATGGATGGGCTCGCGCAAGGGAACCCGCACCAGCTCCCCGCCGTGCTCGTCGTAGCCGATGGTATGGCGCCCCTCGAGCTTGTAGTGGTGGATGATGTCGGGTGTCGCGCCGAAGAGCAGCAGCGCGCCCAGCAGTTTCTTGTCCTCCCTCGCCCTGCGGTAGGTGGCGATCGCTTGCTCCACGCCCCAGCCGAACATCTGCGTGAGATATTGTGGCGGCACGTGTATCGGCGGAATGTAATAGACGTTGGGCTCCAGCCCGAACTGCGGGTACAGCGGCTTTGCGATCTTGGCGATGTGCACGAGGTAATCCATCGGGTTGTCCTCGCGCGCCTTGTCCGGCGTGGTGATGAAGCCCTGCAGCCGGATCTTGCCGATGCAGGTGATGGTGCACTGGGTCTGGCGCCCGTTCTCCACCGCCGGATAACAGCCTATGCATTTCTCCGAAACCCGCGTCATCGGATTGAAATACGTCTTCTTGTAGGGGCAGCCCTTGACGCACTCGCGGTAGCCGCGGCAGCGCCGCTGGTCGAGCAGCACGATACCGTCTTCCGGCCGCTTGTAGATCGATTGCCGCGGGCAGGAGCCGAGGCAGGCGGCGTACGTGCAGTGGTTGCAGATGCGCGGCAGGTAATACATCCACTGCATGTGCGGCGTCTGCAGGAACGCGCCCTGCGGCATCAGTCCCGTCGAGTCGTCCTCGCCGATGTTGGGGTGCGCCCAGTCCAGATCGTCCGGCAGATAGCCGAGGATGCGCTCGCCCTCAGGCGCCGCCTCGAACAGCGTCTTGCCGGTATAGACCGGCCCGCCCATCTGCTGCACGCCGAGCCTGCTCAGGATGTTGACGTCCCACCCGAGCGGATAGTAGCCGTAGGGCTTGGTCTCGACGTTGTTCCAGAACATGTACTCCTGGCCGCGGCCCGAGGTCCAGGTGGTCTTGCAGGCAACGGTGCAGGTCTGGCACGCGATGCACTTATTGGTGTCCATGATCATCGCGAATTGCTTCGCGGGGCGCACGCCCTCGTAGGGGAACTCCATCTCGCGCCCGATCTGCCAGTTATAGACTTTCGGCATTTCCAAATTCCTTCTCTGTGTCCTCTGTGTCTCTGTGGTTCATTCACGCCTTGGTGAGCTTCACGAACCCGCCCTGCAGGTACTGCTTCATCGCCGGATTTTCCGCGGCGGGCCGCAGACCCAGCGCCACCGGCCGCCACAGGCCTTTTCCGCCGAGCCCGCCGTCCTCGGCCTTGGCAAACTTCGCGATGGATTCGCGCGGCGCGCCCGTCACGCAATGCACGTCCACGTTGAAGCCCTTGGTGACTTCGTTCGTCCAGGACTTGCGCGTGATGAGCGTATGGGTCTGATGCGTGGGCTTCAGCCACGAGCGCGTGAGACTCTGGTGCCCGCCGTAGCGGAACAATGACTGATACTGCGTTTCCGCGTTCTTGGCCAAGCCGTCGGGACGGGTCTCGTGCGCCTTGACCGAGCCCGGGGTCGCCATGTAGCCGTTGAACCACATCCGCGTGATGCCCTGCGGCGTGCCCGGATAGTAGCGGGCGCGCACCAGCAGCCGCGCGACCTTGAGCTCGTGCTTGCGCGCGGGGTCGTTCCAGCCGCGGAACGGCAGATCGTTGGGGTCGCCGTCCACCCACACGTAGTCGCCGTCGTTGACGCCGAGCTGCTTCGCGTCCAGCGGATTGATGTCCACGTACATCTCGCCCGAGGAAGGGCTGCGCTTGTCGCGCCGGTACATGTCGCCGAATGGACCGAACAGCGCCGCCATGAAGTCGGTATCAACCGGCATCGTATGCGCGCCGTGGCGGTATTTCGGGGTATGAAACACGTAGGTCCACCCCTTGTCCCGCAACGGGTGCCTGGAAGACAAAAGTCCGTCCGCGTCAAAAGTCGTGTTGCGCATCTGGCGCGTGTTATGGCTGCGGTCGTCGGCCGCTATCGCCCAGTCTTCCGGCCGCTTGGGGCGAATCGCCGGGTGAGGAGCTGCGAGGATCGCGCAGGGATCGTAAAAGGTCGCGTCCGAAGGCTCGCGGTGCACGACGAGGTTTTCGCCGGCCTCGATGAACTCCGGCTCCGGCCGGTAGAACTCCAGCCGCCCGGTCTTGGTGTACCACGGCTTGGATTCCTGCACCTGCTCGTAGCTGTTGATGCGCGGGTAGGTGCGCGTGTTCATGAGCGCCGGGACGCCGCGCTTGGCCAGGTTTTCCAGGTCCTCCCAGCGGTAGCCTTTCAGCGGCGTCGAGGCGTCAAGGATCCGCTGCAGATAAACGTCGGTGCGCCCCTCGGCGATGAAATGCCACATCTGCTCGAAGCGCTTGTCGCCGGTGAGCTTCGCGAGCTCCCGCGCCACGCCCAGGTAGGTCTGGTTGTCGGAGACGGTGCGGAAAGCGCGCGGCGCCGGTGTGCGCGGATAAGGCTGCACGAAGGGATTGGTGTTGGACGCGGTCATGTCGGGGTACTTGAACTCCATCCAGGAATCGACCCCGTAAACGATGTCGCTGAACTCGCAGGAGGCCGTCCACCACCAGTCGTTGTAGGCCACGAGTTCCGACTTGGGCAGCGTGTTGAACACGAGGTCGTAGAAGCCCTTCTGGTTGCCCAGCGATGAATTGGAGTTCACCTGCCAGATCGCTTTCGTGGGGGTGGGGGTGTGCGCGCCGGTCGTGATCTTCTTGTTGCCCGCCTTCATGATGCGCTCGCCGTTCGCCCAGTAATGCATGGATTCGGGGCGCAAGTACGACCTCACCCTGACCGGACCGTCGGCGTCGAGCTGCGGGTTGAAGGGGTCCTCGTAGGCCCAGCGCGGCACGCCGGAGAACAGCGTGTTCTTGTAATTTCCCGCGTAGCTTCCCACGTTGCCGCCGTGACGGCCGAGTGAGCCTGCCAGCGCCGCGACCAGGAAGATCGCGCGGTCCTTGTTGTCGTTGTTCCAGAACTGGTTCGGGCCCATGCCGCAGGCGAACAAGGTCTGGCCGCCGCTCTTCGCGATGTCGCGGGCGAGGCTTAACACCGCTTGCTCCGGCGCCCAGGTGACCTTGCTCACCTTGTCCGGCGTCATGTTCTGATCCAGGTACTGCCGGGTGAGGTCGAACACCGGGCGCACCTCGATTTTCTTGCCGTCCACCGTGGTGACCGGAAATGTTCCGGTCAATGCCGGCTCTATTCCCAGTTTGTCAAAGTGCTCGCCCATCTGGTCGTGCCCGAGCGCGACGGGGCGTCCGGTCTTGCCGTCCCACACCACGAAGTCGGCGAATTCCTTCGCCAGAGACTCGGGAATCTGCACGCCTTTTTGCCGGACAGTAGGCGCGGCGGCATCTCCCGCCACCACCTGCGTCCAGTTCTTCAGCTCCGAATCCCGGTGCCCGCTGAAGAGGTCGGCTGCCTTCAGCCGCTCGAGCGTGTCCATGCGCACCAGCGCGGGCAAGTCGGTAAAGCGCCTGACGAAGCGCTCGTCGTAGAGCCTTTCGGCGATCATCACCTGCGCCAGACCGAGCGCAAACGCGGGATCGGTGCCGGGCCTGATCACGATGACTTCGTCGCACTTATTGGCGGTGGCGGAATATTCGACCGTAACCGCGACGGTCTTGGTACCTTGCAGGCGCGCCTCCGTCATCCAGTGGCTGTCGGGCATCTTGGTCGTGATCCAGTTCATGCCCCACGCGATCAGGAGCTTGGCGTTTTCCGCGTCGAACAGCTCGAAATCATTGGTCTGCTCGCCCGTCACCATCGGATGGCCGGGCGGCAGGTCGGTGTGGAAGGTGTAGGAATCCCAGGAACCGGAACCCTTGGCCTCCTGCGGCGGAACACCGCGGATATGGTGGTCAAGCAGCGCCATCGAACTGCCCATACGGAAGCAGCCGAAAATGCGGATCGCCCCCTGCTTTGCCATGCCGCCGCGGAACTTCATGACGCGGGTGCCCGCGCCGCCGACCTCGCCCACCATGTCAGGGTCATAGCCCTGCGCGAGCAGGTATTGCTTTCCCCGCTCGCCGGAATAGGTCTTTGCGATGTCGTACAGCGCCAGCGCGTGGTAGCGGAAGGCTTCCTCGTGGGGCACCCTTATCCAGCTATCCCAGCCGCGCTGCATGAGTTCCCTGGCGGCCGCGCCGGTCCGAGGATCTCTCGGAAACCCTTTGTCCGCCCATTCCTTGAAGCCCTTGCGCAAGAAAGCGCCGTTGATGCGCCGGTCGCCGTAGAAGCGCCGTGCGAGCACCAGCCCCTTCTGGCAGCAGCGCGGGTCCCAGCGGTGGGAAGCGCGGTTGCCGTAGAGATCCTGCGCCTTGCCGTAGCCGTACGTGGGCTCGATCCGCACGACCACGTTGTTCTTGACGAAGGCGTTAAGCAGGCAGTTGTGGGTATCGTTCGGGCAGCACATGAAGACGAAGGTCTTGTCGTGCCGGTAGATGTCCCGGTACATGCGCTCCCAGTCCCGGTTCGGATAGTGCTTCAGGGGATTCTGCACCGAGACCGGCGCGAGATACCGGTACTGGGCGAACAGGTCCGCGGGACGGGTCATGGCGCCGAAGCCGGCCGCTCCTGCCATTTTCAGGAAACGCCGACGAGCGGGATTAATCGATGCAGATTTCATGCGGCGGTTCTCCATTTATCCACGATTCGCATGTTAGACGCCGGACCGTTGCGGAATTTGATCTACATCAACAAGAGCAAGCGCGCGAATGAGCGGCCCTGTCCCTGCTCAATAAGGGGTCATGGGCAGGCAACCGCGAGGCTCCCGGGCAGCCCGCGGCGTGAACAGATTTCGCCCCGGCGCCCGGCGCCGCGCGCCACAGTCATGAGGGATCGACGCGGCGGAACAGGGGCCGCAGCTTCACCGGAACGAGGTTGGCGATACGCTGATGGAGCAAGCGAAAAGCCTCCGTCGGCCGCGCCCCGAACAGGGGGTCCCTGTTGTCCCGAAAGGCGTTGTCGATCTCCAGCCAATCCTCGTGCGTCAGGTACCGGGATGCCGTCGCAAGTATTCGCTCTTCTTCGGTGCGCATGTGATCGAAGGTGAACGCGGCGTAGGCGTCCACGTTCGCGCAGAAGTTCGCGAGCCCCTCGGGGGCGCCGCCCTGGTAGTGCAGCAGCGCCTTTTCGAGCTGACGCATCATTTGCTCGCCACGGACATGCTCGGCCTGCAACGCGTCGAGCACGTGGTCGAGCGCCGCGGTGCGCCGGCGCAGCGCGCTGAACAGGTGCAGGTCCTCCTTCGGGTGATGGAACTGCTCGGGAAAGATGTCGATGTAATAGAGCATCGCCGCGAGCAGCTCGAAATCGGGAGCGGCAAGCTCGGCACGTACCGCATGCGCGAAGCGCTGCAGCGCATGCACCACCGCCCCCAGTGCGCGATGCTCGCTTTTGATGAGGCTGATCGCCGATGCGCCCGGGTCATCGGTTTGCACGGGTGTCCCCCTCGTGGGGAGGCTGCTGGCGCCCTGTGGCGCCGGAACGCGGCCTGTCATCGTCCATCAAAATCCGGTCCTGCACCGCGCAACGACTGCTGTTCAGCGCATCCTAAGGCCCGCGGGCGCGGTCAATTTTGATCTAGGTCAAAGGCGCCAACTCTTTGGCAGAACGTGAAAAAATGCGGGCCGGGGTTTGGGCCCGCGGGCGCCGGCGCCGTACAATCGCGCGATGATCCCGTGGCTCGGCGCGCGCGACCGTTTTCCCCCGGTGGAACGCGCGCTTGCGGAGCCCAACGGGCTGCTTGCCGCCGGCGCCGATCTCTCGGTGCCGCGCCTCATCGAGGCCTACCGGAGCGGCATCTTCCCGTGGTACAGCGACGGCCAGCCGCTGCTGTGGTGGAGCCCCGATCCCCGCATGGTGCTCATCCCGGCCGAGCTCAAGCTCACGCGCTCGCTCCGGAAGCGCCTCGCGAAGAGCGACTACGAGGTCCGCGCCGACACCGCCTTCGAAGCCGTGATCCGGGCCTGCGCCGCGCCGCGCGCCGGGCAGGAAGGCACGTGGATCACCGGGGAGATGATCGCTGCTTACACCGCGCTCGCGCGCGCCGGCCACGCGCACTCGGTCGAGACCTGGATCGGCGGCGAGCTCGCCGGAGGGCTCTACGGAGTGGCCATCGGGCGCATGTGCTACGGCGAGTCGATGTTCACGCAGGCACCCGACGCTTCCAAGATCGCGCTCGCGCACCTCGCGCGCCAGCTCGCGCGCTGGGGCTACGGCATGATCGATTGCCAGATGACGACCGCGCATCTGGCGCGCTTCGGCGCGCGCGAGATCCCGCGCGCGGAATTTATGCGAAAGCTCGCAACCTTGGTAAACTATCCGGACACGGCACGGAAGTGGCGCCTCGACGATGACTTATTTGACTGATTTCCCGCTGTCGGTGCTGCAGTTCTATGCGACCGCGCCCTACCCGTGCAGCTACCTGCCGGACCGGATGGCGCGCTCGCAGGTAGCCACCCCGAGCCATCTCATCGACGGCCCCGTCTACTCGGAGCTCGTGCGCGCCGGGTTCCGCCGCAGCGGCGCGTTTACCTACCGCCCGTACTGCGATCACTGCCGCGCGTGCGTGCCGGTGCGCATCCTCACCGAGGAATTCCAGCCCTCCCGCACCCAGCGCCGAACCTTGAAGCGGCACGGCTCGCTCAAAGCGCAGGTGCTGGAGCTCAAGTACAGCCCCGAGCACTACGCCCTCTACCTCCGCTACCAGTCGCGGCGGCATTCCGGCGGCGGCATGGACCAGGACAGCCGCGAGCAGTACCGCCACTTCCTGCTGCAGAGCAACGTGGATTCGCGGCTGATCGAGTTCCGGGAAAGCGGCGCGCTGCGGATGGTCTCCATCGTTGACGAGTTGCAGGACGGGCTCTCGTCGGTCTACACCTTCTTCGACCCGGACGTGGACGGCGCGAGCTTCGGCACCTACAACGTCCTGTGGCAGATCGAGCTGTGCCGCCGGCTCGACCTGCCCTACCTCTACCTCGGCTACTGGATCGCGCAAAGCCGCAAGATGGCCTACAAGATCCAGTTCCAGCCGATGCAGGGCCTCGTCAACGGCCGCTGGCAGGCGGTCAACCCGGAC
>JACPEF010000143.1:0-1270 GCA_016183675.1 Betaproteobacteria bacterium
AGGATGACCGATGCGCAGAAGCAGGCCGCCGCCGAGCTTGCCGCGGGCCCGCGCGGTTCCCTGCGCGGCCCGTTCGTCGCGCTCATGCGCAGCCCCGAGCTCATGCGCCGCGTGCAGAAGGTGGGCGAATACCTCCGCTTCCAGGGCGTTCTCGACCTGCGCATCAACGAGCTGGCGGCCCTTATGGGGGCGCGGAGCTGGACGCAGCAGTACGAGTGGAACGCGCACGTTCCGCACGCGCTCAGGGCCGGCGTGAAGCCGGCGGTCATCGAGGCGATCGCGGAGGGCCGGCGCCCGACCGGGATGGCCGAGGACGAGGAGATCGTCTACGATTTCGTGACGGAGCTGCTCGCCAACAAGGGGGTGTCCGATGCGACCTACGCCCGCGCGGTGGGTAAGTTCGGCGAACAGGGCGTGGTCGACGTCACCGCGGTCGTGGGCTACTACACGCTGCTCGCGATGATCATGAACGTGGCGCGCACGGCGCTGCCCGAGGGCAAGCCGCTTCCCCTTGCGCCGGCGGGCCCCCAGGTCCGCGCCCTCTAGCTTAAGAGGCGTGACCGATGGAGCGTGACTCGTGACCGGTGACGAAAGTCTTGTTCAAGGTTCCGGGTTCAAGGTTCAAGGTTCAACGTTCAAGGTTCCGACCCTGGACGCCGAGCCCCGCATTTGGAACTTTGAACCCGGAACTTTGAACGTTGAACATTGAACTGGAGGCACTCCTCATCCTTCATCCCTCATCCCTCATCCCTCATCCTTCATCCTTCATCCCTAATCCCTCACCGCTCGTCCGGCGCGTTCGGCAGGCGCATTGTAGAATAGTGCTTTGGCCAGGAAACGAATCCCCCAGTGTCCCCCGTCAAGCTCGGCATCGTCGGCCTCGGCCGCTGGGCGACCGTGCTCACGCGCGCGGCGCAGAAGTCCGACAGGCTGAAGATCGTCGCCGGCTACAGCCGCTCCGAGGAAAAACGCGCCGCGTTCGAGAAGGAATTGGGCGTGCCGTCGGTGCCCGACATGAAGACCCTGCTCGCCAACCCCGAGATCCAGGGCGTGATCCTGACGGTGCCCAACGAGCAGCACTTCCCGCTCGCGGAAGAAGTAGCGAAGGCGAAGAAGCACGTCTATACCGAGAAGCCGATCGCGCAAACGCTGGAGGACGGTTTGAAGATCGCCGCGCTCGAGACGCGGTACGGCGTCACCGTGACCGTCGGCCACAGCGCGCGGCTGATGGCGGGCATTCGCGTCATCAAGGAGAAAATAGACAAGGGCG
>JACPEF010000143.1:1291-14150 GCA_016183675.1 Betaproteobacteria bacterium
AATAGACAAGGGCGAGCTGGGCCGCGTCGCGTTCATCGAGGCCAATTTCTCGAACGAGCGCGCGCTCGAGCTCACGCCGGGGACCTGGCGCTGGTACAAGGACCGCGCGCCGGGCGGTCCGCTGTCGCAACTCGCGATCCATCAATTCGACGTGCTGCACCTGCTGGGCGGCGAGATCAAGGAAGTGTCCTCGATGGCCTCCAAGCTCTCGCCGGTCGGCGCGGAGGTTGACGATCAATCCATGACGCTTGTCAGGTTCGCCGACGGCAAGGTGGGTTACGTCGGTTCGTGCTGGACTTCGCCGGGGATCTTCTGCGTGCGCGTGTTCGGCCAAAAGGGCCTCATGCACTACGAGATCGACTTCGGCGCCTGGGACACCCCCCACCTGCTGCATACGAACTCCACGCTCTACATCCAGCGCGGCAAGGACGGCTACGGCAAGCGCGAAGAGATCAAGATTCCCGAGAGCGACATGTTCCGCGCGGAGCTCGAAATGTTCGCGGACACCGTGCGGACCGGGAAGCCGAGCGAGCTGACGGCGGACAACGGCAACGTCGCGCTCGCGGTGGTCTACGCCGCGCTGCGCTCGATAGAGCTGAAGGGCCAGTACGTGCGCATCGCCGATATCGTCAACGAGGCGCGCGGCAGGCTGCGCGCCGCCGCTTGAAGGCAAGACGAGGAAACCGCAGATAAACGCAGATAAACGCAGATAAGATCAAGATCAAAATAGACAGGATTAACAGGATTCACAAGATTCATTGTTCAAGGTTTTCGTTTCGATCCTGTTAATCTTGTAAATCCTGTCTATTATTGTTGTATCGGCGTGTATCGGCGTTCATCGGCGGCTAATTTTTCAGGGTTTTGACATGCTCTCCAGTCGTTACTTTTGGGATCTCACCCAGCCGGAGATCGCGGCGCAGCTCAAGAAGAACCCGCTGGTGATACTGCCCGCCACCCAGCCGGAGATCGCGGCGCAGCTCAAGAAGAACCCGCTGGTGATACTGCCCGCGGGCAGCGTCGAGCAGCACGGGCCGCACCTGCCGGCTGGAACCGACATCTTCGCCGCGAACGTGATCGCGCACGCGGTCGCGGAACGCATGGACGGGCTGGTGCTCCCCGCCGGACCGCTGGGTGTCACGCCCATGCACATGCCGTTCGAGGCTACGATCACCCTCACCCCTGAGACTTACCAGCGGGT
This sequence comes from Betaproteobacteria bacterium, assembly GCA_016183675.1. GTDB lineage: Bacteria > Pseudomonadota > Gammaproteobacteria > Burkholderiales > SG8-41 > SG8-41. The sequence goes on from JACPEF010000143.1 coordinate 2,490, forward strand.
GGTGACGGAGACCTGCGTCTCCACCGCCCAGCATGGCGCGAAGTACCTGCTGATCCTCAACTGGCACGAGGGCAACATTGCCTCGCTCGCAATCGCTGCGGAACAGCTCCACCGCGACCACCGCATGACAGTGCTGACGGTGCAGGCATGCTACGTCGCGGCCGATCTATTCGGCCGCGAATGCGGCGGGCTCACGCACGGTGGCGAGATCGAGGCGCTCGCGGTGCTCGCCTACCGGCCCGATCTCGTGCACCTCGAGCGCATCGATTACTCGTCCGAGCACTCGCGCGGCCGCAAGTGGGACAAGCTGCGCCGCACGCGAGCCTACCAGCCGGTACTGCGCGATATCCGCACCATTGCGCCTACAGGGTGGTACGGCAGCCCCGAGCATGCGACGGTGGAGAAGGCGAAGCGGATGCTCAACGCCATCGCCGATGCGATCGCCAAGGAAGCGACCGAGATCTTCCGCATGCTCGATGAGGCGCAGGGCGGAACCGCGGAGATCAAGCACCTCAAGGTGGCGGGCTGATGAGCATCGAGACAATGCGTCGCGATGCTCATCCCTCATCCCCGCCCTTCTCCCGAGGGGAGAAGGTGCGCCGAAACGTGGAGCAGGGGCCCCGATTTTGGGGATGCGACCGTGGAGGCGCACAGAAGCACGCGGGCAATCGCGGCGCCGCATCCCGCTGCGGGGTCGCATCCATCGGCCACGGCCGACGGAACCTGCTCCGCCCTCCGCGGGCGCATTCGAGGCGCAAACGCCCTGTTGCGCGTTTGCGCGGAGTCTAACAATGGCGCGCGTCATCCGTCGGGACGAAGCGAAGAGCCTGGGGCTGCCGGGCCGCAAGTCGCTCGAGATCGTCTCCGGCGAGAAGGGTTCGCGCGCGGTGACGCTGCGCCTGGTCGAGATCCCGGTGACGAAGCCCGGCGAGGCCCCGCGCGGGCCGCACCGCCACAACGATTTCGAGGAATGCATCTACGTGCTCTCCGGCCAGGGCACGACGCACGCCGACAGCGGCGAGTATCCGCTCAAGGCCGGCGACACGATCCTGATCCCGCCCGGCGAGATGCACGTCACGCGCAACACCGGTACCGCGCCGCTGCTGCTGCTGTGCTTCTTCCCCGTCCCCGATATCACGAAACGTACGCAAGAAACGACAAAATCAAATTAACCGCAGAGCGCCTCTGCGTCTCTGCGGTTCAATCAAACATGCCACTCGATGTAGTTTGCCTCCGCCCGGAGGCCGATTTCCAGCGCGCGGGCGTTACCCCGCCCGCCTCTCTCGTCGTCGCCTACCGTGCGCCAGACGATCCGCAGCTCGCCGCGCTCGTGCAGCAGGCGCACGCGCTCGTGATCCCAGCGGTCGGGCCGAAGCTCGCCGGCTCGCTCTTCGAAAAGAGCGGCGTGAAGCTGGTGCAGGTGACCGGCGCAGGCGTGGACCGCCTGGACGAGGCGGCGATGAAGAAGCTCGGCATCGCGGTCGCGAATGTCCCGGGCGGCAGCAACAGCGCGGTCTCCGAGTATGCGGTCGGCTGTGCGCTGGTGCTGCTGCGCCGCTTTGCCTGGGCTGACGCGGAGATCCGCGCCGGCAATTACCTATCGTTTCGCGCGCGCATGGTCGCCGACAACCTGTCGGGGCTCGACGGGCTGACGGTCGGCGTGGTGGGGCTGGGCGTGATCGGGCTCGCGGTCGCGCAGGCGTTCCACCGCTGCGGGTGCCGCATCGTCTATTGCGATCCCGCCCCGCGCGACGCGCAGGCCGCGGCGAAGATCGGCGCGCAGGCGCTGCCGCTGGAGGAGCTGCTCAAGGCGTCCGACGTCGTCACGCTGCACGTGCCGCTGCTGCCGCAGACCCGGAACCTGATCGGCGCGAAGCAGCTGTCGCTCATGAAGCCGGGCGCGGTCCTGATCCACTCCTCGCGCGGCGGCATCGTCAATGAGACGGCGCTCGCCGCCCATCTCAACTCCGGGCGCCTTGGCGGCGCGGCGGTGGACGTTTACTCGGTCGAGCCGGCGGAGCCCGAGAATCCCCTCTTCGCGCTCGAAGGCGAGGCCGCGCGCCGCGTGCTGTTCACCCCGCACATCGCCGGCGTGACGCGCCAATCCGCCGCCCTGCTCTTCCGAGAAGCGTGGGCGAATGTCGAGCGCGTGCTCCTCAAGGGCGAGGCGCCGCTCAACCGGGTATATTAGACGTCCGGCTGGACGCCGGGCGTGAACGCGAGATGAAATGTCGGTGCGGCTGCCGGATGCGCCGCAGAAGCCGAATTAGACCTACATCAACAGCCGCTCCAGCTGTTTGACCGCCTGAAGGGAATCGGCGACCACGATGTAGCTGCCCGAGCGTAGCGGGCTCACGGCCGCGGTCCGGTCGCGGTACGCGACGACCACCCGCGGGCCCAACGATTGCTCGGGCACCAGGATCAGCGTGACCTGGCCGAACGGCGTCTGCAACACGAGGTGCTCGCCCTCGCCGCTCGGCACCGGGCACTTGCCGAGATAGCGCACCGTCGTGCCCTTGGCCGGCAGATTCAATCCGAGCCGCATCAGCGCACTTTTCATCACCGCCGGGTCACCGCTCACGTTGTCCTTGAGTAGCTGCGGCTCGTGATCGAGCACGTAGGAGATCGCCGCGACGGCGGCGTGTCCCTCGCCCACGGCGGCTGCTGTGGCGATGCGCTCCTGATCACCGGTGTCCGCGCGATACAACTGGATCACCGCGCCGAGCGCGACGATCAACGAGGCCGCAAGCGCCCAGACACCAAAACCGAACCCCCCGAACCGCGCCGGCTCGCGCACCTTCTGACGCAGCAACACTCTGTCGGCCAGCGCTTCCGGCACCGGCACCAGTACCGCGTCGTGGATCTTCGCGTCAAAGTCTTCCACTTCGCGCGCCAACGCCGCGCACTTCGCGCATCGTTTCATGTGCCGCTCCTGGGCGGGTGTTCGTTCACTCGGATGAGCGAGAGTCGTCCGCCGGAATTCAAAGCAAGTCATCATCGCACCTTCACCTTGCGCTCGGTCGCGTTGCCGGTCAGCCTGCGCAGCGCGAGCCGCGCGCGCGTCAGGCGCGTCATCACCGCCCCTTCGCTGATATTTATCATCCCTGCGATCTCTGAACAACTGTACCCACCCAAAACCTGCAGCAACAGCGGTTCGCGATAGCTTTTCGGCAATGCCTCCATCGCCTCGCGCATCTCGAAGTTTTCGAAGGCGTTCAGGCTGCCGCCGTCCACCAAGTCGTCGAGCTCCTGCTGGTCGTCGATTTCCAGGCGCTTGCGCTCGAACAGGCGCGCGTGCTCGTTACGGAGGATCGTGTAGAGCCAGCTCTTCGCCGCCTTGTCGTCGCGCAGCCCGTCCCACGCCTGCCAGGCGCGGGTGAACGTGTCCTGCACCAGGTCTTCCGCGACAAAACGGTCGCGGCAGAGCCAATACGCATAGCGGTAGAGTTCCGCCGAGTAGGCGCGCACCACACTCTCGAACTTAGACCGTTTACTGTCAAAAAGCATGACGCCCGCCGCTCGGGATCCGCCATCCAGGCCCGCTGCGAAACGAACCGATTCCGCATTCTCGTTGCGCCATCCGACTCCGCTCCCTACCTGCGACAGGGTCAGCACCGCAGCAGTTGACCGCACGGCGTGCGTCGCGAAAACACGCAAATCTGTCCGGCTCCCTTATGCCTGGAAAGCCTCGTACAAGCTCCGGGGCCTTTTCACGCGTGTATATCCTAATGGACCGTCCCGGTGCGGAAAACCTTACAGCCGCGCCCCCGAGGCCTCGATGAATCAAGGCTTTTTCGCGATGAATCCGCTCGGAGTTCACACCGGCACGAATTCACGCCGCGGACTTCCCCGGCCGGTATTGTTCGTCGGCGCGATCCCACACCAGCGACTTGTAGTCGAATCCCGCCTCGACGGTCGGCTTCACGACCTGAAAATAGGGCGAGATGTCGAAGTCGCGCGGCGCGAACAGGCTGTAATGGCGGATGTGCAGGATCTCCTGGACGCAATCGTCGCAACCGGGACGCGGCGCCGCGATCGTCTCGATGCGCGGCAGGATCGGGTAGCCGACCGACTGGAACAATTGCGCGATCAGCGTCGAACAGATGGCGCGCGTCGGCTCCCCGCTCCCCAGCGCGAGCATGCGCCGGCGCCAGCGCACGGGCACCGGCGGCGTGGGCAACAGATAGCGTGCAAGGTCTATGACGTTCTTGAGGTCATAAGTCTGCCCGATGCGCGCAATCGCAGCGCGAACGATGTGGTCACGATCCTCGGCGCTCAGTCCCGCTGGATGGCAGATTCGCGTGTGAAACCGGTCGTAACGGCTGAGCGGAACCGCCCGCACCCCGTGCAGCAAGTCGGCCTCGATCAATACCGGCGGATCGGGATCGTTGGCGCCGCGTGACAACTCATCGCCGATATAAAGCGCCGCGTGCGACCAGGTGGACTGAGTAAGGTACTTGATTGCAACGCTGATACGGAGATTGCCTTCGACCAGCAGCACGTCGCCCGGGCGCAGCGCGCGGCGCAACCGCTCGGAATGGCTGGTGGCGAGCGGCTGGTAGCCGGGGCTCGGCTGATTGAGATAACGCGCGATCGCGCGGCCGATGTTTTCGAACAAGTTGCTTAACCTCGCACGGGGGGCGCCGGATTATTTCGGCATCCGCTCATCGCCGGGAGACCCCGGTTTTCCCGTAAATTTCTGAAGCAGGGTTGAAGGCAAGCCAGGCAAACGCGAAATGCACGCCGCTGTCCGCCGGCTTCAGGCGCGTTCCCTTCAGCGGTCCCGCCACGGCGCGTCCGAAGATGTCCCACTCGGAACCGGTTTCGCGATCGAGAATGCGACCGTCGCGGCGCTCGAACGACAGCCCCCGATCGTTCAGTCTGCGGCTGTACGCCGCTGCTGCGGGTATGCGCCGCGAGTCGCGGATGATCTCGGCGTCCAGCGCGGAGAGCACGCCCTCCTGGCTGAAGACCGCAACGGGTTCACCGCCCACTTCGTCGTTGATGACGGGCGTCGCCGCGAGCAACGAGAACGGATAGATCCGGGACTTGCCGCCCTGGAACACGCCCAGCACGCGCTCCATCGCCGGCAGCCGCGGATCCACCGGATCGTGGAACAGGAACGGGATGTCGCCGATACGGTCATAGCCGCGGTACGGATTCCTGCCGTACGGCCGGACGAACCCGGTCTGGCGCGACAGCACACGTCCCCGGGGGAACGTCTTGCGAAAATCCTCGAAGGCGACGATGGTCGAGGGCAGTTGCAAGAGCGTGGTGCCCGCATGGCGCCCGACGATGCCCTTGCCGGTAAATTGTTGCCACCAGCTCTCGGTCTGCCGGTCGTACATGACCAAATCGCTCTTGCGGAGTTTCCCCGTCGTCCCGAAGTCGAGCGCGGTGCCCGCGACCCGCCGGTCGAACACGATGGACGCGTTACACAACGGGCAGAACGTGACCGCGACCGGCAGTCCGCCCACGGTGTCGTTGACGATCTCGTGGAACATCAGGATCTGCAACGGATAGGCGCGCGCATCCCCGTTGTGCTCGAACACGATCACGGGCTCGCGACGATCGAGCCACTTGCCGGCTTCCTCGGGCGCCGTGAAGCGCGGCTGGTCGATCGCCGGGATGCCGTCCTTGGGTGGTCCACCCGACTGAATCTCCTCGAGTGCAACGGTGCGCTTCGCGAAGTCGGTGCGCGGCCATTCGCTCTTCCATCGCGGATCGGCCGATACGGCCGCGACCCAGGCCAGCAAAACCACGGCGGCCACGGCCCACCGGATGCCACGGATAGGCTGCCTCATTTATGGAGTCCGCATCAGTTTTTCAGGCCGAACCAGGGCCGCAATCTCACGCCGATCGCCGTGCCCGCCAGCGCGGCGACGATCCACACCCAGCCGTGCAGGCTCGTCGATGCAACCCCGGAGAAAAACGCGCCGATGTTGCAACCGTAGGCGATCCGCGCGCCATAACCCATCGCCAGCCCCCCGATCACCGCAGCCGCAAGCGATGTTCCGGAGAGCGACCATCGGAGATTAAACCGTCCGGCGGCTCCCGCCGCTGCAAGCGCACCCAGGATAATCCCTATGTCTGTCACCGAGGTGACGTCCTCGAAAATACTGCTCTCGAGCGCCCGATGCTGAAAATCCCCGTTCCAGAACGCGCTCTCCTCCGGCTGCCAGCCGAGCCGCAGGGCGGCTTTCGCGCCCCACAGCGCGAAAGCCCACGTGATGCTCCACGGATGCCCGGCGACGAGCAGCACGAGAAGCGCGAGGACGGCGAGCAGCACCGCCCCCAGTAGCAGCGTGCGCTGCCCAGCAAGCGCGCCGGCCAATTGCGAAGAGCGCTCCGTTCGTATCGGCGCAACTCGTCCAAGCAATACCCACATCGCGGCGAGAACGCCCACCTGCAACGCAACCGCTCCGGTCCAGCCGATAACGTCACCCAGCACGGCCTCGCCGCGCGAAGGCAACCGCTCCCACCAGCTCATGTGCAAGCTCGCCCAGAATGACCCGGCAATGAAGAAAAAGAGTACGATGAGCATCCTCGCGCTGCCGCCGCCCGCGGTATAAAGCGCGCCCGAGCCGCAGCCCCCGGCAAGCTGCATCCCGAGGCCGAACAGAAAGGCGCCTGCCACCACCTGCACACCGAGCGGGGCGACTGCGCCCGACATCGGATATCCAAAAGCGGAGCCGGCCGCCAGCACCGGGGCGAACAAGAGCGTAGCGAGCGCGAGCAACAGGATTTGCGCCCGCACGCCCGCGGTGTCGCGGCGCAGCATAAACTCGCGGTAGTGCGCGGTGAAGCCGAACGCCGTCTGGTAGAGCACGGCGCCGAGCGCCATCCCGAGCAGCAACAGCACCCGCATGCGCCAACTATCGCCCATGAGCCAGGCCAGCGCGGGCGCGGCCAACGCCAGCACGACAATGAGCGCCGCGTACTGGGGGCGCGGCGGCGCGACGGCCGCTATCTCAGCCACCGCCGGCGTCGCGGACGATGGACCCGAAGATGACATCGAGCTCCTTTGCCAATTCGTCGAGTGCCGGACTGGCGTAGGGCGCGAACACTGCGCTCGGGCGCCTATACGTTAGACTCGCCGTCCCGTCCGCGTTCTCCGTTACGTAGATGCGCAGCGGGGCTTCGATGCCCGCGGGCACGCTCGCCTTGAGCATGCGCACCGCGTAATCGTTGCGGAACACCATCAGCACGGCGTTGCCGGGAATCTTCACGCCGCGCGCCGCGGCACCGCGGCTCGCGCTCGCCTGCGCCACCAGTCCCATCTTGTGGTCTGCGATGGCTTTCTCCACCCGGCTGACGAGTGTGTCGAAGCCGTGCCGGGTCCTGACTGTCATCGTGCCGGGATAAGGCGGGGCCGACTCGGCGGCATGAAGCCATAGCGGCGACAAGAGAGTTACCGCAATGAGCCACCACCAACGTCTTGAGCGAACCGGCCTCACGGTCACCGCTCCGCATGCCGCTACTTCACCACCAGCTTGTAATCCGGCGTGGTGTTGAGCGGACAGGAATAGAGGTACTCGCCCGGCTTGAGCTCGATTGCGTAGTCCTGCGTTTTCCCCGGCATGAGGCCGCCGCCGGAGACGCTGGGCAGGGTCACCCGGCCCGCGGCCGACGCCCCGCGCAGCCAGAAGCCCAGCTCGTAGGGCACGTTTTTGTTAGTGACGCGGAACACGTACTTCCCGGGCTTGAGCTCCAGCGGCTTGGCTTGCGCTACCCGCTGCTTGGCGGTCTTGGCGTTGATCGCCTCGCAGTCCTTGATCGAGCGCGATTTGTAGCCGCGGTCAACGCCGCCTTCGCTCTCCAGGAATTGGCACGGCACCTGGGTCAATTCGATCGACTGGATTGCCGCGGCGGGTGCCGCCGCCAAGCACAACAGGGATGCGACGAGCCCGTTGAAACGGGAAAGTGTGCGATGGCTGAGCAGTCGCTTCATATCGTCGGGACCTCTATTGATGACGGCGGCCCCGCCATCAGCTCGAACGGCGGACACCGGCAAGAGCGCGCACTGCGCGTATCGTTTCTTCGACCGAGATCGGCAGGTATCCCGTGACGTCGAGTTCCCGGTCTTCGAGCGCGTCTCTTTCGGGATGGGCCCTCGCCCAGGCGCCGATCACCGCGTCGCGGTGGGTCAACAGGGCTTCGATGTGGGGCCGGAACAGCACCATCATCGCTCCGATCCAGCGATTGAGCGGCCACGACGGATGGGCGTGATCGATGCGAAAACGGGACAGCAGGGCGATCACCTTCCCGGCCGGTAGCCAGGCACCGCCGCAAACCCAGTGGTTGGTCGCAAACAGGCCGATTGGCCAGCCGTAGGCGTCCATGGAGATCGCGATGAGATGCACGGGTTCACCGCTCTCGGGGCCGCTCCCCGCCGCCGGAGCTTCCCGTTTCGCCGTACCCACCCTCAGAAACGTGTGAAAGTGCCCGTGCTCCCCGGCGCGGTGCGCGTGGTAGTAATACTGCGCCCGGGACTCGCTGTCGTAGACGTCGTCCTTCGGGTAGTGCTCGTACTCGACGAACTCGCCCTGCCCGCGCAGCACTTCGCCGACGAGATTGAGCCCGCCCTTTTTCAGCACGCGGCAGCATTCCTGCGCTTCCAGGCCCGCAGCGAGCATCGCGCGCAGTGTGGGCACGGGCAACTTTGCAAGTTCGGGCTCTCGCAACTCGGGCTGAGTGATTTGCTGAGCATGCCGCGACCGTGTGTGACCACTCGTGGAGCGCGTCGGGTCAGTTGCTTGCATCATCTACTTTCGTTAATTGAATTAGAAGCTACCTTTGGTGTTTATTTATTGCTGAGGGGGTGGTGCTCTGGATATAGCGAGCTGCCCCCTTTATCCCGCCCCTTTATCGATCGGAACGAAGGCTACGGCTTCTCGGTCTCCAGAACTTTCGCAAGCCCTACGAAGTCCTTAACCTGCCAGTCAGGAGTGTACCCGTAGGGTTCAAGCGTCTCATTCCATCTGTCGACCCATGCGGTCCGGAAACCGACTCCCTTGGCGCCGAATACATCGAACTGGTTCGAGGTCACGTAGATGACTTCGGACCGGTCGAGGCCCATCTTTTTGATCGCCCCGAGGTATATGCTTCGGTGAGGCTTGTACACGCTGAAATTCTCGGACGTGAAATACGCGTCCCATTTGAACCGGCCCAGCAACGCTTTCTTGAGAACCCCGATGCTAAGCTGCGTGTGGGGAACCAGCATGTAGCCGAGCTCCCTCATTTTCTGCAGGCCCGGCATAACATCCGCGTAGACATCAAGCTCGCCGATCAACGGAAGTACGCCAGCCGCATCTGACGGCTTGAGCTCGATATTTCGAGAGCGGCCGAGAGCCAGGGTGGCTCTTGTGGCCAGTTCCTCGAGCGGGATGAAACCGCTGCCGATCATCGAGTTATACATCATGTAGAAGAACAGTTTCGTCCGCCAGGGAATCCAGAACGTTTTTCCATCGATCGCGATTCCCCTGCCTGCAAAGTAATTCGTAATCTTGTCGGGCATGGCAGACCAGTCCAGGATGGTCCCGCCCACATCGAAGAATAGCGCCTTGGCCTTTGCGCTCGCGGCGTTGGCTCGCGGAGCGATGAAAACGCCGGTCCCGAGCGCCGCCGCCAGCGCCACCCCTGCACCGGTCACCTTGACCAAGTCCCGCCGCGAAATTTGCGGCCGCTTGTCTTTTTCCATTTCTCACCTCCCTTCGGTTTAGTTTAGCAGCAGTTTACATAAGTGGTCTTACGCGACAAGAAAACAGGAGGCTACCCGGCCGCCCGGGATCGCCTCCAACCACAGCAACTGCTTAGCGGCGGGGGACTGGTAACTCTACTTCTTCTTAGCTGCGCAAGGGTTCTTCGCCGCGCACGGGTTCTTCGCCGCGCACGGGTTCTTGACTGCGCAAGGATTCTTCGCGGCACAGGGGTTGGATGCTGCGGCCTTGCCTGGCTTGAACTTCTTCTGCACCTCCAGCGTGTAGGCCGTCAATGCCGCCAGTTGCTTCGACTCCCACGGCAGCGGCTTGGCGGCCATCGGCACCACCATGCAGAGCTGCACCATTTCCTCTGCCGTGATCTGCTTGAATCCGGCCTTCTCTTTGGCCATTGCTACTAAATGCGGGAAGGGCTTCGCAAAGCCGGGGCTGAAGGCGGCATTGTTCGTGTGGCAGGCGTTGCACGACAAGCCATTGGTGCTGAGCTTGGTGTCCTTCCACAGCACCTCGCCTTCCTTGACCAGCGTGGCGCGATCGGCTTTGTAGGGTGTCGTGCCCTTCGGACGGGTGACCAGCTTGCGGTCAACCTTGTCGCCAGCAGCGCAGGGTTGCTTGGCGGCGCAGGGTTGCTTGGCGGCACAGGGTTGCTTCGCCGCGCACGGTTGCTTCTTGGCTGCGCAAGGATTTTTTGCGGCGCACGGGTTCTTCGCGGCACACGGATTGGCACCCGCCCTCGATGCCGCCGGCTTGGCCGCGCACGGATTATACGGGTTCGCAGCAAAGGCCGCCGGCACGCCCAGCGCCAGCGACATCACGCCGGCGGAGACCAGCGACCGCACGATCGGTTTCAGCTCGACACGCATGTTTAATCCTCCTTATCCCGGTGAGTTCGACTCGTTACTTGGGCGCGCAGGGGTTTTTCGCAGCGCAGGGATTCTTGGCAGCACAGGGGTTTTTCGCGGCGCACGGGTTTTCCGTCTTCTTCTTCTTTGTTGCGGCAGGTTTCTTTGCCGCGCAAGGATTTGCAGCGCAGGGGTTGGCCGCCTTCGATGCCGCTGGCTTGGCGGCACAGGGGTTACACGGGTTGTACGGGGTTGCGGCGATCGCTGCCGGGGCACTCAGCGCAAGCGAGACGAGCCCCGACGAAACCAGCGATTTAACCAGCGATTTTCTTTGACAATTCATGGAGTAGCTCCTCTTTTGGTTTTACTGCAATGACACTACGCGCGGCGAACAACCGTGGGACACCCGCCGACGCAACTGTCTCCTCGCGGCGGATGCCTATGCGTACACGTGCTCGTCTGCGTCTAACATCAAGACCGGGAAATCGTAGAAAACCTTACATCCAGCACTTTTTCTCCGACCTTGGCCAAGTGCCGGAGACCGCTGAAATATTCTTGCAGGAAGGGCTACGTCCGCCGGGAAGAGGTGCGGCGGAAGGCGCCTGGGCCGGTCCCAACGATCTTTTTGAACGCCTTGCTGAAGGCGGCTTCAGATTGATAGCCCACCCGCTCGGCAATGGCGGCAGTGCCCAGGCGCGTTTCGGTCAATAATTTCCGCGCCTGCTGCATGCGCCAGAAAGTCAGATATTGCATCGGCGTCTGCCCGACGAGTTGATGGAACCGGGCCGCGAACGCCGAGCGCGACACGCCCACTCGCTGGGCCAGGGTCGCCAGCAGCCAAGGATGTTGCGGGGCTTGATGCATGAGTTGCAGCGCCGCTCCGATCTGCTTGTCCGCAATGGCGGCCAGCATGCCGGGCGGCGCCTTGGATTGCTCGAGGTAGGCTCGCACCATTTGAATGAACAGCACTTCCGCGAGCCGATTGACGACCGCCTCGGCACCCGGTCGCGCCGCTTTGGTTTCGTGAATCATGAAATTGAGCGCGGTCTGCAGCCAGGCGAAATCGTAACTGTCAGTGCCACGGATATGAATCAGGGGAG
>JACPEF010000026.1 GCA_016183675.1 Betaproteobacteria bacterium
ATTTACCGTATAATGTCTCCGGCTAGCATCTAGCTAGCTAGTTCATGACGAGGTGTGATATGGAGTCGATCGGCATCTATGAAGCCAAGTCCAAGCTCTCCGAGCTCGTGGAAAAGGCCGAGGCAGGGCAGGAAGTGATCATCACCCGGCGCGGCCGGCCGGTGGCGAAGCTCGTACGCGCCAAGCCGGAAAAGGCTATCGACCGCTCGGCACTGATTGACGAGATCACTGCTTTCAGCAAAACCTGCAAAGTGGGACGGATCAATCTGCGCAAGCTTGTCGCCGAGGGACGCGACTGATGGCCTTCGTGGTGGATAACTCAGTGGTCATCGCCTGGTTCATTGGTGATCAGGCGACTGCCCACACCATCCGGCTGAAAGAACGTTCGCGCCGGGAGATACTGCACGCGCCGTCAGTATGGCCGCTTGAACTCGTCAACGCCGTGTGGAGCATGCAGAAACGGCGGCTGCTACGTGCGCACCAAGCCGATGAAATCATCGCCAAGGCGACGCGGCTAGGCATTATTGTTCATGGGGATCCGATTGCGATGCAATCGCTGCTCGCCCTAGCACGGCAGCTTGCACTGACTTCCTACGACGCCTCCTACATCGAGCTCGCGCAACGTCTCGGGATGCCCTTGGCAGCCAAGGACGAAATGTTGCTCGCAGCAGCACGCCGCGCCGGCGTTCCCGTCGCCTGATGTAGCCAATATCGTAGCAGCAGGGCAGCGAATAAACGGGACGCACACCTTTTATATAGTAAGGCCCGTCCACGCACTGCGAATCCCCGCTTCGGCGGGTTTTGTTTTTTCGGGGCCCCTGTTCGCCGCCGAGCAGCAAAGAAATCAACCAGCGGTTGATTTCTTTAGGGATGAGGGATGAGGGATGAGGAATGCGGGGGTGAGGAGCTGTTCCAGGTTCAAGGTTCCAGGTTCCAGGTTCAAGGTTTAGGGTTCATTGCGGGACATTGAACTTTGAACTCGGAACTTTGAACAAGACTCTCGTCACGTTGATGAAGCTGATGGCAGCGCGCCGCGCTCCAAGGCGCGTAATTCTTCCTCGGTGTTGATGTTGCTGAAGGCGTCGGGCTGATCGTCGAAGGGGACTTCGACGACCTTGAGGCTGGCATACCACGCGTCGATCTTGCGGCCGCCGCCAGCCAGGAACTCGGAGAGCCCCGGCAGCACCGTCCTGCGACACAGGCAGAACACCGGGTGCGGCTGGTCGCCGGTTTTGGCCACTGCGACCTCGGCGGCGTTGGCCTCGAGTGGACCGCGCAGCCGCGCAACGAGGTCCGGTGGCAGAAAGGGAGAGTCGCAGGGCACGGTGGCCACCAGATCGTGTCGCGCCTCGGTAAGCGCGCGGTGCAGACCCGCGAGCGGTCCGGCGAATCCGCCGATCTCATCGGGGATGACGCAGTGGCCGAATCCCGCGTAGATATCGAGGTTCTGATTGGCGTTGATCAGGACCTCGTCCACCTGCGGGGCGAAACGCTCGATTACCCATTCGATCATGCGCCTGCCGCGCAGCGTCTTCAGGCCCTTGTCCACGCCACCCATGCGCCGGCCCTGCCCACCGGCGAGGATCACGCCGGTGATCTTGGCCGGTGGGCGTTCAAAGTTCCGAGTTCCAGGTTCCAAGTTCAATGTCCCGCGTTGAACCCCTGTTCGCGCTACCGCGCCAAACCTTGAACCTTGAACCTTGAACCTTGAACCTTGAACCTTGAACCTTGAACTTGGAACTTGGAACGAAGACCGTCAGGCCAGCATCGTCGGCATGACGGTCTTCGTGAAGCGATGATGGCCGGTGAAGAGCAGGTAATGCTTCCCGACCGCCCGGCCGATCATGGTGATGCCAACCTGATTGGCTATGCGGTGGCCCATCTGGGTGAGGCCCGAGCGCGACACCAGGAACGGGATCTGCATCTGGGCCGCCTTGATCACCATTTCGGAAGTGAGCCGGCCGGTGGTGTAGAAGATCTTGTCGGAGCCGTCCACGCGATCGAGCCACATCTGGCCCGCGATCGCGTCCACCGCGTTGTGGCGGCCGACGTCCTCGATGAAGTAGATGATTTCGGGGCCGTCGAAGAGAACGCACCCGTGCACCGCGCCCGCGCTTTTGTAGACCGTCTCATGGCGGCGCACCGCGTCGAGAACGCCGTAGAGCGTGTCCTCGCTCAAGGTGACGTCGTCGCGCAGCTTGACCGAATCGATCTCCTCCATGAGATCGCCGAAGACCGTGCCCTGGCCGCAGCCGGTCGTGACCGTGCGCTTCTTCATCTTCTGCTTGAGGCCCTTGATCTGCTTGCGCGCGGTGATGGCGACTGACTCGGTCTCCCAGTCCACCTGCACCTCTGCGATCTCCTCGATCGAGCGCACCAGCCGCTGGTTGCGCAGATACCCGATGGCGAGCGCTTCCGGCGCCTGCCCCAGTGTCATCAGCGTCACGATCTCGCGCTTGTCCACGTAGAGCGTGAGCGGATGCTCGCCCGCGATCGGGGTCGCGAGCGCCTCGCCGCGCTCGTTCACCGCCTCGACTTCGGTGGTGAGCGGCCGGCTGGTGCGGGTGATCTTGGGACGGTAGGGAGCGTCCATACCTAACGCGGAACGATGAACGCGGAACGCGGAACGGAAAATGGTTCATCATTCATAGTTCATCGCTCATCGTTCAGGCGGCGTCAGCCGCCGATGTAGGACATCTCCACCTTCTGCAATTTCGCCGTCTCGGCGGTGCGGATCTCGGAATAGCGGTCGGTGCGTTTCGCCCAGATCGCTGCGATCGCCTCGCGGATCTCGACGTCTGAAGCGCCGCCGCGCACCAGCGCGCGAAGATCGTGCCCGGCGGTCGCGAAAAGACAGGTGTAGAGCTTGCCTTCGGTGGAAAGGCGGATGCGGGTGCAGTCGCGGCAGAACGCCTGGGTGACCGAGGCGATCACGCCGATTTCACCACCGCCGTCCCTGTATCGCCAGCGCTCCGCGACTTCGCCGGGATAGTTGGGATCCACCGCCTCGAGCGGCGCCTCGGCGCCGATCATTTCGATAATCTCGCGCGCCGTCACGACATCGTCCATGCGCCAGCCGTTGGTGTGACCGACGTCCATGTACTCGATGAAGCGCAGGATATGGCCGCTGCCGCGGAAGTGACGCGCCATCGGCAGGATGCTCGCCTCGTTCTCCCCGCGCTTCACCACCATGTTGATCTTGACCGGCGCGAGCCCCGCTGCGGCCGCCGCCTCGATTCCTTCCAGTACCTTGCCCACCGGGAAATCGACATCGTTCATGCGCCGGAACACCCCGTCGTCGAGGGAATCGAGACTCACAGTGATCCGCTGGAGGCCGGCGTCCTTGAACGAGCGCGCCTTGCGCTCCAACAGCGAGCCGTTGGTCGTGAGGGTGAGGTCGAGCCCGGGGATGCGCGCGAGCATCTCGATGAGCTGCTCGAGGTTGCGCCGGACGAGCGGCTCGCCGCCGGTGAGCCGGACCTTCTCGATGCCGAGCTCGCGGAAGATGCGCGCGAGCCGCGCGATTTCCTCGAAGCTCAGGATTTCCTTGCGGTCCAGGAATGCATAGTCCTTGCCGAACACCTCCTTCGGCATGCAGTAGACGCAGCGGAAGTTGCACCGGTCGGTGACCGAGATGCGCAGGTCGCGCAGCGCGCGCCCCAGCCGGTCGCTTGCGGCGGCGTGGGTGGCCTTGTCAGGCGACGCAATGCGCAGGTCGGGCATAGACGGTGGCGTGGACCGGATTCGCTGCGTGTGGAGATAGCGATTATGACAAAAGAACTCCCATCGAGGCAAGGAAAACACTGTTTGGAAATCAGGTATTTGGGCGCGTTTCCCGTTGCGCGGTCGCAGTGGCTGGCGCACAATGCCGGCATGGCAGAGCAAGCCGCAGCCACCCGCGTTGCGCCGTACCCCATCGCCGTCATCATGGAGCGGGTCAAACTCGCAGACCGCTGGGCGACGGAGCGGTGGGAAACGAAGGGCGTGGTGCGCGACCCGCTGCCCGAAGGCGGCGAGCGCGTCATCGTCAGCGACGAAAACATCACCCAGTTCCTGTTCCCGGGCATCACGCTGCGGTTGGTGCGCGCGGAAGCCGAGGGCTACTATCTGAACATTACCTCGCCGCATCCCAAGGTCTTTGTGCTGTGGCGCATGCGCGACGAGCGCGCGCGGCCGGAGCTTCTTACCCTGAGCTACAACGAAGGCACGCGCTGGGCCGACAGCGGCGAGAACGTGGACGGGGTCGCGTTGCCGGCGGACCTGCTGCCGTGGATCGCCGAGTTCGTCGCCGAGCATTACCAGCCCGAGCCGAGGAAAAAACCGCGCTACGCAAGCAGCAAGGACAAGGGAGTCGCATCGCGGCGCTGAGAAGCGGGTGAGCGGTGAGCGGTGAGCCGGAACCCTTTTACGCCAAGGATTCTGTCCGGACGTGATGAGATGACGACCAAAGAGGAAAAGGAACCGTCGCAGGAGCCGTTTCTTGCGCGCTGGTCGCGGCTGAAGCAGGAAACGAAAGAGCATCCCCCGCAGAAGGCGACGGAAAAGGCGGTCGACCCCAAGGCGCCGCCGCCGCAGTTGCCGTCGCTCGACAAGCTCACCTTCGAATCCGATCTCCGCGGCTTCTTCCATCCGAAGGTGGACGAGGACCTGCGCCGTGCGGCGCTCAGGAAGCTGTTCAGCGACCCCCATTTCAACGTAATGGACGGGCTCGACGTCTACATCGATGACTACAGCAAGTCGGAGCCGATCCCCGCCGCCATGCTCGCGCAGCTCAAGCAAGCGCAGAAAATCCTGGAATGGGCCAAGGGAGACGAGCGGGAAGAGAAGGGGGCGCGCGGCGGCCGGCCGGCGGTGACTGCCGAAACGGCCGCATTGGAAGGCGAGCCACCTGCCGCCGTACCGGCATCGCCTCTCGCGGAGAAGCCCGCGGAGAATCAGCCCTCCGGGGAGGATGAGCCGCAACCGCGTCGCACGAGCGGTTAGTTTCGGATAGCATCACAGACCCCGCATTGGCGTTTTTCGCGGACCAGAAAACCGCTTCCCTCACGCGCGATGTCCAAATCCAAGCTCGTCTGCAACTGCAACAAGACGATGCCGCTCGACGCCAAGGCGCTGGCGGGCGCGCTCAAGCTCGACGCCGCGCCGAACATTGCGAGCGAGCTGTGCCGCGGGCATGTTGCGGCGTTCGAAGCCGCGGTGAAAAGCGGTGGTGACCTGGTGGTCGCGTGTACCCAGGAAGCCCCTCTATTCACTGAATTGCACGAGAAGCTCAAAGGGAACGGCACGATCGGGTTCGTCAACATCCGCGAGGCCGCCGGGTGGTCGGCCGAGGCGGGGCGCGCGACGCCCAAGATCGCAGCGCTGCTCGCGCTCGCCGACCTGCCTGAGCCGGAGCCGGTGCCCGTCGTCAGCTATAAGTCGGACGGCGAGCTCCTGATCATCGGGCCTTCTGCGGCGGCGATCGGGTGGGCGGAGCGCCTGCGCGAGCAGTTCTCGGTGAGCGTGCTCCTCACGCGGGCAGAAGGTGGAGAGCTGCCGATCGACCGGCGTTACCCCGTCTTGTCCGGGGCCGAGGCAACGATTTCCGGGTATCTCGGCGCGTTCGAGGTGGCGTGGCGGCAGCAAAATCCGATCGACCTCGAGGTCTGCACCCGCTGCAACGCCTGCATTCACGCCTGTCCGGAACAGGCGATCGATTTCACGTACCAGATCGATCTCGACAAGTGCAAGGCGCACCGGCAGTGCGTCAAGGTCTGCGGGGAGATCAAGGCGGTTGACTTCGAGCGCGCCGACGTTCAACGCGGCGAACGGTTCGACCTGGTGCTCGACTTGAGCGAGCCGCCGCTGATTCGCACCACCCAGCCGCCGCAAGGCTACCAGGCGCCGGGGAAAGACCCGCTCGAGCAAGCCCTTGCGGTGCAGGCGCTCACGCAGCTCGTCGGGGAATTCGAGAAACCGAGGTATTTCGCTTACCGGGAAAACATCTGCGCGCACAGCCGCTCCGAGATCGTCGGCTGCACGAAGTGCCTGGACGTGTGCTCGGCGCACGCGATCGCGAGCGACGCCGCGGAGAACCGCGTCACGGTGGATCCGCACCTGTGCATGGGCTGCGGCGGCTGCGCGAGCGTGTGCCCGTCGGGCGCGATGACCTATGCCTACCCGCGCGTCTCGGACATGGGAAGGCGGATCAAGACGGCGCTCCAGACTTACCGCGAGGCGGGCGGGCGCGACCCCGCGCTGCTGTTCCACAACACGACCGACGGGCGCGAGCTCATCGTGCGGCTCGCGCGGCGCGGCAAAGGGCTGCCCGCGAACGTGATCCCGCTCGAGGTCTTCCACATCGCGTCCCTGGGGCTGGACGTGATGCTCGGCTCGATTGCGCTCGGCGCCACGCGGTCCATGATCCTGTCGGCGGGCAGCGAGCCGCAGGACTACCGCGCTGCGTTGCATAATCAGCTCGGCTACGGGCAGCAGATCCTGTCGGGGCTCGGCTTCGGAGACGGCCATCTGCGGCTGATCGAAGCAGCCGATGTACCCGCGCTGGAGCAGGTGGTGTGGAACCTCGGCGCCGCGCGGGGCGTGCCCGCCGCGACCTTCGACCTCTCCAACGATAAGCGCACCACGCTCGATTTCGTCTTCGACCACCTCCTCAAACACGCGCCGGGTCCCAAGGAGGAGGTGCCGCTTGCGGCCGGCGCGCCGTACGGCCGGATCAATGTCAACAAGCAGACCTGTACGCTGTGCATGGCGTGCGTCGCGGCCTGTCCCGAGGCCGCGCTGCTCGATTCGCAGGAGAAACCGCAGCTCCGGTTCATCGAGCGCAACTGCGTGCAGTGCGGGCTGTGCGAGAAAACCTGTCCGGAAGACGCGATCTCGCTTGCGCCGCGCCTGCTGCTCGGCCGGCAGGCCCAGGAGGCGGCGGTGCTCAACGAGTCCGAGCCGTTCCACTGCGTGCGCTGCGGCAAGCCGTTTGCGACGAAGCAGATGATCGAAAACATGGTCGGGCGCCTGAGCGCGCATTCGATGTTCGGGACTGACGCCCAGCGGCGCCGGCTGCACATGTGCGCGGACTGCCGGGTGATCGACATGACGGAGCACGAGGGCGAGATGAGCATCTTCGACTACGCCCGCGGCGGAAAGGGCGAGGCGTGACGGGCGAAGACCTGCGGGACGCCGTCGCCGGGGAGCTCCTCCCGGAGGACGCGGCGCGCGCCCGCTTCTACGCGCTGATCGGGCGCCTGTTCTATGATGCGCCGGACTCGATGTTGCTGGCCGAGATCTGTCGCGGGGAAGAAGAGCCCGACGCCGGCGAGGGACCGGTCGGCGCCGCGTGGCGGGCGCTGCGCGAGGTTTGCAAGACCGCTTATCCGGTCGTGATCA
The DNA here is from genome assembly GCA_016183675.1 of Betaproteobacteria bacterium. Classification (GTDB taxonomy): domain Bacteria; phylum Pseudomonadota; class Gammaproteobacteria; order Burkholderiales; family SG8-41; genus SG8-41. The sequence goes on from JACPEF010000026.1 coordinate 7,381, forward strand.
AGCAGGAATACGACACCCTGTTCGCGGGGGTGGGAAAGTCCGAGGTCACTCCGTATACCTCTCATTACATTACGGGTAATTCTCCCGACCGACACTTGGTCTGGCTGCGCGAGCGGTTGCACCAGTTGGGGCTAGCTCGCCGCAATGCAGCATTCGAGGTCGAGGACCACGTCTCGGGTATCTGCGATGTCATGCGTATCCTGGTGGTCCAGAGCCGCTCGCACGACGAGCAACGATTGTTTTTCAACGAGTTCGCGTACCCCGGCATCATCCCGTTTTGTGAAACGGTGGCCGGTGCCGCATCGGCGGTGTTCTATCGCCCCGTCGCGCGATTCGCGCGTGCCTTTTTCGAAGTCGAAAAGACCGCACTGGGTATGGAGGAATTCTAGTTACCGTGCCGTCGGTGAGAACGGTTCTCAACTGACGCGTTCCTCAGGGCCTGGAAACGATACTCAGTCTTCGAACTCGCCATTTTGTGATTGATTTAACGGTCACTCCCGAGTACATTTATCGGTTAGCAGAGCGACTCTTTTCCGGTTAGCGTCAGCCAGGAGGATCCGATGAAAAATCCACGACGTAGACTTTCCCGGCGCAGCTTCCTGCTCGCACTGGGTGCGGGCGGTGTCGCGGCGACCGCGGCGCTGGTCTCCAGGGATGGAGAAAAACCAGCGAAGAAAGCCGAAGCGGTGAGCGGGTCGAAAGGCTATCGGCTCACCGAGCACGTCCAGAAGTACTATCGCACCGCCAAAGTCTGAGGAGAACGCGACATGCTGCTGACGAGAAAATCCACCAGCGTCTCCGCCGCCCCGAGCCGTCTCACCCGCAACGTCGCGGGCATGCTGGGCAAGACCATCGATCGCCGGACTTTCCTCCAGCGATCCGGAATCACGCTGGGAGCCGGAGCGCTGGCCACCCAGCTTCCCTTCAACATCGTGCAGAAAGCCGAGGCCGCGCAGGACGCCGGCGGCAAGATCGAGGTCAAGCGCACGGTTTGTACTCACTGCTCGGTAGGCTGCGCCGTCGACGCAGTGGTGCAGAACGGTGTGTGGATCCGTCAGGAGCCGGTGTTTGACTCGCCGATCAACCTCGGCGCGTATTGCACCAAAGGCGCTGCGATCCGCGACCACGGCTCGACGCATGACTCGCACCGCCTGAAATCTCCGATGAAGCTCGCCGGCGGCAAGTGGCAGAAGATCTCCTGGGATCAGGCGCTCAAGGAAGTGAGCGAGAAATTGCTGGCGATCCGCAAGGAGAGCGGTCCCGACGCGACTTACTGGATCGGCTCCTCCAAGCACAGCAACGAGAACTCGTACCTGCTCCGCAAGTTCGTGTCCATGTTCGGCACGAACAACACGGACCACCAGGCGCGCATCTGCCACTCCACCACCGTGGCGGGCGTGGCAAATACCTGGGGCTACGGCGCGATGACCAACTCCTACAACGACGAGCAGAATTCGAAATGCATTTTGTTCTTCGGGAGCAACGCGGCGGAAGCGCACCCGGTTTCCATGCTGCACACGCTGCACGCCAAGGAGAACGGCGCCAAGGTGATCGTGGTGGATCCGCGTTTCACCCGCACCGCAGCGAGGGCGGATACATACTATCGGATCCGCTCGGGCACGGACATCGCGTTCCTGTGGGGCATGCTCTACCACATCTTCAAGAACGGCTGGGAAGACAAGGACTACATCAAGGCCCGCGTCTACGGCATGGACAAGGCGAAGAACAAGCCCAGCACCATCGTATGGGCGATGGGGCAGACCCAGCACACGAACGGCACCGCGATCGTGCGCGCGTCCTGTATTTTACAGCTCGCGCTGGGCAACGTCGGTGTCTCGGGGGGCGGCACCAATATCTACCGTGGCCATGACAACGTGCAAGGCGCAACCGACATCGGTCCGAACCCCGACTCGCTGCCCGGCTATTACGGCATCCCGACCGGCTCGTGGAAATACTGGTCCGGGGTGTGGGGGGTGGACTACGAATGGCTCAAGGGCCGCTTCGCCTCGCAGGCGATGATGGAGAAGCCCGGCTTCACCGTGTCACGCTGGATCGACGGGGTGCTCGAGAAGAACGAACTCATTGACCAGGATTCCAATCTACGCGCAGTGATCTTCTGGGGCCATTCGCCCAACTCGCAAACGCGCGGCAAGGAGATGGTCGAGGCGATGAAGAAGCTCGACCTGCTGGTGGTGATCGACCCGGTTCCGACCGCCACCGCGGCAATGGCTGCAATGGTACGCCAGGACGGCGTCTACCTGCTGCCGGCGGCCACGAACTACGAATCGAGCGGTTCGGCGACGGCTTCCAACCGCTCGATTCAGTGGCGGGAGAACCGAGAAGTTCGGCTTCGCCAAGGAATTCGTGGCGAGGATCAAGCTGACGAAGGGCAAGGGCGGCATGCTCGAGCCCGACAGCGAGGACGTCCTGCGCGAGGTCAACCGCGGCGTGTGGACCATCGGCTACACGGGTCAATCGCCCGAGCGGCTGCAAGCGCACATGCGCAACATGCATGTGTTTGATATCAAGACCCTGCGCGCGAAGGGCGGCAAGGACGCGAAGACGGGCTACGTGCTCGACGGCGACTACTTCGGTCTACCGTGGCCGTCTTACGGCACTCCGGCACTGAAGCATCCGGGCACGCCCTTCGGTCTGCCGTGGCCGTGTTACGGCAACCCGGCGCTGAAGCATCCGGGCACGCCCAACCTGTACGACACCTCCAAGCACATCATGGACGGTGGGGGCAACTTCCGCGCTAACTTCGGCGTCGAGCGTGACGGTGTGAACCTGCTGGCCGAGGACGGCTCGCACTCCAAAGGCGCTGATCTCACGACCGGCTACCCCGAGTTTGACCACGTGCTGCTGAAGAAGCTCGGCTGGTGGGACGAACTAACGGACGACGAGAAGAACGCGGCCGAAGGCAAGAACTGGAAGACCGACGTGTCGGGGGGCATCATCCGCGTGGCGATGAAAAACCACGGTTGTCACCCGTTCGGCAACGCCAAGGCGCGCGCCAACGTGTGGAACTTCCCGGACGCGATTCCGGTGCACCGCGAGCCGCTGTTCAGCCCGCGGCCCGACCTGATCGAGAAGTACCCCACGTACGACGACCAGAAGGTCAGATGGCGTCTGCCGGTGCTGTTCAAGACCGTGCAGCAGGCGAACAAGGACGCGGTCAAGCAGTACCCGCTGATCCTGACGAGCGGCCGCTTGACCGAGTACCAGGGCGGCGGCGACTACACGCGATCCAATAAATGGCTCGCCGAGCTGCAGCAGGAGATGTTCGTCGAGATCAACCCGAAGGATGCCAACGACCGCGGCATCAAGAACAACGAGTACGTGTGGCTTGAATCGCCGACCAAGGCGCGCCTCAAGATCAAGTCGCTGGTCACCGAGCGGGTGGCGTCGGGAACGGTGTTCAGCCCCTTCCACTTCTCCGGCTGGTGGATGGGCAAGGACATCCTCGACAAGTACCCCGAGGGCGCGGCTCCCTGGGTGCGTGGCGAGGCGATCAACACCGCGACGACCTATGGTTACGACATCGTGACCATGATGCAGGAGACCAAGACCACGCTGTGTCAGGTCATGAAGGCATAACGGGAAGCGAGGAGCTAAACCATGGCGAGAATGAAATTTCTAGCGGATGCCGAGCGTTGCATCGAGTGCAACGGGTGCGTGACGGCCTGTAAGAACGAAAACGAGGTGCCGTGGGGCGTCAACCGCCGGCGCGTGGTGACGCTGAACGACGGGCTGCCGGGCGAGAAATCGATCTCGGTCGCCTGTATGCACTGCTCGGACGCGCCGTGCATGGCGGTATGCCCCGTGGACTGCTTCTACAAGACCACGGAAGGCGTGGTGCTGCACGACAAGGACATCTGCATCGGCTGCGGTTACTGCTTCTACGCCTGTCCGTTCGGCGCGCCGCAGTTCCCGCAGGACGGCGCTTTCGGGCTCCGCGGCAAGATGGACAAGTGCACGTTCTGCGCCGGCGGTCCCGAGCCCGACTTCTCGGCGGCCGAGTTCAGGAAGTACGGCCGCAACCGGCTGGCCGAGGGCAAACTGCCGGCCTGTGCCGAGCAGTGCGCCACCAAGGCTCTGTTGGGCGGGGATGCGGATGTGATCGCGGATATCTACCGCGACCGCGTGCTCAAGCGCGGCAAGGGCTCGGAAGTCTGGGGCTGGGGCACCGCCTACGGCCGGCCCGAGAAGAAGCCTGCTGCCCAACCCGGGGCCAAGTCATGAAGCGGCTAATCGTGATCGGTGCCGCCGCAGTTCTGCCGCTCATCGCGGCGGGCTGCGGCGAGAAGGCCACGGTGACGGTCTACAAACAGGGCCAGTATCAGGGCAAGCCGGACAATCAGCCGTGGGACAGCGAGCAGTTCAAGGGCGACAAGGTTGCCTGGGAAAAGGCGATCAAGGCGCGCAATCTCGGCCAGAACGAATACGTGCGGGCGGCGCCCGCGGCCAATTGACCTAAACCAAAGGAGGAACGCATGCTCGGCCATTGCGACATGCGAGCGTTAGTGCGTCTGTTGTTGGTGCTGTGCATCGGGCTGTTCGCATCATCCGCATGGGCGGCGGAAGGGAGCGCCAAACAGGCGGAACGGCAGGCCACTCAGCCGCTCAACAACGCGCCGTTCTGGCGCGATGTGCGCGGGGGCGAGAACCCGTCCCAGACAACCCAGGTGCGCGGCATCGAGACCAACATCCTGGTGCAGACGGAAGGCGAGATCTGGCGCCAGATTCGCAACGGGCCGGTCACGATCTACGGCGGCTGGCTGCTGATCGTGGTGACGGCGCTCATCGCCCTGTACTACTACACCAAGGGCGAGTTGAAGCTCCACGGCAAGCCGACCGGAAAGACGATACAACGCTTCTCGGACTGGGACCGGATCATTCACTGGACGACCGCCATCAGCTTTGTCGTGCTCGCCGTCACCGGCGCGATCATCTTGTTCGGCAGGTACGTCGTGTTGCCGGCGGTCGGTTACAACATGTTCTCCTGGCTCGCGATCATCTCCAAGAACCTGCACAACTTCGTGGG
>JACPEF010000141.1 GCA_016183675.1 Betaproteobacteria bacterium
GACAGCATGATCGTCGATCCGTGGGGCGTCGTGCTCGACCGGCTGCCGCGCGGCTCGGGCGTGGTGGTGGCGGGGATCAACCTGCAGCACTTGCAGCAGCTGCGGCAGAGCCTGCCGGCGCTTACGCACCGGACACTTCACAGGTGCTAGTTTCAAGTTTGAAGTTTCAAGTCTGAAGTTGAAAGCTTGAAATGCGTTACAACTTAATCGGAACAGACGAAAGTGAAACCTGACCTTGGTTCGAAAACTTTGTGAAACTTCAAACCTCAAACTTGAAACTTGAGACTCCGTTCGCGACGGCGAGTGAGATTCTGTTGGCGCCGTACGCGCTCGACGGCGGCCGGCTCGAGTCCGTGTTCGGCCAGATCATGGCGCACCGGGTGGATTACGCCGACCTCTACTTCCAGTACTGCCGCAGCGAGAGCTGGAGCCTCGAGGAGGGCATCGTCAAGTCCGGCAGCTTCAATATCGACCAGGGCGTGGGCGTGCGCTCGGTGAGCGGAGAGAAGACTGCGTTTGCGTATTCCGACGACATCAGTCTGACCGCGCTGGAGGCGGCCGCGCGCGCGACGCGCGCCATCGCGCGCCAGGGCCAGGCGGGCGGCACGCAGGTCGCGAGACGCGCCGCGGGGCACAACCTGTACGCGCCGCACGATCCGCTGGCGAGCCTCCCCGATCAGGCGAAGGTTGCGCTGCTGGAACGCATCGAGCGCCATGCGCGGGCGCTTGATCCGCGCGTCACGCAAGTCATGGCGTATCTCGGCGCGGAGTACGAGGTGATGCTCGTCGCGCGCGCGGACGGCGTGATCGCGGCCGACGTGCGCCCGCTCACGCGGCTCTCGCTGCAGGTGATCGTGGAATCGGACGGACGGCGCGAGCAGGGCACTTCCGGCGGGGGCGGGCGATTCGACTACGCTTATTTCACCGACGAGGTGCTCAAGGACTACGCGAAGAAGGCGGTGGACCAAGCGCTCGTGAACCTCGAGGCGCGGCCCGCGCCGGCTGGCACCATGACGGTCGTGCTCGGCCCGGGCTGGCCCGGGGTGCTGCTGCACGAGGCGATCGGCCACGGTCTCGAAGGCGATTTCAACCGCAAGGGAATTTCGGCCTTCAGCGGTCGCATCGGCGAGCGGGTGGCGGCGCCCGGCGTCACCGTCGTGGACGACGGCACGATCGCGCGCCGGCGCGGTTCGCTCAACATCGACGACGAAGGCCACCCGACGCAGCGCAACGTGCTGATCGAGAACGGCGTGCTGAAAGGCTACCTGCAGGACAGCCTGAACGCGCGGGTGATGAAGACGGCAAGCACGGGCAACGGCCGGCGCGAGTCGTACGCGCACATCCCGATGCCGCGCATGACCAACACCTACATGCTGAACGGCGGCGCCTCGCCGGAGGACATCATCGCCTCGGTGAAAAACGGCATCTATGCGGTCAACTTCGGCGGCGGGCAGGTGGACATCACCAACGGCAAATTCGTTTTTTCGGCGTCCGAGGCCTACGTGATCGAGAACGGCGCGCTCGCCTATCCGGTGAAAGGTGCGACCCTCATCGGCAACGGCCCCGACGCCTTGACGCGGGTTTCGATGATCGGCAACGACCTGTCGCTCGATCCGGGCGTGGGCACCTGCGGCAAGGAGGGCCAGAGCGTGCCGGTCGGAGTGGGTCAGCCCACGCTCAGAATCGACGGCCTAACCGTCGGCGGCACCGTCTGAAAATCCGCAAGTCGGGAGATCGCAAGATCGAAAAGACGGGAGATCGTGAGGTCGGAAATCGTGAGATCGGAAACCGGGAGGTCGTGAGATCGTGAAATCGTGAGGGGGATTTTCTGTTCTCGCCCTCACGCCCTGACGCCCTCACGAGATGTGTCCCTCTCCCGCTCTCGCGCGCTCCCGCCCTCGCGGCACTTCCAGTCACGTGGCCTGATATAATGCTTTGATTTCTCAGGCATAGAAGGCATGACGCAATACCGTACCGACGACGTTCGGATCAAGGAGATCAAGGAGCTGGTGCCGCCGTCGCATGTGCTGCGCGAGTTCCCGCTCTCCGAGAAAGCCGCCCGCATCACCTATGAGACCCGGCAGGCGGTGCACCGCGTACTGCACGGGGCCGACGATCGCTTGCTCGTCGTCATGGGACCGTGCTCGATCCACGACGTGAAGGCGGCCAAGGAGTACGCCGGCAAGCTCAAGGGGGCGAGGGACCGGCTGGCCAGCGAGCTGCTGGTGGTGATGCGCGTCTACTTCGAGAAGCCGCGCACCACCGTGGGCTGGAAGGGGCTGATCAACGACCCCAATCTCGACGGCAGCTTCAGCATCAACGACGGACTGCGCATCGCGCGCCGGCTGCTGCTGGATCTCAACGAGACGGGCATGCCGGTCGGGTGCGAATTTCTCGACATGATCACACCGCAGTACATCGCGGACCTGGTGGCATGGGGTGCGATCGGGGCGCGCACCACCGAGAGCCAGATCCATCGCGAGCTTGCCTCGGGGCTATCCTGCCCGGTCGGCTTCAAGAACGGCACCGACGGCAACATCCGGATCGCGGTGGATGCGATCCGCGCGGCGCAGGCGCCGCACCACTTCCTGTCGGTCACCAAGGGCGGCCACACGGCGATCGTGTCGACCGCCGGCAACGAGGACTGCCACATCATTTTGCGCGGAGGGAACAAGCCGAACTATGACGCCGAGAGCGTGGACGCCGCGGGCAAGACGCTGGCGGAAGCGGGCATACCGGCGCGGCTGATGATCGACTTCAGCCATGGTAACTCGAGCAAGAAGCCGGAGAAGCAAATCGACGTGGGGCAGGACGTCGCGCGCCAGATCGCGGGCGGCGAGGAACGCATCGTCGGGGTGATGGCGGAGAGCCATCTCAAGGCCGGCCGCCAGGACCTGATACCGGGCAAGGAGCTCGCCTACGGCGTGAGCATCACCGACGGCTGCATCGGCTGGGATGACAGCAGGAAGCTGCTCGAGGTGCTGGCGGACGCCGTGGGCAGGCGGCGCCTCAAGGCGGAAGCGGAGTGAACGTGAGATAATCGAGTCCGGGCCCAGGGAGGGCGGCGGCACAACAATATGGCTCAGGGGGAATTCGAAGCCGGTTCCGGCCGGGGCAGCCTTGAGAACCTGGAACGGGTCGGCAAGGGCACGGCGATTGCCGAGGTGATTTTCGGCCTCGTCGGCAGGTCGCCTTTTTTTGCCGAATTTTCGCGCGAGGACATCTCCGTTCTCGCGGGCTACATGGATGTCTACCGCGCGCAGCCGGGCGAGATCATCATCCGCGAAGGCGACGGCGGCGACTTCCTGCTGCTCGTGGTCGAGGGCTATGTTGACATCCTCAAGAGGACGATGCGCCAGCAGCAGCAGCACATGACCACGGTCGGGGCGGGCATGACCCTGGGCGAGATGTCGATGATCGACGGCGAGCCGCGGTTCGCGACCTGCGTCGCGACCGAGGCGACCGTGTTCGCCGTGCTGCACCGGGACGACATGGCGAAGATCATCCTCGATCACGCTAGCCTCGGCTCCAAGATCCTGGTCAAGCTGGTGTCGATGCTCTCCTCGCGCCTGCGCCAGACCAGCGCGAAGCTGCTGCAGTACATGGAGAAGTAGAGCGGTAAGAGCATATTGAAACCGCCGATGCACGCCGATGCACGCCGATAATGGCAAACCGAAACCTGGAACCTTGAACTTTGAACTTGAACCTTCTTAGCCACAGAGAGCACCGAGAACACAGAGAATGAAAATCCAAGGCGGATACTGCTTGCTCTCTGTGAACTGTTTGCCGTCGGCCGCTTTGAGTTTTTGATTTTCATCCGCGTTTATCTGCGTTTATCTGCGGCTGATTGGTTTTTGCTTCCCGCCTGGTCCCTCCACTTTCTTGCAGCGTTACTGTTTTTTCTTGTTGTAACCCCGGCTGCCGGTGCGGGCGTCGAGCTGCGCGACGACCGCGGCGCCACGGTGCGGCTCGCCGCGCCGGCGCAGCGTATCGTCACCCTCGC
>JACPEF010000146.1 GCA_016183675.1 Betaproteobacteria bacterium
AGGCCTTCGCCATTACGAGTCGCGCATCGTTCCGGAAACCGGCCTCGACGGCAGGGTGGAAACGGCGCTCGTCATCTCGCGCGACATCACGGCCCGCAAGCGTGCGGAGGTCGCGCTGCGCGAAAGCAGTGAATTTCTGCAGAGGATGATCGAAAGCAGCCGCGATTGCATCAAGGTGCTTGATCTCGAGGGCCGCCTGCTGTGGATCAGCGCCGGTGGACAACGCCTGATGGAGATTGACGACGCGTCGTCGCTGCTCGGCAAATCTTATCTGGATTTCTGGAGCGGCAGCGACCGCGATGCCGCTCACAACGCGTTGGTTGCCGCGCTGGCCGGGGGCGTGAGTAGATTCGAAGCGTATTGCCCGACGACCAAACGCGTTCCCAAGTGGTGGGATGAGCTCGTGACGCCGATGCTCGGTAACGATGGCAGGCCGGAAAAGTTGCTCGTGGTTTCACGGGATATTACCGAGCGGCGGCACACCGAAAGCGCGCTGCGCGAAAGCGAGGAACGGTTCCGCCAGCTGGCAGAAAACATTCGTCAGGTGTTCTGGATTAACACGCGCTCCGGAGACCAAACGATCTATGTGAGCCCCGCGTACGAAGAAATCTGGGGCAGGAGCCGGGATTCGCTCTATCGCAATCCCCGCGAATGGATGAGATCCATCCATACCGAAGACCTGCCGGTGGTAGAGGACGGAATGAAGAAACAGGCGCGCGGCGAAAACCTCGACCTCGAGTACCGCATTATTCGTCCCGACGGTTCAGTGCGCTGGATCAGTGACCGCTCCTACCACATGAAGAGCGGTGACGGGACCTTGCTTGCATGTGGAATCGCGGAAGACATTACCGATCGCAAACTCGCGGAGCAGGAAAGACTGAACCATGCGATGCAGCAGCGCGATGCGCTGGTGCGGGAAGTTCATCACCGGATCAAGAACAGCCTGCAGGGCATCGTCGGGCTGCTGCGCCAGAAGATCCGGAAAAAACCCGCGATCGCACCCGAGATCGGGGAAACGATCGCGCAACTGCAGTCGGTGGCACTGGTTTATGGGTTGCAGGAAACGCGCTCAGATGGATTGCTCAGCCTGGCTGATGTAACGGAAGCCATCTGTTCCTCCGCGGAAAGCTTGATCGGGGGCCGTGTGGAAAGGGCATTCGAGCGCAAATTGCTGCGGCCGGCCTGTCTCGCCGGCGCGGAGGCGGTATCGGTGGCCGTCGCGCTCAACGAGCTGGTTTTCAACGCCCTGAAACATCAACCGGCTGCGGCGGGCAAGAAGCAAGCGCGGCTGACGCTGCGCGAAGCGAGGGACGAAGCGGAAATACGCATCTCGAACCGCGGGCGCCTGCCGAAGGGTTTCGATTTCGCCCGAAGCCGCAGCGTTGGCAGCGGCCTCGCGCTGGTGCGCACACTGCTCGCGCCGCCTGGCGGGAACGTCACCTTCAATGGCGTCCGCAACGAGGTGGAGGTGGTGCTGAAGTTGCATCCGCCGTTGCTGGCCGTTCGGCAACAGGGGGCCATCAGAGAAATGTAGGATGGCGGTACCAAGCACGAAAGAGATGCCACGGCATATACTCGTGGTGGACGACGACCGGCTGGTGCTGGCTTCGCTGGCTGAGGGGTTGCGCGATGCTGGCTACCGCGTCACCGGCGCGGTGAGCGGCGAAGACGCCCTCAGGAGCGCCGCGCGCGACTTGCCCGATCTCGCGTTGCTCGACGTGCGCATGCCGGGCATGGACGGAATCGAACTGGGCAGGCGGCTGCGCGAGCAGGCCAACGTGCCGTTCCTCTATCTCTCCGCGTACGGCGATGAGGACATCGTCAAACAGGCGGCGGAACACGGCGCGCTCGGCTACCTCGTGAAGCCGCTCGACGTGTCGCAGATCGTCCCTTCCATCGAGGCGGCGCTCGCGCGGGCACGGGACATACGCGCCTTGCACGAGAAGGAGTCGCAGCTCACTACCGCCCTGGAGAGCGGGCGCGAGACGAGCACGGCCGTCGGCATTCTCATGGAACGGCGCGGCCTGGACCGGCAACAGGCGTTCGAGACGCTCCGGGACTACGCCCGTGCGCAGCGACGTAAACTGAACGAAGTGGCCGCGGAGATCATCAAAGCTGCAGAAATCATCAACGGCCCCGCGCGCCCAAGGGATTGATTTGACGTGAGTAAGATGTTTTAAGCGGCAGGAAGGCACCGAGCAACCGCGTGCTACCCAGGGGTTTCGGGGGGTAAAAACAAACGCCGTTGCTTCCAAGTCGCTGATTCGCCGAGAATAGCTTTGTGATCGTGGCGGGTGACGTCCCGCCGCCGCGATTCTTCAGGGGAAATTCCCTGTCCCGCCGCCCGGCCTTCGCGGCGGACCGATCAACGAGCCGAGCCCCCGCCGTAAACAGTGAACAGCCGATGCGGCGCTCCGCGCTGGCGTCGGTCGTGAGGGAGTTCACTTTGCAACTTGTCGTTTTTCGCCTTGACGAGCAGCGTTATGCCCTGCCGCTCGCCGTGGTCGAGCGCGTCGTCCGCGCCGCAGAGTTGACCCGCTTGCCGAACGCGCCATCGATCGTGCTCGGGGCAGTCGACGTGGAAGGCCATGTTCTCCCCGTGCTCGATGTCCGGCGACGGTTCGGGCTGCGGCAACGGGACCTCAGCCCCGCGGATCACTTCCTGATCGCGTGCACCGCGCGGCGCTCTGTGGTGCTGGTGGTTGACGAGGCCCAGGGGTTGATCGAGCGCTCGCAAGACGAAATCATCGGCTCGGCTCAGATCGTGCCGGGCCTTGAGCAAATCCAGGGCGTCGTCAGGCTCGACGACGGCCTGGTACTGATTCACGACCTGGAAAAGTTTCTCTCCCTGGACGAGGCGCGCGCTTTGGACGAAGCGGTGGATCAGGAGGTGCATTAACGCATGCCTGATCGCGTTTCAGACGGACAATGGTCGCGACTGAGCGAGTTCATCGCGCAGACGACGGGACTGCATTTCCCGCCCGAACGGTTGGCGGATTTGCAGCGCGGCGTGGCGGGGGCCGCGCGTGAACTGGGCTTCGAGGATACCGCCGCGTGCGTCGGTTCGCTGCTGTCGGCTCCGCCCACCGCCGCGCAGGTCGAGGTCCTGGCGAGTCATCTCGCGGTCGGCGAGACGTACTTCTTCCGCGACAGGAAGACCTTTGACGTACTCGCTGCTGACGTCCTGCCCGGGCTCGTCCGCTCGCGGCAGGGCCGCGAGCAGCGGCTGCGCTTCTGGAGCGCTGCTTGTTGCACGGGCGAAGAGCCGTATTCGCTTGCGATCCTGCTGCGCGAGGCGCTGCCCGACCTGGACGACTGGCACGTGACGATCACGGCGACCGACATCAACGGGCGCTTTCTTCGCAGGGCCGCCACGGGAACGTACGGCGAGTGGTCGTTTCGCGATACGCCGGCGTGGTTCAAGGAGCGCTATTTCAACCGCACTGCGGATGGACGCTACGCCATCCTTCCCGAGATCAAGAAACGGGTGACCTTTGTGCAGCTCAACCTGGTGGAGGACGTCTATCCCTCGTTGGCGACCGAAACCAACGCCATGAATGTGATCCTCTGCCGCAATGCGCTGATGTATTTCACCCCGCCCCAGGTCCGCAACGTGATCCGGAAACTCCACCACGCGCTGGCCGAGGGCGGCTGGCTCGTCGTCAGCCCCAGCGAAGCGTCGCATGCATTGTTTCCCCAGTTCGTTGCGGTGAATTTCCCCGGCGTGATGCTCTATCAAAAAAGCGGCGCGAAGCTCCCGGCGAAGCAGCCGTGGATGCCGGCGCCGCCTGGGGAAGCGGCAAGGTTCGTCGCGCCCGAGATCGAGAAGCCTTCGCCATGGGTGCAGCAGGTGCCGGTTCCTCTGCCGACGGAACCGGCACCCGCCCCGGCTCCGGAAGAGCCTGCGCACGCGGAAACGCGGCCCACGCCCCGGGCGATGGCGGAAACCCTCTACCGGCAAGGCCGCTATGCGGACGCGGCGGAGATGCTAGCCGCCTCGTTTGCCGGGCACACGCCCGAGCCGCAGGCGCTTTCCCTGCTGGCGCGAGCGCTGGCCAACCAGGGCGAGCTCACGGACGCGCTGGCGTGGTGTGATCGTTGGATCACGGCCGACAAGGTGGATCCCGCTGCCCACTACCTGCGCGCGGTCGTCCTGCTGGAGCGGGGCGACGTCGAGCAGGCGCGCGCTTCCCTCCAGCGAGCGCTCTATCTCCAGCCCGACTTCGTGCTGGCGCATTTCGCCCTGGGCAACCTCGCGCGAAGCGGGGGCAAGACCGGGGAGGCTGACAAGCATTACGCCAACGCGCTGCATCTGCTGGGCCGCCATCAGCCGGGTGATCCTCTGCCTGAATCGGAAGGCCTCACCGCCGGCCGGCTCACGGAAACCATTGCTGCGATGACAGGCATGGAAGCCGTGCCATGAAAGAAGCGACGCGCATCCCCGCCACGTTCGACGCCAGACAAATCCTGCGTGCGCGCGCAAAGGCGCTGGCACGCCAGCCGGAACGCACCGCGGTTGCGGAAGCGTCGCTCGAATTGCTGGAGTTCCGTCTGGCCCGGGAAAGCTACGCGCTGGAAACCCGGTACGTGCGGGAAGTCTATCCGCTGAAGAACCTGACGCCGCTGCCCTGCACGCCGCCATTCGTGCTCGGGATCGTGAACGTGCGAGGACGCATCGTGCCGGTGCTGGACCTCAAGAAGTTTTTCGATCTGCCCGAGCAGGGATTGACCGATCTGCATCGCATCATCCTTGTCCAGGGCGATGATCTCGAGCTTGGGCTGCTGGCGGATGTCATTGTGGGTGCGTGGAGCGTTGCAGCGGAGAGCTTGCAGCCTTCACTGCCGACCCTCACCGGCATCCGCACCGAATACCTGAAGGGCGTGACCAGCGGGCGGCTGGTGGTGCTTGACGTGGCGCGCATCCTGGCGGACCCGAAAATCATCGTGCACGAGGAAGTGGAAGACTGAGCGCCAACCATCGACGGAGGTCTGCGACCATGAACTGGTTCAAGAACCTGCAAACCGGCGCCAAGCTCTCGTTGGGATTCGGCCTGATGATTGCGCTGTTGGCGCTGACCATCGCTACCGCCTACACCGCCATCACCGCGATCCGTGATTCCCAGCAAAGACTGTTCGACCAGGAGTTCGCGGGAGTGGTGGACCTGGTCGAATTGCGGGCCGACTTGAATCGCCAGAGGGCCCAGACGCTTGAGATGACGATCACGACCGACCGCAACGAGCTCGAGGCCCTGGCCCGGGACATCCGCAGTCGCACCAAGGAGATCGACGACGCGTTGCAAAAACTCGCCGCCCTCTTCAAGAACAACGTTCGGTTTCTCGCCAAGCTCGATGAGCTGAAGAACACGAACGCGGCGTATCGCCAGGGGCGGGAGGCGCAGATCAAGCTCATCCTGGAGGGCAAGATCGAGGAGGCCAGGCAATCCGCCGAAGGGCCCCAAGGCGAGCGTTTCGAGAAAATACGAACTCTTTCGCTGGAACTTGGAAACGAGATGCTTGAAAACTCCCGCAGGCAGCTTGCCGCTTCCGCGGAACTGGCCGCACAGTCGGTGCGGCTGTTCGCTGTCTTCGGCGGCCTGGCGCTGGTCTTGGGCGTTGCACTGGCGGTGATGTTGAACCGGCTCATTTCCCGGCCGCTCAAGGATCTCACGATGGTCGCCGAACGGATCACTGTCGGTGATCTCAGCGGAAATGTGTCGACGGACCAGCGAAACGACGAAGTTGGATCGCTGGCGCGCACGTTCGACCGCATGACGCAGTCACTTCGCGCGATGGCGGGCGCCGCCGAGCAGATCGCGGCCGGCGATTTGCGCTCGACCGTCAAACCCCACTCTCCCAACGACGTCCTGGGCAACGCCTTCGCCCGCATGGCCGAGGATTTGCGTGGCCAGATTCGCGGGCTGATCGAGGGGGCGAACGTGCTGGGTTCGGCGGCGAGCGAGATCGTCGCCTCCACCACGCAGTTGGCCTCCAGCGCGAGCGAGTCGGCCGCAGCGGTGAGCGAGACCACCACCACGGTGGAGGAGGTGCGGCAGACGGCGCAGGTGGCGAGCCAGAAG
>JACPEF010000027.1 GCA_016183675.1 Betaproteobacteria bacterium
ATCTCGTCGAGGAACATCGTTCCCCCGCTGGCCGCCTCGAACAGCCCTACCTTGTCGCGGTCGGCCCCCGTGAACGTCCCCTTCTCGTGCCCGAACAGCTCCCCTTCCAGGAGCGAAGCGGGCAGGCTGCCGCAGTTGACCGCGATGAAGGGGCCGGAGCGGCGCGGCGAGCGCTGGTGGATCTCGCGCGCCACCAGCTCCTTGCCGGTGCCGGATTCGCCGGTGATCATCACGGTGGCGTGCGACTGGGACAGCCGCCCGATGGCGCGGAACACCTCCTGCATCGCCGGCGCCTGACCCAGGATCTCGGGTGTCCCTTCCGACAATTCCACCGCGCTTTCCTGGCGCATGCTCTCTTCCATCGCGCGCCGGATCAGCTCCACCGCGTGGTCCACGTCGAACGGCTTTGGCAGGTACTCGTAGGCGCCCCCCTGGAACGCAGTGACCGCGCTCTCCAGGTCGGAGTACGCGGTCATGATGATCACCGGCAGGGTGGCGTGCAGCGCCCTCGCTTTTTGCAGCAGCTCCAGCCCCGATTCCCCCGGCATGCGGATGTCGCTCACCACCACCTGCGGCGTCTCGGTGTTGAGGGCGGCGAGCGCCTCCTGGGCCGAGGAGAAGGTCTTGAACGCGATGTTCTCGCGCGCGAGCGCCTTCTCGAACACCCAGCGTATCGAGCGGTCGTCGTCAATGATCCAGACGGGCTTCACGCTGAACGATTCTCGTTTCGGCGTTCCGCGTTCATCGTTCCGCGTTCATCGTTCTCCTGCACCGGCAGGAGGATGGTGAACGCGGTCTCCCCGGAGACGCTCTCGAAGGAGATCATCCCGTGGTGCTGGTTGACGAAGTTCTGGGCGAGCGTGAGCCCCAACCCGCTGCCGCCGGCGCGGCCCGACACGAGCGGGTGGAAAATGCGCTCTCGCAGCCCTTCCGGGATCCCGGGCCCGTTGTCCCTGATTTCCACCGCGATGGCGTGGCTGTAGCGGCGCCGCGCGAGCGTGATCTGGCGCACCACGCGCGTCCTCAAGCTGATCTCTCCCCGTTCTTGCAGCGCCTGCGCGGCGTTGCGCACGACGTTGAGCACCGCCTGGATGAGCTGCTCCTTGTCGCCGTTCAACAGCGGGAGGCTCACGTCGTAGTCGCGGCGGATCGCGATGCCCCGCGGGTATTCGGCGAGGATGAGGCTGCGCACGCGCTCCAGCACCTCGTGGATGTTGAGTTGCGCGGGCTGCGGCAGCCGGTGCGGCGTGAGCAGCCGGTCCATCAGCGACTGCAGGCGATCGGCTTCCTTCATGATCACCTGGGTGTACTCGTGCAGGTTGGGGCGCTCGAGCTCGCGGTCGAGCAACTGCGCCGCGCCGCGGATCCCGCCGAGCGGGTTCTTGATCTCGTGAGCGAGGTTGCGGATCAACTCGCGGGTGGCCTGGCTCTGGTCGAGCATGCGCTCCTCGCGCGCGATCTTCAGCTGCTGCTCGATATGGCGGAACTCGAGCAGCAGCCCGTCCTCGTGCGCTTTCCCGTCCGGCAGCTCGACCGGCGTCACGGTGCACGACAAGTGCAGCCGCGTGCGCCCGTTCACGCCGAGCTCGAGGTCATGCTCGGTGTAGCTGCAGTTGTTGGCGCGCGCGTAACCGATCGCGGCCTGAAGCACCGCGGTGTTGGAAAACAGCTTGTCGAGGCCCTGGCCCGCTACGTTCTTGCTGCTCATCTCGAACAGGTTCTCGGCCGCCGGATTCAGGTAGCGCACGGCGAGCCCGACATCCACCAGCACCACCGCGGTCGGCAGCAGATCGAGACCGGAGAGGGAGGGGGTCGTCATTTCACGAGTCTGGATGACGGGTAGAGCAAGAACCGCGCCAAGGGCGGGCAGCGGGGAGTGCCGGGACGCCGCAGCGCTGGGGTATGCCTGCCGTCAGCATAGGCCTGCCTCGCCGGGGATGTTGCCGCGGCTTAGAGGCTCTTACTTGGCGCTCGCCAGCTCGCGCTTGAGGTTGGCGACGTTGTCGTCGTGCAGCTTGACCTTCTTCTTGTAGGGCTCGAGGCGGTCAAGCACCCGCTGATAGTTGCGTTCGCTGCCGAGCCGTATCGACTCCTGCTCCGTCAGGTCCTTCCTGGCCTGCGCCAGGAGCTTCTCCTCGCTGGCGAGTTCCTGCTCGAGGATCTTGCGGCGCTCGGCATCGCGCCCGCGCTGGGTGTCGGCATCCACCTTGGGAAAGCCCGGCGGCGGAGTGGAGGCGGTCTTGCCGGGCGGCGGTTTCACGCCCGGAACCGTGTTGGGCAGCCCCACGTTGAGCAGCTTGCAGCCCTTGGCCTCGGACTTGATGTTGGTGAAGCGCTTGTTGCCGCTCTCGTCGACGCACTCCCAGATATCCGCCCATACGGCGGGGGCGCCCAGCGCGAGCATCACTGCTAATAGCAATTTCCGCATCGTCGATGTCCGTCTCGTTTACGGCGAACAACGGCCAACGGGCCCTGACCGTTGACCGACAGGCTCCGGGACATGGCTCTAAGTCTATGTCAACAAATCGGAAATAGCAACGCACCCAAATGGTGCATTATATCACGGCCGGCAAAAAAAGGGCGGGATGTCCCGCCCCTTTGGCGAGGGCTGTGCTGCGGATCACAGGCTGTAATACATCTGGAACTCGATCGGATGGGTCGTCATGCGGAACGCCGTCAATTCCTCTTCCTTGAGCCCGATGTAGGCATTCAGCATGTCGTTGGAGAACACCCCGCCGCGCGTGAGGAATTCGCGGTCCTTGTCGAGCTCTTCGAGCGCCTGCTCGAGCGAAGCGCACACCTTGGGCACGCGGGCCGCTTGCTCCGGCGGCAGGTCGTAGAGATTCTTGTCGATCGGATCGCCGGGTTTGAGCTTGTTCTGGATGCCGTCCAGCCCGGCCAGCATCATTGCCGTGAACGCGAGGTACGGATTGCACGTGGGATCCGGGAAGCGCACTTCGATACGGCGCGCCTTCGGGTTGGAGACGAGCGGCACGCGGACCGCGGCCGAGCGGTTGCGCGAGGAGTACGCGAGATTGATCGGCGCTTCGAAACCCGGCACGAGCCGCTTGTAGGAGTTGGTTCCGGGACAGGTGATGGCGTTGAGCGCCTTCGCGTGCTTGAGGATGCCGCCGATATAGTGCAGCGCGAGCTCGGACAGCCCCGCGTAGCCGTTCCCGGTGAAGAGGTTCTTGCCGTCCTTGGCGAGCGACTGGTGCACGTGCATGCCCGAGCCGTTGTCGCCCACCACGGGTTTCGGCATGAAGGTCGCGGTCTTGCCGTAGGAGTGCGCGACGTTGTGCACCGCATACTTGTAGATCATCATCCAGTCGGCGCGTTTCACCAGGCTGTTGAACTTGGTGCCGATCTCGTTCTGCCCCATGGCGCCCACTTCGTGGTGGTGCACCTCGCACTCCACGCCCATCTCCTGCATCGCCAGCACCATCGCCGAGCGAATATCCTGCAGCGAATCGACCGGCGGCACCGGGAAGTAGCCGCCCTTGATCGGCGCACGATGCCCCTTGTTGCCCCCTTCGAATTCCTCACCGGAGGCCCACGGCGCTTCTTCCGACTTGATCTTGTAGAAGGCCTGGCCCATCTCGACCTTCCACGTCACCGAATCGAAGACGAAGAACTCGGGCTCCGGACCGAAGAACGCGGCGTCGGCGATACCGGTGGACTTGAGGTAGGCCTCGCCGCGCCTGGCGATGGAGCGTGGATCGCGGTCGTAGCCCTTGCCGTCGGAGGGCTCGATCACGTCGCAGGTGAGCAGCAGCGTCGGCTCGTCGGTGAACGGATCCATGCGCGCGGAGTCGGGATCGGGCGAGAGCACCATGTCGGACGCCTCGATGCCCTTCCAGCCGGCGATGGAGGAGCCGTCGAAGAAGTGGCCGTCGCTGAACTTGTGCTCGCCGAACGCCGAGACCGGCACCGAAACGTGCTGCTCCTTGCCCCGTGTGTCGGTGAAACGGAAATCGACGAATTTCACTTCGTTGTCCTTGATCATTTTCAGTACGTCGGCGGCAGTCGCCATCCTGTTCTCCTGAGTTGAGTGGTGAGACGAAAAAGCTGATATGGACCTTCCTGCGGAGCACGAATTGTGCCAAGGCTTTTTTTTGCGAAACGCGTTGTGGCGCAAGGGGTTTGTTTCCCACAGGCAGGCTCTCCCGCACCACATCGGTGCTGATCTTTCGCGCCAGCACTCTTTTGGTGCGGAAAGGCACGGCGTTCATCGGTCATGTAAAATTCGCCTTTATTTCCAGCCCCATACGTGGCGATCCCGCGAGACTATTGCGCGCTTAAGGTGCAGCGCCCCGGACACAAGGATCCAGCGATGACGATCAACGAAGCCCTCAATTCGGCCCGGGAGCGGGGCGAGCAGATGGGCCTGCCGTACGCCGGCGCGCTGACGCCGCAGGAGGCGTACGAGATCTGGCAGAAGGCGCCCGGCGCGAAGCTCATCGACGTGCGCACCCGCGCCGAATGGGATTACGTCGGGCGGATCCCGGGCGCGGTCGAAATCGAGCTCCTTACCTACCCCGGCAATCGGCCTAACCCCGCCTTCCTCGCGGAACTCGAGCGTCAGGTGGACAAGGAAGCGCTGGTGATGTTCATCTGCCGCAGCGGGGGACGCTCCCATAACGCGGCAATGCTCGCGACGCAAGCGGGTTACGGCACGTCCTACAACGTGCTCGAAGGCTTCGAGGGAGACAAGGACCCCCAGGGCCGCCGCAACACCAAGGGTGGCTGGCGCGTGGCCGGGTTGCCGTGGACGCAGGGTTAATGATGAATGCGGAATGCAGAATGATGAATTGAGCCCCCGCTTGCGCGGAATTGGTTTTCATTCATCACTCATCATTCATCACTCATCATTGATATCTACGCCGACCAGTTCACAAGGCCCGTGTAGGCGGTGGCGAGCACCATGGCGCCGAAGGCGATGCGGTACCAGGCGAATGCGCTGAAATCATGGCGGCTGATGTAGCGCAGCAGCCAGCGCACGCACAGGAACGCCGAGACGAAGGAGACGATGAAACCCGCTGCGAAGCCGCCGAGATCGCCGGCGTCGAGCAGCGCGCGGTGCTTATAAAGATCGTAGGCGCCCGCGGCGATCAGCGTCGGCACCGCGAGGAAGAACGAGAATTCGGTTGCGGCCCGGCGCGATAGGCCGAACAGCATGCCGCCGATGATCGTCGCGCCCGAGCGCGACGTGCCCGGGATCAGGGCAAAGGTCTGGGCCAGACCGACCTTGAGCGCGTCCTTCCATGTCATGTCGTCGACATGCTCCACCCTCGTCCGCCGCGGGGAACGCTCCACCCAAAGTATGATCACGCCGCCGAGGATGAAGGCGGCCGCGACTGGAACCGCGTGGAACAGGTGTTGCTTGATCGCGCCCGCGAACGCGAGCCCGAGCAGTGCCGCCGGCAGGAACGCCACCGCGAGGTTCACGGCGAAACGCCGGGCCGCGGGGTCATGACGCAGGCCCCCGAGCATGTGCGCAAAGCGCGCGTGGTACTCCCAGATGACCGCCAGCATCGCCCCGCTCTGGATGACGATCTCGAAGACCTTCGCCTTCTCGCCGTTGAAGCCGATGAGCTGCCCGGCTATGATGAGGTGCCCGGTGCTGGAAATCGGCAGGAATTCGGTGAGGCCTTCGACGATGCCGAGCACGAAGGCCTTGAGGTAAAGCAGGTCCATTCAGAGCGCCATTCTACGCGACCCTGCGGGTCACGCAGTTGGCAGTTGGCAGTGTTCAGCTAGCGCTCAACTGCAAACTGTCCACTGCACACTGCAAACTCTAGCTACTCGTAGCGGAGCGCCTCGATCGGCGCGAGACGAGAAGCCTTGCGCGCGGGGTAGAAGCCGAAGAACACGCCCACCGCCGCCGAAAAGCTCACGGCGAGCACGATCGCCCGGGCGTTGAGCTCCGTGCGCCATTCGGCGACGTGGCCGATCGCGTAGGATCCTCCCACGCCGAGCACGATGCCGAGCAATCCCCCGATCAGCGCGAGCGTCACCGCTTCGACCAGGAACTGGGAGAGGATGTCGCGCCCGCGTGCGCCGACCGCCATTCTGAGCCCGATTTCCCGGGTGCGCTCGGTGACCGACACCAGCATGATGTTCATGATGCCGATGCCGCCCACCAGCAGCGAGACCGAAGCCACCGCCGCGAGCAGCAGCGTCATGACGCGGCTCGATTCCTCGCGCGCCTGCAATACCTCCGAGAGATTGCGCAAATTGAAGTCATCCTCCGCCCCCGGCTGCAGCCGATGGCGCTGGCGCAAGAGGCTCCGGATCTGCTCCTCCGCTTCCTTCATGTCTTCGCCATCCCGCACCTTGATCGATACCGAGCCCACCGAGCGCTGCTTGGCGGTGCCGCCGCCCAGCACGCGGTTGCGGGCGGTGGAGATCGGCATGAGGATCACGTCGTCCTGGTCCTGGCCCATCATGCTCTGGCCTTTGCGCTCGAGGGTGCCGATTACGGTGAAAGGCACCTTGCGGATGCGGATCGCCTGGCCGACCGGATCGGTGTCGCCGAAAAGATTGCGCGCCACCGTCTCTCCGAGCAGGGCGACCTTGCCCGAGCCGGCGAGATCCGCCGGCTCGAACATCTTGCCGGTGGCGATCACCCAGTTGCGCGCCTCGAAGTATTCCCGCGTCACGCCGTAGAACACGGTGGACCAGTTGCTGCTGCCGGCGACCACATGGCCGGTGCCTCGCAGCGCGGGAGCCGCCACCTGCACCGCCGGAATCTCCCGCTGGATGGCGTACGAATCGTCCTCCGTCAGCGTGGGGCGCGAGCCCGAGCCCATGCGCACGCCGCCCGCGGTTACCGAGCCGGGCAGCAGGATGATGAGGTTGGTGCCGAGGCCCTTGATCTGGTCCTCGACGCGCGCCTGCGCGCCCGAGCCCACCGCGATCATGGTGATCACGGCGGCGACGCCGATGATGATGCCGAGCATGGTCAGCGTGCTGCGCAGCTTGTTCACCCGCAGCGCCCGCAGCGCGATCCTGATGCTCGCGATCAGGTTCATGCCGCTTCCTTCTCCAGTTCACGCAGCAGGGCGTGGGCATCGGCCGGCCGCGCCACCCGCTGGTCGTCCACCACGTGCCCATCACGGAAGCCGATGACGCGCGAGGCGAACGCCGCGATGTCGCGCTCGTGCGTGACCAGCACCACCGTCATGCCTTCGCGGTTGAGCTCCTGCAGCAGTCCCATCAGCTCGAAGCTCGTGCGCGTGTCGAGCGCACCGGTCGGCTCGTCGGCGAGTATCAGCACCGGATCGTTGACGAGCGCGCGCGCGATCGCGACCCGTTGCTGCTGGCCGCCCGAGAGCTGCTGGGGATGGTGATGCGCTCGCTCCACGAGGCCCACTTGCGCCAGACGCGCCAGCGCGCGCTGCCTGCGCTCCTCCTTCGGACGATGGCTATAGAGCAGCGGCAGCTCGACGTTCTCGAGCGCGGAGGTGCGCGGCAGCAGGTTGAAATTCTGGAACACGAAGCCGATGCGGCGGTTGCGGATCGCCGCCAGCGCGTCGCCGGAGAGCTCCGATACTTTCTCGCCCGCGAGGAAGTATTCGCCGCTGGTCGGCGAATCGAGGCAGCCGAGCAGGTTCATGAAAGTGGACTTGCCGGAACCGGACGGCCCCATCACCGCCACGAACTCGCCCGATGCGAGGTCGACCGAAATCCCGCGCAGCGCCTCGACGGTGTAGCTTTCCATGCTGTACACCTTGGTCACACCGCGGGTGACGATCAAAGGCTGGCTCATGCGCCCGACCCCTTGCCCATTAGAAAGCGAAGCGCGGGCCGCCCTTCGATTGCGCCCGCGCCTTCGCACCCTCCAGCGTCCCGACGATCAGCTGCGAGCCCTCCTGGAGCTCGCCGCCGACCAACTCGGTGTGCGTGCCGTCAGTCAGTCCCACTCGCACATCGGTGCCCTTCACCTTGCCGTTGCCGTCGAGCAGCCACACCCGTCCGCTGGTCACCGAACGGCCGGCCCGGCTCGCGGACATCTCCTCGTAGCGTTGGCGCTGCTCCGGAGTGAGCATTTCGGCGATGCGCGCGCGGGATTCCGCGCGCAGCCTCTCGGCCTGCTTGCGCCGCTCGCCCTTGTCCTCGGTGCCGATCCCGCGGATCTTGTCACGGGTCTCATTCTGTATCGCTTCCAGCTTCGCCTGCTGCTCGGCGCTGAGGTTAAGTTCCTTGGTCAGCCGCTCGCGCATGGCCCCGCCCGCCTGCGCTCCTCGCCCCGCCCCCTCTTCCGCCGGAGCCGGCGCCCCCGCGGGATCGCGCGCGCCCCCTGCCTCGCCCCCACCCGCGCCCGCTGGACGGAAGCGTAGCGCCGCGTTCGGAACTTTCAGGACGTTGCTCCGGGTATCAACGACGATGCGCACGTTGGCGGTCATGCCGGGGAAAAGGTTGAGCTCCGGGTTCGAGGTGGCGATCACGGCCGTGTAGGTCACCACGTTCTGCACCACCTGCGCCGCTTTGCGCACTTGCGACACCGTGCCGCGGAAGCTCCTGCCCGGGAACGAGTCCACGGTGAACGTAGCGGACTGGCCCACCTGGATGCGGCCGACCTCCGCCTCGTCGATGGAGGTCTCGACCTGCATCTCGCGCAAGTCCTGCGCGATCACGAACAGCTCCGGCGCCTGCAGGCTCGCCGCCACGGTCTGCCCCGGCTCGACCGACTTCTTCACCACGATGCCGTCCACCGGCGCGCGGATCGTGGTGCGCTCGAGGTCCACCTTGGCCTGCGCGAGTTGCGAATCGCGCTGCTTCACCAGCGCCTCGACGTTCCGAACCTGCGACTCGCCGACGGTGAGTTGCGCCTGCGCGCTCTTCAGCGTTTCCTTCGCCGCGTCGAACGCCGACTGCGACTTGTCGAGCGCCGCGGTCGAAATGAAGTTCTTCTCGTAGAGGGACTTGTTGCGCTGGAACTCGCGCTCGGCGTCGCCCAGGTTGACTTTCGCGCGCGACGCTTCGGCCTGCAGCGCGACGACGTTGGCGCGCTGGGTGAGCACGGTGGCGCGCGCCGCTTCCAGGTCCGCCATCGCCTGGTTGACGCGCAGCGCGAACGAGTCCGGGTCGATGCGGGCGATGATCTGCCCCTTCTTCACCGGCGAGTTGAAGTCAGCGTGGAGCTCCTTGATCTGGCCCGAAACCTGCGAGCCCACCTGCACCGACACGACGGGATTGAGCGTCCCGGTGGCCGAGACCACCGCGGTGACCCCGCCGCGCTCGACCTTGGCGAACCGGTAGTTGGGGTTCGCCCCGCGGGCGCCCCACCACGCGTACGCGCCCGCGCCCGCCGCGAACACGGCGAGCACAACGACCGCCATGATGATGCTCTTCCGTGACATCCGGCTCATCTTAAGGAATGACGGCGCCGCATGCGCGTGCCGTCATTCCTTTAGAGTGGGGATTGTAGCCGAGGTGCCGCGGCCCGCCCACGGCGGGGGACCAGCGGGTGTAACAAAAGGTCTCAGCGCGCGGCGGGGGCGTCGCCCAGCGCTTCGCGCACGGCCTGTTTCGCCGCCGCCTCGAAGGCCATCAGCAGCAGCAAGCCGGCGAGCGCGCCGCGGGCCCTGAGTTCGTCGCCGATTGCCTCGGCGCGCTGCTTAAGCGCGTCCGGCGGGGGAGCTTCCCGGCCTTCGTAGGAAGCCAGCAGCGCCGCCCTGAGATGCGCGAAAAGGAGCGCCACGTCCTCGTCGCGGATGACCCCCTGCAGCAGGAATTTCGGATTGAGCAGCGACTCGATCTGGGCGAAGGGATCGGATTTTTGCTCGGCGTGAGCCGGCGCGGCGCAGGCAAGCCCGATCAGCGCCGCCGCCGCGATCATGGAACGAGCACTCATGGCGTGTCCCTCCTCCATCTCCGCCCGAAAATCCCGCGCATTGAGGGGCAGCAGGGCTGACCGCTCGAATGCGCGGAGTTAAACCGGCGCTGTGCGTCCGGCTTTAACGCGGCTTAACGCGCGCATCCCGCCCGCCGTTTACACGCGGGTGTAGATCTCGCCACCTTGCTTGACGAACTCTTCGGCCTTCTCCTGCATGCCCTTCTCGAGCGCCTCCTGCTCGGTCACGCCCCGCTTCTGCGCGTAATCGCGGACGTCCTGGGTGATCTTCATCGAGCAGAAATGCGGGCCGCACATCGAGCAGAAGTGCGCGAGCTTGGCGCCTTCCTGCGGCAGCGTCTCGTCGTGGAAGGCGCGCGCCTTGTCGGGATCGAGCCCGAGGTTGAACTGGTCCTCCCAGCGGAACTCGAAGCGCGCCTTCGAGAGCGCGTTGTCGCGGACCTGCGCCCCGGGGTGCCCCTTCGCGAGGTCAGCGGCGTGCGCGGCGATCTTGTAGGCCATGATCCCGTCCTTGACATCCTCCTTGTCGGGCAGACCCAGGTGCTCCTTGGGCGTGACGTAGCACAGCATCGCGGTGCCGAACCAGCCGATCATCGCCGCGCCGATCGCGCTCGTGATGTGGTCGTAGCCCGGCGCGATGTCGGTCGCGAGCGGGCCCAGCGTGTAGAACGGCGCTTCGCGGCAGTACTGGAGTTCGAGGTCCATATTCTCCTTGATGAGCTGCATCGGGACGTGGCCGGGGCCCTCGATCATCACCTGCACGTCGTGGCGCCACGCGATGTCGGTCAACTCGCCGAGCGTCTTCAGCTCCGCGATCTGCGCCTCGTCGTTCGCGTCGTAGATCGAACCGGGCCGCAGCCCGTCGCCGAGCGAGAAGGCGACGTCGTAGGCCTTGAGGAGCTCGCAGATCTCCTCGAAGCGCGTGTAGAGGAAGCTTTCCTTGTGATGCGAGAGGCACCATTTGGCCAGGATCGAGCCGCCGCGCGACACGATGCCCGTCATGCGCTTGGCGGTGAGCGGAATGTAGGCAAGCCGCACCCCGGCGTGCACGGTGAAGTAGTCCACGCCCTGCTCGCACTGCTCGATCAGCGTGTCGCGGTAGATCTCCCAGGTGAGCTCCTCCGCTCTTCCGTCCACCTTTTCCAGCGCCTGGTAGATCGGCACGGTGCCGATCGGCACCGGGGCATTGCGGATGATCCACTCGCGCGTCTCGTGGATGTGCCGCCCGGTGGAAAGATCCATCACGGTGTCGGCGCCCCAGCGCGTGGCCCACGTCATCTTCTCCACTTCCTCCTGGATGCCGGAGGTGACCGCGGAGTTGCCGATGTTGGCGTTGATCTTCACCAGGAAGTTGCGGCCGATCACCATCGGCTCCGATTCCGGGTGGTTGATGTTGGAAGGGATGATGGCGCGTCCGCGCGCGACTTCCTCGCGCACGAACTCCGGCGTGACCACTTTCGGGATCGCGGCGCCGAACGGCTGTCCCGCATGCTGCCTGTGCAGCAGCTCGGCGAGCGCGTCCATGCGCTGGTTCTCGCGGATCGCGATGAACTCCATCTCGGGCGTGATCATGCCGCGGCGAGCGTAGTGCATCTGCGTGACGTTCATTGCCGGCTTTGCGCGGCGCGGTTTGCGCTTGAGGTTGAATCTCAACTGCGCGAGCCCGGCATCGGAAAGGCGCTCGCGCCCATAGGCGGAGCTCGGTCCATCAAGCTCCTCGCTGTCGCCGCGCTCGCTGATCCACTTCTCGCGCAGCGGCGGCAGGCCTTGGCGGATGTCGATTCTCGCCTCCGGATCGGTGTAAGGCCCCGAGGTGTCATAGACAAAGATCGGCGGGTTCTTCTCAGCGCCGAAGGAGGCCGGCGTGTCCGACTGCGCGATCTCGCGCATCGGGACGCGGATATCGGGACGCGACCCCGGCACGTAGATCTTGCGCGAGTTGGGCAGCGGCTTCACCGCCGCCTCGTCGACGCGCGCGGTCGCGTTCAGGAACTTCGGATTGGCGCTCATGCTACGCTCCTCTCGGGACGGCCTTGCGGGGAGCGGGTGGGGGATGACCGGCCACGCTTCCCTACGACGGCATTACCCGCATCAGGTTCGAAGGGTGTCTCTCACCGGTCTGAGCGTTCAGCTATCAGCTTTCAGCCATCAGCAACGGCGTTTGCTGACCGCTGATCGCTGGGGGCTGACCGCTGCGACGCGGACCCCTAACGTGTGCTGATAACGTAACCCGGTTGTGCGATAATTGCAAGCTCCGTAACGCGATTTTCAGCCCCCGTTTGTCCGGATGAACCCGCAGCTGGACTTCGAGCGCGCGCGCTTCAACATGGTCGAGCAGCAGATCCGGCCGTGGGAAGTGCTCGACCAGCAGGTGCTCGATCTCCTGTTCAGGGTCAAGCGCGAGGACTTCGTCCCGAGCCAGTACCGCTCGCTCGCCTTCGCCGACATGGAAATCCCCATCGGTCACGGGGAAACGATGCTCGCGCCCAGGATCGAGGCGCGCATGCTGCAGGAGCTCGCCCTCCAGCCCGAAGACCGCATCCTCGAGGTCGGCACCGGCAGCGGCTACATGACTGCGCTGCTGGCGAGCCTCGGGGGCCACGTCCACAGCGTGGATATCGTTCCCGAGTTCACGAAGACCGCCGGCGCCAAGCTTGCCGCCCATGGCCTCACCAAGGTCACGCTGGAAACCGGGGACGCCGCGCGCGGCTGGAACCAGCACGGGCCGTACGACGCCATCGTTCTGACCGGCTCGGTGCCCCTGTTGCCGGAGGCATTTCCGAAAAGCCTGAAGCCCGGCGGCAGGTTGATCGCGGTGGTGGGCGAGGCCCCGGTCATGGAGGCGCGGCTCATCACCCGCATTGCAGCCGTTGCCTTCAGCTCGGCGGGCCTGTTTGAAACCTGCATCGCGCCGCTCAAGAACGCGCTGCAACCCGAGCGCTTCGTGTTCTGACGCGGTGAATGGGAGATCGGAAATGGGAAATGGAAAAGGCCGCGCGCATTGCGCGCCAGGAATCGCGATTCCCCATTTCCTATTCCCTATTCCCCATTCCCCATTTCCTGGTTAGCGGCATGATGCGCACTCTCGTGTCCGCAGCGGTGGCGTGCGTGGTGGCCGCTGGCGCCGCGCAGGGCGCCGACCTGCTCGACATCTACCGTTCGGCGCAGTCTGCGGATGCGCAGTATGCTTCGGCGCGCGCGACCTGGGCCGCCGGCCAGGAGAAGCTGCCGCAGGGCTTGAGCGGGCTGCTGCCCTCGGCGACGCTGTCGGCCTCCACCCAGCAGAATGATCGCGAACTCCGGTTTCGCGACCCCGCGGTCGCCGGCAGCAGGTCCCAGTTCAATTCCAATTCCGTGTCGCTCTCGGTCACGCAGCCGCTTTACCGCCCCCAGAACTTCGCCGCCTTCGAGCAGGCGAA
Organism: Betaproteobacteria bacterium; assembly: GCA_016183675.1. GTDB lineage: Bacteria > Pseudomonadota > Gammaproteobacteria > Burkholderiales > SG8-41 > SG8-41. The sequence goes on from JACPEF010000027.1 coordinate 13,279, forward strand.
GACCCAGGTTGCGCAGTCCGATTCGGCGTTTGCGCAGGCCGCGCAGGACCTGATATTGAGAGTGGCACAGGCCTACTTCGACGTGCTGCTCGGGCAGGATACGGTCGCCTTCGCCCAGGCGCAGTTGATCGCCATCGGCCAGCAGCTCGAGCAGGCGAAACGCAACTTCGAGGTCGGCACCGCCACCATCACCGATACCCATGAAGCGCAGGCGCGCTACGATCTCACGTCTTCCGCCGAGATCGCCGCGCGCAACGACCTGGAGCTGAAGAAGCGCCAGCTCGAGCTCATTATCGGGCGCCCTGCCCCGGGCCTATCGCCCCTGGGCGCGAAGTTCAGCCCCGCGCCGCCCCAGCCGAACAACCTGGAGCAGTGGGTGGCGCAGGCGAACCAGGCCAACTTACAGGTCAAGGTGAACGAGGCGAGCCTCACCTTTGCTTCCCAGGACGTCGAGCGTAACCGGGCGGGCCACAGGCCAACGCTGGATGCCTTCGCCACCTACTCGGAATCCGGCTCGGGCTCGGGCATCCAGGGCGGCATCGGGACGGACACCACGAGCAAGGTGGTGGGGGTGCAGCTTGCCGTTCCCCTCTACCAGGGGGGGCTGACCGGCTCCCGGGTGCGCGAGGCGCTGGCCAACGAAGACAAAGCCCGCCAGGATCTGGAGAATGCGCGGCGCACTGCCGCGCTCACCGCGCGCCAGACGTTTCTGAGCGTGACCAGCGGGCTGGCGCAGATCAAAGCGCTGGAAGCCGCGCTGGTCTCCTCGCAAAGCTCGCTCAACTCCACGCGCCTCGGCCAGGAGGTGGGGGTGAGGACCCAGGTGGACGTGCTCAACGCCCAGCAGCAGCTCTCGCAGACGCGGCGCGATCTCGCCCAGTCGAAATACAGTTACATCCTCTCGCTGCTGCGGCTTAAAGCCGCCGCGGGCACGCTCACCGAGCAAGACCTCGCTATCGTCAACGGCTGGCTCGATCGTTAGTGAAACGGAAATGGGAAATCGGGAATAGGAAATCGGAAAATCTTGCGCGCGCGGCGCGCAGTCTCTAGCCGTTCATCATTCCCAATTCACTATTTCCGATTCCCCATTCCCTCCTCTAAGAGCGAAATCAGAAAGCGCGTCCTCGCGCGACGCGACGCGCGCCCCGAGGTTGAGCGCCGGGCCTTGAGCGAACGCATCACCTCCCGTCTGCTCGCTCTCGATGCCTACCGCGCCGCCCGCTGCGTGATGGCGTACATGAGCTTCGGCAGCGAGTTCGAAACCACCGGCTTCCTCTTCGATCTGCTCGCGCAGCGCAAGACCCTCGTGCTGCCCAGGGCCGAACGGGGGAGCCGCGCGCTCGAGCTCTACGCGGTGCGCGATTTCGAGCGCGAGCTCGACGCCGGCGTATGGGGCATACGCGAACCGCGGCCCGAGCTGTGCCGCGCGGCCGCGCCCGAGGAGATCGAGTTCGTGCTGGTGCCAGGGGTGGCGTTCACCCGGCGCTGTGAGCGCCTGGGCTACGGCGGCGGGTTCTACGACCGCCTGATCCGCGGCTTCGCCAAGCGCCCGCCGCTCGTCGCCGCGGCGTTTTCCCTGCAGGTGGTGCCCGATCTGCCCGTTTCGGAAGGCGACCAGAAGGTCGATCGCGTGGTGACCGAGGATGCCCTCTACGAGAGCCGTGAATCGTGAATCGTTAATCGTGAATCGAGAGCCCTGCCGCCGAGATTCTCCTCCCACGATATCCGATTTCGCTACTCGCGCTTGAGCAGACGCTCGACGATCGCCATGGTCCGGGCGGTGGCGCCGCGGTGCGCCGCCCAGAACGCTCGCCCCGCCTCCCCCATCCGTCGGCGTGCGGCCCCGTCGCCGAGCAGGCGCGCGGCCTCGCGCACCAGCGCGTCGGCGTCGGCCACCTGGACCGCCGCGCCGCAGCGCACCGCTTCCTCGGCCGCCTGGGCGAAGTTATAGGTCGACGGCCCGATCAGGGCGGGCGTGCCGACCGCGCAGGCCTCGATCAGGTTCTGCGCCCCGTACGGCGCGAGACTTCCACCGACGAACGCGACGTCGCACGCCGCGTAATACGCGAACATCTCGCCCATGCTGTCGCCGACGACGAGCTGCGTATGAGCGGCAATGGCGGCGTTGTCGCTGCGGCGCTGCACCGTGAGCCCGCGACGCCGGACGAGTTCTGCGACCTCCTCGAAGCGCTGCGGATGGCGCGGCACGATGACCGTAAGGACCTCCGCGCCGAACGGCCGGCGCTCGAGCGCATCGAGGAGAAGCGCTTCCTCGCCATCGCGGGTGCTCGCAGCCAGGAACACCGGGCGGTCGCCGAAGAGCTTCCGCAGGGCCTGCCCCCGGGCCCGGGCGTCGGCCGGCGCCGTCGCGTCGAACTTGAGGTTGCCCGTCACCTCGACGCGCATGGCGCCGAGCGCGCGGAGCCGCGCGGCGTCGGCCTCGGTCTGCGCGCCGACCGCGGCGAGGTCGGCAAGCGCGGCGCGCGCGAGGGGCGCGACGCGTGCGTAGCCGCGCGCCGACTTCTCCGACAAGCGCGCGTTGGCGAGCAACACCGGCACCGCCGCTTCGCGGCAGGCGCGCACGAGATTGGGCCAGAGCTCGGTTTCCATGAGGACACCCAGGCGCGGGTGGAAGTGCGCGACAAACCGGCGCACCGCCCACGGGAAGTCGTACGGGAGAAACGCGAGGGTCGCGACCTCGCCGTAGAGATCGCGCGCGGCCGCGCGACCGGTGGCGGTCATGTGCGTGACGACGAGCGCGTGGTCGGGATAGCGCTCGCGGAGCGCCCGCACGAGCGGCTGCGCAGCGCGCGTCTCGCCCAGCGATACCGCGTGCACCCAGATCAACGGGCGCCCGGGACGCGGGCCGTAGCGGCCGAACCGCTCGCCGAGGCTTTCCCGATAGCCGGGCTCCTTGCGCCCGCGCCACCAGAGGCGCAGAGGCAGGAATGGCAGGGCGAGATGGAGGAGCAGGTTGTATGCGAGCCGGAACATTACGCGAGCGCGGGCGCGATGCCTCGAAGCGCGTCGAGCACCTCCGCCGGTGAAGGCGGCGTTCCGACGCCGCCGCGGTATGCGGTCGGCCCCGCGCCGCGCGGCTGCGCGTCGAGCGGCTCCGAATCGCAGAAAATCCCGACGACCGGCACCCGCAGCGCCGCCGCAACGTGCGTGAGCCCGGTATCCACGCCAAGCACCGCCGCCGCGTGGCCGATGAGCCCGGCGGCTTCCTCGATCGACGTGCGGGGCGGAACGACCGCGCGCGAGAGCCTCGCCGCCAGGCGCTCGGAGAGAGAGCGCTCGGCCGCATCGCCCCACGGCAGCACGCACACCAGCCCGCGCGACTCGAGCGCGCGCGCGAGCTCGGCCCAGGCGTCCTCGCGCCACCGCTTGCCGGCACGCGCGGTCCCATGGAGGAGAACACAGTAGGGTGCGCGCGGCGCGAACGCCGGCGCGGGCGGCACCGCGATCCCGTAATCCAGCACCGGCGGCGGCGCATGGCCGAGCGCGCGCGCCGCGACGGCACGGTAACGCTCGATCTTGTGGTCCTCCGGGGCGAACTCGTAGGTCACGTCGTAGAAGCGCGCCGCGAATGGCTCGCGCGCGGTGCTCGCGCCGAGGCCATACACGGGCCCGCGCGCGAGCCTCGCAACGATGGCGCTCTTCAGCAGGCCTTGGGTATCGAGGATGGCGTCATACGGCGGGCGGGCCCGGAGCGAGGCGCGGAACTCCGCGAGCTCCCGCCAGGCCCGCGGCCGGAACCACTCGCTCCGCCAGCGCCGCAGCGCGAAGGGAATCGCGCTCGTCACGCCCGCGTGCATGCGGACGAGCCGCGCGTAGGCCTCCTCCACCACCCAGTCGATGACGGCGTCGGGGAAGGCGCGCCGCAGATCGGTCGCCGCGGGAAACGTGTGCAGGATGTCCCCGAGCGAGGACAGGCGGACGAGGAGGATGCGCTTCATCAACGGGGCGAGCCGGTGCGCGCGTTCGAGTTGTTTCCCGCTTCGCGTTGTCTCTTCACTGCGTGCTCGCTGCGGTAGCCTACACCGAAACGCCCCGCCCGTATAGAAACCGGCCACCGCTTCGCGCGGCCCGGCTCCGCAGCTCGCGCTTGACTCGGAGAAGGGCTTCCGATAGTGTCTACAACGTAGACACATCCGGAGCAGCTCATGCTGACGAGAATGCAGAAATGGGGCAACAGTTTTGCGGTGCGCCTGCCCAAGGGCGTGGTGCAGGAGTCCGGCCTGAAAGAGGGCGAGGCGCTCGAGGTCGAGGTCGTGAACCGCCATATCCGCCTGCGGCGCGCGGCGAAGCGCGGGTACTCACTCGACGCGCTGGTGGCGGGCATTAATCGCTCGAACCTGCACGACGAGATTCACTTCGGTCCACCGGAGGGCCGCGAGGCTTTCTGATGGCGCGCCGCAGCTACGTCCCCGACCGTGGTGACATCGTCTGGCTGAACTTCACGCCCCATGCCGGGCATGAGCAAGCGGGCCACAGGCCGGCGCTGGTATTGTCTCCGGCAAAGTACAACCGCGCGAGCGGCCTGATGCTGTGCTGTCCTATGACCACGCAAATCAAGGGCTACCCGTTCGAGGTTCCGGTGGAGTCCCCGGGTGGCGCCCGCGGCGTAGTCCTGGCGGACCAGGTGAAGAGCGTCGATTGGCAGGCACGGCGTGCGCAGCGCAAGGGGCGTGCTGCGGGCGGAGCGGTCACGGACGTGCTTGCCAGGATCCAGGCGTTGCTTCGCTAGGCTGACGGGCGGGCAGCAGGCGTAACCGCGAGGCGAGGAATTTGCATGCTTGGCCTGGTCGATAACCGTTCACCGTTCACCGTTCACCGTTCACGGCTTGTTGAAAGGGTCCTGGCTTGATCCTTGTGACCGGCGGCGCCGGGTTCATCGGTTCCAACTTCGTCCTCGACTGGGTCGCCAACGAAAAATCGCCCGTCATCAACCTCGACAAGCTCACCTATGCCGGCAACCTCGGCAGTCTCGCGAGCGTGGCGACTGACTCGCGGCACGTTTTCGTGAAGGGAGACATCGGTGACCGGGCGCTGGTGGCAAAGCTGCTGCGCGAGCACCGGCCGCAGGCGATCGTGCACTTCGCCGCCGAGAGCCACGTCGACCGCTCGATCCACGGCCCCGCGGAATTCGTCCAGACCAACGTCATCGGCACCTTCTCGCTGCTCGAAGAAGCGCGCAGTTTTTGGTCGGATCTGAAGGAACCGGACAAAAGCAGTTTCCGGTTCCTTCAGGTCTCGACCGACGAGGTGTACGGCTCGCTCGGGCCGGCCGAGCCGCCTTTCACCGAGGCGCGCCCTTACGCGCCCAACAGCCCCTACGCGGCCTCCAAGGCGGCCGCCGACCACCTCGCGCGCGCGATCACGACCAACTGCTCGAACAATTACGGGCCGTTCCAGTTTCCCGAGAAGCTGATCCCGCTGATGATCGTCAACGCGCTCGCGGGCAAGCCGTTGCCCGTTTACGGCGACGGCGGGAACGTGCGCGACTGGCTCTACGTCGGCGACCATTGCGAGGCCGTGCGGCTCGCGCTGAAGAAGGGACGGCCAGGAGAAACCTACAACATCGGCGGCAACGCGGAGAAAACCAACCTCGAGGTCGTGCAATCCATCTGCGCGATCCTGGACGAACTCCGCCCAAACTCACTCATCACTCATCACTCATCACTCATCACTTTCGTACCAGACCGCCCGGGGCACGACCGGCGCTACGCGATGGACGCGCGCAAGGTCGAGTCGGAACTCGGCTGGAAGCGGCGCGTCACCTTTGAAAGCGGCCTCCGCAAGACCGTGGAGTGGTATCTTGACCACATGGAATGGGTAAACAACGTAACGAGCGGCGAGTACCGCAAATGGATCGATCTCAACTACGGCAAGCGGGGACAGGTGTGAAAGGGGTCATACTGGCTGGAGGATCGGGAACGCGGCTGTACCCGGCGACCCAAGTCGTGTCCAAGCAGTTGCTGCCGGTATACGACAAGCCGATGGTCTACCATCCGCTCACGACGCTGATGCTGGCCGGCATCCGCGACATCCTGGTCATCTCCACGCCGCACGACACGCCGCGCTTCGAGCAGCTTCTGGGCGATGGCCGGCGCTGGGGCACCAATCTCTCGTACGCGGTGCAGCCCGCGCCGGAGGGCATCCCCCAGGCTTTCATCATCGGCGCGTCCTTTATTGGGAAGGATCCGTGCGCGTTGATCCTAGGCGACAACATTTTCTACGGGCATGACCTGGCCCATGATCTCCAAAGCGCGACCAAGAAGACAAAGGGCGCGACCATCTTCGCTTACCCGGTGCACGATCCCGAGCGCTACGGCGTAGTCGAGTTCGACAGGAACCACAAGGTCGTGTCCATCGAGGAGAAGCCGAAGCGGCCCAAGTCGCGCTACGCACAGACGGGCTTCGCCGTCTACGACAACCGGGTCGTGGACGTCGCCCGCAACCTGAAGCCCTCGCCGCGCGGCGAGCTAGAGATCACCGACGTGAACCTGGAATACTTGCGCCGCGGCGAGCTCGACGTGGTGCTGATGGGCCGCGGCATCGCCTGGCTCGACACCGGCACTCACGACGCGCTGCTCGCGGCTTCCATGTTCATCGAGACCATCGAGAAGCGCCAGGGGCTCAAGGTCGCCTGCCCCGAGGAAATCGCCTTCCGCATGGGCTTCATCACCGCCGGCGAGCTGGAGAAGCTCGCCGCGGAGATGAACGACAATCCCTATGCACGCTATCTCAGGGACATCCTCAAGGGGCCGTGAATCGTGAAGACGAAGAAGGAATTCGCTCATTTCGCAGGTATCTCCAAAGGCTCACTTAGCGAACTTGAGACACAGATGCTTATAGCCGCTGAGCTAGGCTATCTTTCGCCACAGCATGAGGTATTCGCCCACCTCGAGCGAGTCGGGCAGCTTCTCTCCGGCTTGCACGGGAACATCGCGCGGTAGCGGCCTTCGTACCATTCACGATTTACGATTCACGGCTCTTTTTCCGATTCACGATCTACGATTCACGATCTACGATCCACGATTCACGAATGACGAGAATCCTCGTCGCGGGCAAAACCGGCCAAGTCGGTTCCGAACTGCGAATCGCGCTCGCGCCGCTGGGCACGCTCATTCACCTCGACCGCAGGCAGATGGACCTCTGCAACCCGGATTCGATGCGCGACGCCATCCGCAACGCCAAGCCGGACATCATCCTAAATGCGGCGGGTTACACGACGGTGGACAAGGCCGAGTCCGAGCCCGACTTGGCGATGCAAGTCAATGGCATCGCGCCCGGAATCATGGCCGAGGAAGCGAAGCGGGCCGGCGCGCTGCTGGTGCACTACTCGACGGATTACGTGTACGACGGTGAGCTGGATCGGCTCTACACCGAGGACGACGCGCCAAACCCCGTCAACGCCTACGGACGCTCCAAGCTGGCTGGCGAGCGTGCGATCCAGGAGGCGGGCGGCGCCCACCTGATCCTGCGCACGAGCTGGGTGTACAGCGCCCGCGGCACCAATTTCGTGCTCACGATCCTGCGCCTGGCGCGGGAGAAGCCGGAGTTGTCGGTGGTCAACGACCAGGCCGGCTCGCCGACTTGGGCGCGCGCGCTCGCGGAAGCGACCGCCGATCTGCTGCGCCGCAAGGACCTCATTCTGAAAAACACCGGCATTTACCATCTCTCCGCCGCCGGCCACACCTCGCGTTACGAATTCGCGAAGGCGATCATCCGCATTATGCGAGGGGTTTCCGGGGTAACCGACGGTTGGGCGAGCGTGAAGCCGATCACCTCCGACCGGTATCCCCTGCCCGCGAAGAGGCCGTGCAATCCCGTGACGAACAAGGACAAGATCAAGCGGGTGTTCGGCATCGAGATGCCGCGCTGGGAAGACCAGTTGCGCGCGTTCCTTGCCGGTCTCTCCGGCGCGGCGAATCGTGAACGGCGAATGGGTAGCGGGAAACAGTGAATCTTGAATCGCGAATCGTAATCAGGCAGTCGTTGCTGCTGCGGGGCGTCGTGCCCGCCCGCCGGCATCATTGATGCATCAGGCGCGCGAACGCGCCCGCTTGTAATCGTTCGCGCATGGTCTTCGCCCCGGCGGGCTTCATGGCCTCCCTGACAAGCCTCCCGTCGGGTTTGACCGCGGCCCGCGGCGCGGATATACTTAGCTAAGTCCGTGGACTAAGTCCGATAGATCCGATATGGCTACCGTGGTGAATGTTCATACCGCCAAGACCAATCTCTCGCGGCTGCTCGATCGCGTGCGCAAAGGCGAGGAAATCGTGCTCGCGAAAGCCGGGAAGCCGTGTGCGAAGCTGGTCCCGCTCGACGAGGCGCAGGAGCGAAAACCGGGGCTGTTCAAGGGCTGGCGGCTCCCGGACAGTTTCTTCGAGGCGCTGCCGGCCGAAGAACTCGACGCCTGGGAGAAATGAAGCTTCTGCTCGACACCCATGCGCTCCTGTGGTGGCTGACCGACGATGAGCGACTCCCCGCTCGCGCGTTGCAGGTCATCAAGAATCCCCGTAACGCAGTTTGGGTAAGCCCGGTATCCGGCTGGGAACTCGCGACCAAGTTCCGGCTGGGAAAGCTCCCGGGCGCGGACCGCATATTGCCCAGGCTTCCGGCTCTGATCGAGGAATCGCGCCTGCGTGTCCTTCCGATCACATTCGCGCACGCGCTCAAGGCAGGCTCCCTGGATCACAAGCATCGCGACCCGTTTGACCGGATGCTCGCCGCGCAGGCGATGGTCGAGGACTTGGTGCTCGTCACATCCGACCCCGCCTGCAAAGCGCTGGGGGCGGAAACCGTTTGGTGAGGCAGCAAACCGGTGAGCGATGATCGGCAACCGGTAAATGCTCAATACCATTTCAAGCCGTGAAGCCGACGGGTTCTCCCGTTCACCGTTCACTGTTCACGGCCTCTGAAACCGCTCCCTTCTGTAATGCAGCCAGATCGCGAATGCGTCGTACGGGGTGACCCGCGGCTGCGACAGGATATCCGCGGCGGCGAACGCCCCGAACCGCGC
>JACPEF010000138.1 GCA_016183675.1 Betaproteobacteria bacterium
GCCGTCCTCGGGATAGACGAGCACCAGATCGATGTCCGAGGAAACGTTGAGCTCGGACCCGCCGAGCTTGCCCATGCCCACCACGTGCAGCTGCTGGATCTCGCCGCTCGCGGCGCCGACCGGTCTGCCGTGCCGCGCGGCGAGCGATTCATCAAGGCAGGCGAGCGCGTGACGGATCGCGGTCTCGGCCAGAGCCGTGGTGGTCGCCAGCACTTCCGGAAGCGGCGCGACGCCTCCCAGGTCGCGCGCCATGAGCCGCAGCATCGTCTGCCTGCGGAGCGCGCGCAACGCCCGCCAGAGACTCTCCTCATCGCTTGCGGGATGCGCGGCGAGCACCGCGCGCATCTCGGCCGCACTGAACGCCCGCGCGGTCCCGGCATCCAATCCTGAAGAGGGCGCGCCCTCGACCAGTCGCCTCGCGTAGTGGCTGAAGCGGGTTGCGCGCGCGAGTAGCGGGTCAGCGGGAGGCAGCACGAGCGCGTTATGGGATTCCATCGGCGATTGAGGTTAAAATACGTAAATCCTTGACTCAATATCGCATTTTTTCGAGCCTCAGGCAAAGCTTGACGCTTCCCGGAAAGCTCGGGTGGCTGCACGTCAGCTCGCTCTGGGTTTACCGCGTACTCACCTGGAGCGTGCTCGCGCTCGGTTTCCTGTTCGCCGCCATGGTGCTCGGGCTTCGCTACTGGATCCTTCCCAATGTCGAAAACTACCGCGAGGACATCGCCCGCATCGTCAGCGAGAAAGCGCAGCAGAAGATCGCGATCGGCAGGATTTACGCGAACTGGGACGGGCTCCGCCCGCAGTTGAGGCTGGAGCAGGTGACGGTGTTCGACGCCGGGGGACGGCCCGCGCTCGAGTTCTCGCGCGTGGACAACACGCTGTCGTGGATGTCGCTGCCCACGCTCGAGCTGCGGTTCTACGCGCTCGACATCTACCGGCCCACGCTCGATATCCGGCGCAGCGCGCGCGGCGCGATCTCGATCGCCGGCATCGAGCTCACGGGCGATAAGGACGGCGGAGGCTTCGCCGATTGGCTGCTCAGGCAGCGCGACATCGAGGTCCATGACGCCACCCTCATCTGGAGCGACGAGCAGCGCGCCGCCCCGCGGCTCGAACTGAAGCACGTCAATCTGCACGTCTTCAACCGCGGAGACCGGCACCGCTTCGGGCTGCGCGCGGTGCCGCCGAACGGGCTCGCCGCACCCCTCGACGTGCGCGGCGACTTTAATGGCGAGACGATCCAGGCGCTCGCTGACTGGAACGGCAAGCTATTCCTGCAGCTCGAGTACGCCGACATCGCGGCGTGGCGCACGTGGATCCCGTTCCCGATCGAATTTCCGCGCGGCGCGGGCGCGCTGCGGGCATGGCTCACCTTCAGCCGCCACCAGCTCGCCGATGCCGTCGCCGATGTCCGGCTCGCCAACGTGAAGACGCGGCTCGGCAAGGATCTTCCCGAGCTCGATCTCACCGAGCTTTCCGGGCGCCTCGGCTGGAAGTCATCGGACGCCGGCTTCGAGGTCACCACCAGCAAGCTCGGGCTCACCACGACCGGCGGCCTCACGCTGCAGCCGGCGGATTTCCTGCTGCGCCTGGTCACCGGGGGCGAGCGCAGGCCCGCGCGCGGCGAGCTTCAGGCCAATGCGCTGGAGCTGGCCCCCCTCGTTGCGCTTGCCGACCATCTGCCCCTCGCGGAGGAGGTGCGCAAGCAGCTCGCGGCGCTGTCCCTCAAGGGCGGCCTCTACGACGTCGTGGTGCGCTGGACCGGCGACTGGCGCGAGCCGCGGCAGTACACCGCAAAGGGACGGTTCAGCGGCCTCTCGCTCAACCGCATGGGCAGGATCCCCGGCTTCACCGGGGTGAGCGGGAGCCTGGAGGGCAACGAGCGCGGCGGCACGCTCTATCTCAATACGCAACAGGCAACGGTGGACATGCCGCTCATGTTCCGCGACATGCTCGAGTTCGATGTGCTGACGGCGCAGGTCGGCTGGGCGCGCGGCGGCGGTGAGACTGAACTGCGGCTGAACAACGTCTCGTTCTCCAACTCGCACCTTGCCGGTACCGTGTTCGGCAGCTACCGCACGGCGGGCGAGAGCCGCGGCCACGCCGACCTCACCGGCAACCTCACGCGGGCGGACGCGCGCTACGCCGGGCGCTACATTCCGCTGGTGGTGGCCAAGTCGGCGCGCGACTGGCTCGACACCGCGTTCGTCGCGGGCCACTTGGGCGACGTGACGCTGCGCCTGAAGGGAAACCTCGATGACTTTCCGTTCCCCGACGGCGGGACCGGCGTGTTCCAGGTGGCGGCGAAGGTGACCGGCGGCACGCTGGATTACGCCAACGGCTGGCCGAGGATCGAGAACATCGCCGGCGACTTCCTCTTCCGCGGCAAGCGCATGGACGTCTATGTGCGGCAGGGCACCATCTTCGGCGCGCGGATCGCCAGGGCGCACGCTGAGATCCCCGATCTCCTGGCTGCGAGGGAAGTGCTTAACGTGGCCGGGGAAGCGGAGGGGCCGACGGGCGAATTCTTCGCCTTCATCGACAAGAGCCCGGTGTTCGGCATGATCGAGCATTTCACCGCCGGCTGGAAAGCGCAGGGATCGGGCAAGCTCACGCTGAAGCTGGAGATCCCGCTGGGGGCGACCGGGCAGAGCAAGGTGACGGGGGCCTACCAGTTCGCCAACAATACCGTCGTGTTGGACCCGGACCTGCCGGTGCTCGAGCAGGCGAGCGGCCGCGTCGAGTTTACCGAGTCCTCGGTGCGCGTGCAGAACGTGAGCGGCACCGTGCTCGGAGGGCCCCTGACGATCACCGCCACCACGCAGCGCGACGCCGCGGTGCTGGTCAACGTGCAGGGGCGCATCAACGCCGACAACATGCGCCGCACGGGTGCCGGCCCGGCCTGGGCGCAGCACCTGCGGGGGGCGACCGACTGGCGCGCGCTCTTCACGATGCGCAAGCGCAACGCCGACGTCGTGGTCGAATCCAGCCTGCAGGGGCTCGCCGCGGATTTGCCCGCGCCGCTCGTGAAATCGGCGGGCGAGGCGGCGCCAGTCCGCTTCGAGCGCCGCTCGCTCGCGCCCAACCAGGACCGGCTAAGCCTTGGCGTTGGCGACATCGTGAGCATGCAGCTGGTGCGCCGCACGGAGGGCGGGCGCTCCACGATCGAGCGCGGCACGGTACGCTTCGGGGGCGCGGCGGCGGAGCCCGAGCGCGCCGGCGTGTGGGTGAGCGGCGAGATCAAGACGCTCGACCTCGATCGCTGGCTGGCGCTGTTGCGCCACGCAGGTGGCACGGCCCGCGTCGATTGGGGCGGGGTGGAGCTCAAGCTCGGCGCGCTGGACGCGCTCGGACGGCGCTACAACGACCTCGCGGTGAGCGCGGCGATGCCGGGCGGGCAGTGGCGCGGCAGCGTTTCCGGCAAGGAGCTCGAGGGAACCGTCATCTGGCAGCCGCAGGGCCCCGGCAAGATCACCGCGCGCATGAAAACGCTTTCTATACCCGCCGCCTCGCGCGCGGCGGCGCAGGCCCCGAGCCAGGCCGAGGCGCAGAAGGACGCCGAGTTGCCCGCGCTCGACATTACCGCCGATCAGTTCATCAAGGAGAACAAGCCGCTCGGACGGCTCGAGCTCGCCGCCACGCCCGAGGGCCGCGACTGGCGCATCGACCGGCTGCGGATCGTCAATCCGGAGAGCACGCTGCTGGTCGAGGGCCTGTGGCAGACCTCGCTCGGGCAGCCGCGCACGCAGATGCATCTGCGGCTCGAGGCGAGCGATGCGGGCAGGCTGCTCGCCCGTCTCGGGCATCCGGAGGGGGTGCGGCGGGGGGCCGTCAAGCTTGAGGGCGCGCTGTCGTGGGCGGGAGGGCCGTACGACTTCGACTATCCGACACTCGCAGGCAACCTGGTGCTCGACGCCGCCAAGGGCCAGTTCGTCAAGCTCGAGCCGGGTCTCGGGAAGCTGCTCGGCATCATGAGCCTGCAGGCGCTGCCGCGCCGCATCGCGCTCGACTTCCGCGACATCTTCAGCGAGGGCTTCGCCTTCGACCAGATCGTCGGCGCGGTCAAGATCCACCGCGGCGTCGCGAGCACGGAGAACTTCCGCATCCAGGGGCCGTCGGCGCGCGTCATCATGAGCGGCGAGGTGGATTTCGCGCAGGAGACGCAGAAGCTGCGGGTGCGGATCACGCCGCACGTGAGCGACAGCGTGTCCATCGCCGGTGCGCTGATCGGAGGACCGATAGCGGGCGTGGCGGCCTTCGTTGCGCAGAAGGTGCTGAAGGATCCGCTCGACCAGCTCGCTTCCTACGAGTACGGGGTGTCCGGGAGCTGGGCGGAGCCCAACGTGACGAGGATCGAGCCGCAGGCGGCGGGGGCCGAGGCCGGGAAGGCTCCGAAGTGACCAGAAGCGGTCTCGAAAACCCATTTGAAACCGCAGATACACGCAGATAAACACAGATGACTGAAACCCAAAAACCGTCGTTAGCACAGGATTTCATCCGCGTTCGTCTGCGTTCATCGGCGGTTGCGTCTTGCCTCGGTGCGGGGCTCGCCTGCGCGGCGCTTGGCGCCGCGGCGCAGACTTTCGTGGTACCTCCCGAGTTGTGGGACCGGCCACGCAGCGGTCGCGCGGTGCTCGAGCAGCCGGCGATCCGGCAGGCCGTCAATACCTATCTGGCGCAGCCGGGCGCGCGCATCGTCGTGCACCACGGCTCCGGCCAGGAATCGGCTCTGCTGGCCGAGGAATTGCGCGCGTGGCTGATGGCGCTGGCGGTGGACACGGAGCGCATCGCGCTGCGCAATGATTTGGAACCGTCGGAGCCGCTGCGGATCGAGGTGGTCCGTGAACCGTAATACGGGATTCGTGATGCGCGATACCGGATGCGCGATGCGCGATGCGGGATTTGGGTTTTATCTCGTATCTCGTGACTCGTATCTCGCATCAGTCGAAATACTCCTCAGGCTCCCATGAGTGCGGCGCAATCCTCCTTTGGCAAGACCAGGCCGCACGTGGCAAAGCCCGGGACGCAACCCGCGGTCGCCCGCGTCGCCGCCGTGCAGATGGCCTCCGGCCCCAACATCGAGGGCAACCTCGACGAGGCCGCGCGCCTGATCGACAAGGCGGCGGATCACGGGGCGAGGCTGGTGGCGCTGCCGGAGTACTTCGCGATCATGGGCATGCGCGACCACGACAAGGTCAAGGTGCGCGAAAAGGAGGGCAAGGGGCCGATCCAGGAATTCCTGTCGTCAACCGCGAAACGGCACAAGATCTGGCTGGTGGGCGGTTCCGTGCCGATGGAGTGCCCGAGCCCGGACAAGGTGTGCAACAGCTGCATGGTCTACGACGAAAAGGGCAAGCTTGTCGCGCGCTACGACAAGATCCACCTCTTCGGCTTCGAGATGGGCCGGGAGCGTTACTCGGAGCAGCGCACCATCGAGCCGGGCAGGGACGTGGTCACGGTGGATTCGCCGTTCGGCCGGATCGGGCTGTCGGTCTGCTACGATCTGCGCTTTCCGGAGCTCTACCGCGCGATGAAGGAGGTGGACATCATCCTCATCCCGTCGGCGTTCACGGAAACCACCGGAAAGGCCCACTGGGAGACGCTCATCCGGGCACGCGCGATCGAGAACCTGGCCTACGTGGTGGCGCCGGCGCAGGGGGGCTATCACCTGAACGGCCGCGAGACCCACGGTGACAGCATGATCGTCGATCCGTGGGGCGTCGTGCTCGACCGGCTGCCGCGCGGCTCGGGCGTGGTGGTGGCGGGGATCAACCTGCAGCACTTGCAGCAGCTGCGGCAGAGCCTGCCGGCGCTTACGCACCGGACACTTCAC
>JACPEF010000028.1 GCA_016183675.1 Betaproteobacteria bacterium
AGGTGCGCCGCCACCGTATCGGCGAGCCGGCCGGCCTCGTCGATGCCGGAAAGCGAGGTCAGGATCTCGGGCGGGATCTTCTTGTTCAGCTTGACGTACTGGTCGAAGGCCGACAGCAGGGCGCGGCGCATCGCTTCCACCTCGGGCGCGGGCGTGCCGTCGGGCGGGAGCTGAGTCGCCTCGGCGATCCAGTGCGTGCGCACGTCGACCACTTCGCTGATGCGGGCGCGCGCGCCGCCCTCGACCAGCACCTTCACGGTGCCGTCGGGCAGCTTCAGCATCTGCAGGATGTTGGCGATGCTGCCGATCCGGTAGAGATCATCCGGGCCCGGGTCGTCCTTTGCCGCCGATTTCTGGGCGACGAGCACGATGCTCTTGCCGCCTTCCATCGCGGTTTCGAGTGCCTTGATCGACTTGGGGCGCCCCACGAACAGCGGAATCACCATGTGCGGGAACACCACCACGTCGCGCAGCGGCAGCAGCGGAATCTGGGTCACGTTTTGCTCGTCAGGCATCGCGTTTCACCGGGCAGAGTTGGATAGCGTCAAGATGGGGGAAATTCCTCAAAATTCAAGCGCAAAACTCACCGCCATGATTCCAAACCCTTTTCGCGCGGCGACCTGGCTGGAGGTCAATGCGCGGAACCGGCCACTTTGGGTTGATCGGCGTACATCACGAGCGGCGGCGCATCGCTGGTGATGGTGTTCTCCTCCACCACCACCTTGACCACGTTATCCATCGAGGGCAGGTCGAACATCGTGTTGAGCAGCGTGTGCTCGAGTATCGAGCGCAGGCCCCGCGCGCCGGTCTTGCGCTCGAGGGCGCGTTTCGCCACCGCCTTGAGCGCCGCCTCGCGCACTTCGAGCTCCACGCCTTCCATGCCGAACATCTTCTGGAACTGCTTGAGCAGCGCGTTCTTAGGCTGGGTGAGTATCTGGATCAGCGCGATCTCGTCGAGCTCCTCGAGCGTGGCCACCACCGGCAGCCGCCCCACGAACTCGGGGATGAGCCCGTACTTGATGAGGTCCTCGGGCTGCACCTCGCGCAGCACCTTGGTGATGTCCTTGCGGTTGTCCTTGCTGCGCACGTCCGCTCCGAAACCGATGCCGCTCTTCTCGGATCTTGCGCGGATGATCTTCTCAAGCCCGTCGAACGCACCCCCGCAGACGAACAGGATGTTGGTGGTGTCCACCTGCACGAACTCCTGGTTGGGGTGCTTGCGCCCGCCCTGCGGCGGCACTGACGCAATCGTACCTTCGATCAACTTCAAAAGCGCCTGCTGCACGCCTTCGCCCGAGACGTCGCGCGTGATCGAGGGGTTGTCGGACTTGCGCGAGATCTTGTCGATTTCGTCGATGTAGACGATGCCGCGCTGCGCCTTCTCGACGTCGTAGTCGCACTTCTGCAGCAGCTTCTGGATGATGTTCTCCACGTCCTCGCCGACGTATCCCGCCTCAGTGAGGGTGGTCGCGTCCGCCATCACGAACGGCACGTTGAGCAGCCGCGCGAGCGTCTGCGCCAGCAGCGTCTTGCCCGAGCCCGTCGGGCCGATCAGCAATATGTTCGACTTGGCGAGCTCGACGTCGTCGTTCTTGCTCAGCGTCTTGAGCCGCTTGTAGTGGTTGTATACCGCCACCGACAGGATCTTCTTGGCGAGGTCCTGCCCGATCACGTATTGGTCGAGTATGGCGCGGATCTCGCGCGGCACCGGCAGGTCGGACTTGACGCCCTTGGCGCCGTGCTCGCCCTGGGTCTCCTCGCGGATGATGTCGTTGCACAGCTCGATACACTCATCGCAGATGAATACCGACGGCCCCGCGATGAGCTTGCGCACTTCGTGCTGGCTCTTGCCGCAGAACGAGCAGTAGAGCAGTTTTTCCCCGCCGACTTTGTCCGACATAAGTCCTTCCTTGTTCCCCTAGGGCTACGACACTAAGCCATACTTTCGCTTCTGCTCACCAGGACCCTGTCCACGATCCCGTAACCCACCGCCTGCTCGGCGCTGAGGAAATTATCACGGTCGGTATCCCGCTCGACGGTCTTGATGTCCTGGCCGGTGTGCTTGGCGAAGATTTCGTTGAGCCTCGCCTTCAGGTACAGGATCTCCCGTGCGTGGATTTCCACGTCGGAAGCCTGGCCCTGGAAGCCGCCCATCGGTTGATGGATCATCACCCGCGAGTTGGGCAGGCAGTAGCGCTTGCCCTTGGCGCCCGCCGCCAGCAGCAGCGTCCCCATGCTCGCCGCCTGTCCGATGCACAGCGTGGACACGTTGGGCTTGACGAATTGCATGGTGTCGTAGATCGCCAGCCCCGCCGAAACCGAACCTCCCGGCGAGTTGATGTAGAACGAGATCTCCTTGTCCGGATTATCGGACTCGAGGAAAAGCAGTTGCGCCACGATCAGATTGGCGGTTACCTCATCCACCGGCCCGACCAGGAACACCACGCGTTCCTTGAGCAGGCGCGAATAGATGTCGTAAGCGCGCTCTCCGCGCCCGCTCTGCTCGATGACCATCGGGATCAACCCGAGGCCTTGCGGTCCCGTGTAACCTGCCATCATCGATTCCCCATCAACTCGTCGAAATTGACCGCCGCATCCACGACCTTGGCGGCGCCGAGCGCCCAGGCCACGACATTGTCCTCCAGCACCGAGGACTCGATTTCGCGCAGGCGCTCCGGTGACGCATAGAACCACTTCACCACTTCCTGGGGACGCTCATAGCTCTGCGCCTGTTCCTCTACCGCCGCCCGCACCTGGTCGGGCTTGGCATAAAGGCCGTGCGCCTTCACCAGCTCCCCAAGGATCAACCCGAGGTTGACGCGGCGCTGCGCCTGCTTCTCGAACAGATCGGCGGGCAGCGACGCTTCGTCGCTTGCCTTGGCTCCGCGCGCCGCGAGATCCCGGCGCGCGGCAATTTGCAGGCGCTGGACCTCCGCCTGCACCAGTCCCCTGGGCGTTTCGATCCTGGTGGCGTCGAGCAGGGTCTGCATGACCTGGTCCTTGACGCGGGTCTTGAGTCTCGCCTTGACCTCGCGCTCGAGGTTCGCCTTGACTTCGGCGCGCATCTTGGAGAGATCGCCGTCCGCGACGCCGAGACTCTTCGCGAACCCGGCATCGATCTCCGGAAGATGCGGTGCGGCGACGTGTTTGACGCTGATCTCGAAGCGGGCGGTTTTCCCCGCCGCTTCCCTGCCGTGATATTCGTCTGGAAAACGCAGTTCAAAGGTCTTCGACTCGCCGCTCCGCAGGCCGATCACGTTGCGCTCGAAATCGGGCAGCAGCCGGCCTTCGCCGAGCACCGCGGCCTGGTCCCTGGCGCTCGAGCCGGGGAATTCCTGCCCGTCGATCGTGCCGCGGAAATCGAGCGTGACGCGATCGCCCGCCTGCGCGGCGCGCTCCGCCGGCTCGAAACGCACGCGCTGCTTGCGCATGATCTCGAGGGTGCGGTCCACCTCGGCCTCGCCCACTTCGAGCACGGGCCGCCGGATGGTGCCACCCGTAATATCGCCCACGACCACGTCGGGATAGACCTCGAACGTGGCGCTGTATTGAAAATCCGCCGCGCCCTCGGCCAGCGGTTTCGGTTCGAACTGCGGATAGCCCGCGACCCTCAGGTTTTGTTCGCGCACAGCCTCGCCGAAACTGCGCTGCATGGCGTCCCCCAGCACCTCCTGGCGCACCTGCAGGCCGAACTGCTGCGCGACGACCTTCAACGGCACCTTGCCCGGGCGGAAACCATGGAGCTTCACGGTGCGCGAAAGCCGCTTGAGGCGGTTTTCCACCTCGTTGACGATTTCCGCGGCGGGCAGCGTGACGCTGAGACGCCGTTCGAGTTGGCCCAATGTTTCCAAGTTCGCTTGCATCTCTCTTCAGAAGGACTCAGTCTCCCGGCGCCCGCGGAAGGCGCACAGCCCGGATACGGAAAACGGCACATGCCGGCGCCGCTAGGGGTCCTGCTACCGCCTGCCGTCTCGCACCCTCGTGGTGCGAAAGGAGGGACTCGAACCCCCACGCCTTGCGGCGCCAGAACCTAAATCTGGTGCGTCTACCAATTCCGCCACTTTCGCGACTTTCTGATTGTAATATAATCAGGTGCGCGCCGAAAGTTGGCATGTTGTATTAATGTTGTGATGCAGTTATATGATAAAAAAGGGATATTGCGTAGCAGCAAATGGGTGTCTACCACTACGAAAATTTCCCGGTCGCATCCGTCTTCCTGCCCGCCAGTTTGCGTCACCCGATTGCGCTGATTTACCGCTTTGCGCGGGAGGCCGATGACTTCGCTGACGAGGGGAATGCCCCCGACCATGTAAGGCTCGAGCGGCTGGAGCATTTCCGGGAACAATTGCGCAAGATCGAGCGTGGCGCGGCGCCTGACATACCGTGGTTCTCGGCCCTGGCCGAGGTCATCCGCTGCCACCGGCTGCCGATCGACGCCTTTGCCGACCTGCTCTCGGCGTTCGCCCAGGACGTGACCAAGAAGCGCTACGCCGATTTCATCGAAGTGCTCGACTATTGCCGGCGCTCCGCCAATCCGGTGGGACGGTTGCTGCTCGTGCTCTACGGGGCGGCGACGCCGCAAAATCGCGGCTACTCGGACGCGGTGTGCTCCAGCCTGCAGTTGATCAACTTCCTGCAGGATATCGCGATCGATTACCGCAAGGGACGAATCTACCTGCCGCAGGACGAGTTGGCGGGTTTCGGAGTGAGCGAGGTCCAGATCGCGCGCGGCGACACGGGCGGCGGCTGGCGCGCGTTCATGGCGTTCCAGATCGACCGCGCCCGCGACATACTGACGGGCGGTGCGCCGCTCGGGCGCGTACTCGAGGGACGCATCGGGCTCGAGATGCGCATGATCGTGCAGGGCGGCGACCGCATACTGTCCAGGATCGGCGCGCTCGGAGGCGACGTATTCCGGCATCGCCCGGTACTCAAGTGGTTCGACTGGCCGCTGCTTCTGGCGCGTGCGCTTTAGAACCCGTGAGTCGTGAATCGTGATTCGTGATTCGACAATACTTCCCCTCTCCCCGGCATGCGTGGGAGAGGTACGCCGAAACGTGGAACAGGGATCGGCGGAACGTGGAGCAGGGGCCCGCTTGCGGGATGCGACCGTGGAGCCGATCAAGGCGCGTCGCTTCGAATGCCGATCCATGCGCGTCACCGGGGGTCAGATCCCAGAGGGTCCCTCTTCCGCCCCTCGACGCGCCCAGGTTTTTGGGGAAGTGACCGTGGAGGCGGACGCAAGCACGCGGACAATTGCGGCGTTGCATCCCGCTCCGGGGTCGCATCCAAGCACAGGACGCTTGGAACCTGCTCCGCCCTCCGCGGGCGCGGGGTGAGGGGGGAGTTGACTCCCGACTCACGATTCATGATTCACGCTTCACCGGCTGTTAGCATGGATCCTCATCAATACTGCCAGCAGAAGGCGGCCGCAAGCGGCTCGAGCTTCTACTACAGCTTCCTGTTTCTCCCCGAGGACCGGCGGCGCGCCATCATCGCGCTCTACGCGTTCTGCCGCGAAGTGGATGACGTGGTCGACGAATGTACGGACGCGGCGGTGGCGCGCGCGAAGCTCGCCTGGTGGCGCAAGGAGGTCGCCGCGGTTTATCACGGCAGCCCGCAGCATCCGGTGGCCCGCGCGCTCGCCGCACTGGTGCCGCGATTCCATCTGCCCGAGGAACGCTTGAACGAGATCATCGACGGCATGGAGATGGATCTCGAACACAGCCGTTACCCGGATTTCGACGCGCTCAAGCTCTACTGCCGCCGCGTGGCGGGTGTCGTCGGGCTGCTCTCCGCCGAGATTTTCGGCTACCAGGACCGGCACACGCTCGATTACGCCGCTGACCTCGGCATGGCGTTCCAGCTCACGAACATCATCCGCGACGTGGGCGAGGACGCGCGCCGCGACCGCATCTATCTTCCGCTCGACGAAATCAAGCATCACGGCGTCAACGTCGCCGACATCACGCAGGGGCGCGAGACCGACGGCTTCCGGCGCCTGATGGAGTTCCAGATCGAGCGCGCCTTCGGTTACTACCGGCAGGCATTCGCCAAGCTGCCGGCCGTGGACCGTGCCGCGCAGCGCGCCGGCATCATCATGGCGGCGATCTACCAGGCGCTGATGGAGGAAATCCGGGCCGCCGGCTGCCATGTGCTCACGCAGCGTGTCGCGCTCACCCCGATCCGCAAGCTGTGGATCGCCTGGAAAACCTGGCTCAAAGGCTAGATTAACCGCCAAGACGCCAAGGAAAGCTGAATATGGACCTGCAACTGAAGGGAAAGACGGCGCTGGTGACGGGCGCGAGCATGGGCATCGGCCGCGCGATCGCGAAGGAGCTCGCCACCGAAGGCGTGAAGGTCTGTGTCGCAGCGCGGCGTAAATCACTGCTGGAGGAACTTGCGCGCGAGATCGTAGCCGGGGGCGGGTCGCACCCCGCAATCGTTGAGGTTGACATCATGCCCGAGGGCGCTCCAACACGACTCACCCGCGATGCGTTCGATGCCCTCGGGCATATCGATATCCTCGTCAACTGCGCCGGCGGCAGCCGGCCTCCGCTACCGCTCGACGCCCCTGAAGCCGAGTGGGCGGACATGATGACCCTCAATTTCGTGCGGGTACGGCAGGTCACCCACGCCGTCCTGCCGGGAATGGTCCGCGCCGGCTGGGGCCGAATCATCAACATCACCGGCAAGTCCGAGCCCGAGAGCTTGACGGCCGCTTCGGCGGCCAAGGCCGCGGTGCACGCGTGGTCCAAAGCCCTGTCGCGCGAAATCGGCAGGCACGGGATCACCATCAACTGCATCCCCCCCGGCCGCATCATGAGCGAGCAGATCCGCCGCAAGTATCCGGAGGAATACCGCAAGGCGCATGCAGCAAAGGATATTCCCGTCGGGCGCTACGGCGAGCCCGAGGAGCTCGCGTGCCTGGCGGTGTTCCTCGCCTCGCCGATTGCGCGCTACATCACCGGCGCGGTGCTGCCGGTGGACGGCGGCCTCCGCCGCTTCGCGTTTTGATAATGCGTGACATGATGAACCGTGGCGTGGTGATGCGTGACATGGTGTAACGTGACATGGTAAAGCGAGGTTAAAACCCACTCACACCACGCTCTATCGCGTCACGAAATATCACGTCAC
>JACPEF010000144.1 GCA_016183675.1 Betaproteobacteria bacterium
GCCGGGGCGAGGCCCGCGAGCCGCGCCAGATCGCAGCCCGCTTCGGTATGTCCGGCGCGCGCCAGCACCCCTCCCTCCTGCGCCACGAGCGGGAAGATGTGGCCGGGCTGCACGAGGTCGGACGGGGAGGCATCGGGCCGGATCGCGACCTGCACGGTGCGCGCCCGGTCCGCTGCGGAAATGCCGGTGGTGACGCCCTGCGCCGCCTCGATCGACACGGTGAAATTGGTGCCGAGCGGGGAACGATTGTTGACCACCATCAGCGGCAGGTTCAGGCTGCGGCACTTCTCCTCGGTGAGCGTGAGGCAGATCAACCCGCGCCCGTAGCGCGCCATGAAGTTGATCGCTTCCGGCGTCACGAACTCGGCCGCGATCAGGAGATCGCCCTCGTCCTCGCGGTCCTCCTCGTCCACCAGCACCGCCATCCTGCCGGCGCGCAGCTCGGCGATGACGTCGGTGATGGGGCTGATGCCCGTGTCCTGTCTGGAGCTCATATCAACTCAAACCTATATTCAGTCGGTTCGGGGCTCGCGCAGGCGCTCCACGTAGCGCGCCAGCATGTCCACTTCGAGATTGACCTTGTCCCGCGCCCGCAGTTCTCCGAGAGTGGTCCCGGCGAGCGTATGCGGTATCAGATTCACCACGAACTCCGCTCCATTCACCTCGTTCACCGTCAGGCTCACGCCGTTCACCGCGATCGAGCCCTTGCGGGCGATGTACTGCGCGAGTTCGCGCGGGGCCGCCACCGCGAGCAGCCGGTTCTCGCCCTCCGGCTCAGACCTTCTCACCGCGCCCACGCCGTCCACGTGGCCGCTCACGAGGTGCCCGCCGAGGCGGTCGGCGAGCCGCAGGGCCTTCTCCAGGTTGACCCGGTCGCCCGCGGCGAAGCCCGCGGTGCAGGCGAGCGTCTCGCGCGAAACGTCCGCTTCGAACTCGCCCGCGCCGCGCGCGACCACGGTAAGGCACACGCCGTTCACCGCGATGCTGTCTCCGGCCGCGACATCGCCGAGATCCAGGCCGCCGGCCGCAATGCGCAGCCGCAGCCCGCCCGCCGCGGGCGTCCCTGCGGCCACCTTCCCGACGGCGGCGACGATCCCGGTGAACATCTAAGAGCCCCTAACACGATGAAAAACACGCTGCGCTGTCACGGTTTTGGCACACAAGGAAATAACCGGAGCACGTTGCTCATCCGAAACAAGACATCACGAATCAGGCGAAGGGCCAAAACCGCGCCAGCCCACAAGGGGTTGCGGCCAAAATCGCCGCTAGCTTTGTCGCTCAGCTTGCCAATATAGCAAATATTGGCTGCACCTCGCTTCGCGCTATCGACGATTTTTGCTCGCAACGCACGTGCTTTTCATCATGTTAGGGGCTCTACGAACCTCGCGATGACGCGAATATCGGTCCCGATCATGCACAGATCGTGGATCCTGAGCTCGCGCCTGCCCGAGAGATCCTCGAGCTCGGGCAGATCGAACATCCCGCGCGCCGCGTCACCGATGAGGCTGGGCGCAAGATACGCCACCAGCTCGTCCACGAGCCCTTCGCGGAGCAGCGAGCCGTTGAGCCTGTAGCCTCCCTCGACGTGCACTTCATTCACCTCCCGGCGCGCCAGCTCCCGAAAGAGCCCCCCGAGCTCGACCTTGCCGGCGCTGTTCGGCATCACGATCACTGCCGCGCCCCTCGCCTTGAGCGCCGCGATCTTGCTGCGATCCTCTCGCGCGGCCGCGACCAGCACTCTTCCGCCTTCCAGTACGCGCGCCGCGAGCGGGATCTCGAGCCGGCTGTCCACCACCACGCGCAGCGGCTGGCGGGTCGTGGCGACCTCGCGCACCGTGAGCTGCGGGTCATCGTCGCGCACCGTGCCGATGCCGGTCAGCACCGCGCACGCACGCGCGCGCCAGTGGTGCCCGTCGCGGCGCGCGGCCTCGCCCGTGATCCATCGGCTGCGCCCGTTCAAAAGCGCCGTTTTCCCGTCGAGGCTGGCGGCGAGCTTCACCCGCACCCAGGGACGCCCGCGCGTCATGCGGGAGATGAACCCGATGTTGAGCTCGCGCGCCTCGTATTCGAGCAATCCCGTGGCGACGGAGATGTTTTTCTCCCGGAGCTTCCCGATGCCTTTGCCCGCCACCTGTGGATTGGGGTCCTGCAGCGCCGCCACCACGCGCGCGACCCCCGCCTCGGCGAGCGCATCGGCGCACGGCGCGGTCCTGCCGTGGTGCACGCAGGGCTCGAGCGAGACGTACGCGGTTGCCCCGCGAGCGCGAGCGCCCGCCGCGGCCAGCGCGTTGACTTCAGCATGGGCTGCCCCCGCCTCCTCGTGCCAGCCCTCGCCCGCCAGCGAACCGTCGCGCACGATCACGCAGCCCACCCGCGGGTTGGGCGTCGTCGTGTAAAGGCCGCGGCGCGCGAGCTCGAGCGCGCGGGCCATGTAGCGGTGATCGTCAGCGGAAAACATAAAGCCGTGTCAGCGGCCAAGACGCCAAGGAAGAACGAGAATAAAACCTTAAACCACGAAGGACACTAAGGACACGAAGTATTTTGAATGAACTGCTTTTCCTTTGTGTCCTTTGTGGTTGAAGATTTTGGTTTTCTTGGCGTCCTTGGCGGCTTGGCGGCTATTTTTCGCCGCTTTCCGCCGCCTTGCGCCAAGGCGGCGGCGTCTGCACTTCCTTGATCGCGTCCTGGAAGTCGTCCACGCCCTGGAAGCTGCGGTAGACCGAGGCGAACCGGATGTAGGCCACCTGGTCGAGCTTGTGCAGTTCGCGCATCACCATCTCCCCGAGGCGGCGCGACTCGATCTCGCGCACGCCGAGCGAGAGCACGTCCTGCGTCACGGTGGCGATCGCCTCGTCCACCAGCTGGGTCGGCACCGGCCGCTTGTGCAGCGCGCGCATGAAGCCGGTGCGCAGCTTGTCGAGATCGAACTCGGCGCGGCTGCCGTCCTGCTTGACCACCTGCGGCATGCGCAGCTCCACCGTTTCATAGGTGGTGAAGCGCTTGTTGCAGGCGGCGCATTTGCGGCGGCGGCGGATGCTGTCGCCGTCGTCGCTCACGCGCGAGTCGATCACCTGTGTGTCGGCCGAGTTACAGAAGGGACACTTCATAGAATCATGTTCAAGGTTCCAGGTTCAAGGTTCCGGGTTTCGGACTTGAATTCTGAACTTCGAACTTTGAACTTTGAACACGGAACTCGGAACCGGCGTCAGCCGTATACGGGAAATTTTTGGCACAGCTTTTTCACTTCGCCCGCGACGCGCTTGATCACCCGCTCGTCATCCGGCGCGTCCAGCACGTCCGCGATCAGGTTCGCGAGCACCTCCGCCTCGATCTCCTTGAATCCGCGCGTGGTCATCGCCGGAGAGCCGATGCGGATGCCGCTCGTGATCATCGGCTTCTGCGGGTCGTCGGGCACCGCGTTCTTGTTGACCGTGATGCGCGCTCTTCCGAGCGCCGCTTCAGCGTCGCGCCCGGTCACGCTCTTGTCGCGCAGGTTGACCAGGAACATGTGGCACTCGGTGCGGCCGGAAACGATGTGATAGCCGCGCTCCTGCAGCGCCTTGGCCATCACCCGCGCGTTGTCCAGCACCTGCTCCTGGTACTCCTTGAACTCCTTCGTCATCGCTTCCTTCAACGCGACGGCCTTGGCCGCGATGACGTGCATCAGCGGCCCGCCCTGCGTGCCGGGGAACACCGCCGAGTTGAGCACTCTCTCGTGCTGGGCATCCGCCAGGATCAGGCCGCCGCGCGGCCCGCGCAGCGTCTTGTGGGTGGTGCTGGTCACGAAGTCGGCGATGCCGACCGGGTTCGGGTAGAGGCCGGCTGCGATCAGGCCCGCGTAGTGCGCGATGTCCGCCATCAGCAGCGCGCCCGCCTTGTCCGCGATCGCGCGGAAGCGCTTCCAGTCGATCACCAGCGAATAGGCAGAGGCGCCGGCGACGATGAGCTTCGGTTTCCTGACGTGCGCGAGCTCCTCGACTTCCGCGTAATCGATCTCCTCGGTCTCGGGATCGAGGCCGTAGGTGACGGCGTCGTAGTAACGTCCACTCAGGTTCACCGGCGCGCCGTGCGTGAGATGGCCGCCCGCGTCGAGCGCCATGCCGAGCAGGGTGTCGCCCGGATGCAGCGCCGCGTAGTACACCGCTGCGTTCGCCTGCGCGCCCGAGTGCGGCTGCACGTTGGCATGGCTCGCGTGGAACAGCTTCTTCGCGCGCTCGATCGCGAGGCTCTCGGCCATGTCCACGTACTCGCAGCCGCCGTAATAGCGCTTCCCGGGATAGCCTTCGGCATACTTGTTGGTGAGCACCGTCCCCATGGCGTGCAGCACGCGCGGGCTCGCGTAGTTCTCGGAAGCGATCAGCTCGATGTGATCCTCCTGGCGCCGGCACTCCCCCTCGATCGCGCGCCACACCTCCGGATCGAAGCTTTCGACGGTGTCCTTGATGGAATACATGAAGAAGGCGGTCGCTTTCTAAACTGTTGATTTTAGCACCAAAGCGCGGCGCCCGGTGCCGACGGCAGGGAGGCGACATCGCGCGGCGCGCGCCCCTGCCCGCTTCAGAAACTTCGGTTTTAATTTTTCCTTCTAATCGCCCGCGACGGTCATGCGCTCGATCAAAATGGACCCGCATTGACGAGAACCACGGCGTATCACGTCGTTGCCGGCCGCTACGATGGCGCGGAACATGTCCTTGAGGTTGCCGGCGATCGTGACTTCCTGCACCGGATACGCGATCGCGCCGCCTTCCACCCAGTAGCCCGCAGCACCGCGCGAATAGTCCCCGGTGACGGCATTGACTCCGTGCCCCAGCAGCTCGGTGACCAGCAGGCCCGTGCCCATCGCCTTCAGCAGTCCCGCAAAGTCCGTGCCGGTGTCCTGAAGGACCAGGTTGTGGTTGCCGCCAGCGTTGCCGGTGGACTTCAGCCCGAGCTTGCGCGCGGAATAACTGCTGAGGAAATAGCCCAGCACCACGCCGTCCCTGACCACCTCACGCGGCCGCGTCGCGACTCCTTCTTCGTCGAACGCCGAGCTCGCGAGGCCCTTCGGCACGTGCGGCTGCTCGCTGATGCCCACCCGCGGCGAAAACACCTGCTGGCCCGCGCTGTCGAGCAGGAACGAAGACTTGCGGTAGAGGTTGCCGCCGGAAACGGCCGAGACGAAGTGCCCCAGGAGGCTCGATGCGACCGGCGACTCGAACAGCACGGGTACCTGCGCGGTCGCGATCTTGCGCGCACCGAGCCGTTGCGCCGCGCGCTCCCCGGCGCGGCGCCCCACGCTCTCGGCGGGCGGCAGCTCGGCGGCGTCACGGCTTGTTTCGTACCAGTCGTCGCGCTGCATCTCGTCGTTCTTCCCGGCGACCAGCGCGCACGATACTCCGTGGCGCGAGCCGGGATAGCCGGCGAGAAAGCCGAGCGTGTTGCCGTAGATGAAACGCGATTCCTGCGTGGACACCGTCGCGCCCTCGGAATTGGTGAGGCGCGCATCGACCGCCAGGCCGGCCGTTTCACACGCCGTGGCGAGCGCGATGGCGCGCTCCACCGGCAGCCCCCACGGGTGCCACAGGTCGAGATCCGGGACGTCCCTTGCCAGCATGTCCTCTTCCGCGAGCCCGGCGCACTCGTCGGTCGCGGTGAAGCGCGCGATCGAGAGCGCCGCGTCCACCGTGTCGCGTATCGCCTGCGTCGAGAAATCGGTCGTGCTGGCGTGCCCGCGCTGCTTTCCGAGGTAGACGGTGACGCCGATGCCCTTGTCGCGGTTGTACTCGATGGTTTCGACCTCGCCGCGGCGCACCGTGACCGCTTGCCCGAAACCTTCGCTCACCTCGGTTTCGGCGGCGCCGGCGCCGCCCTGCGCCGCGTAGGCGAGGACGTCCCGGGCGATTTGCCTGAGGGTCGCGTCGCTGTGGGAAAAATGCGAATCGGGCATCGGCGATCGGCGCCCTTCAGCGCGGACCGAAGTAAGACTGGGAGGCGATATCATAGCAGCTAATAGAGGCTTTTCCGGGGCGCCGATTAGTGGAAACACGGAAGCGCAGCAATAAATTCCAAGCCATGTATCGGCGGCACCGCTGCGTGTGCTGGCAGGATGGCTCCAATCTTCGCGACGGGACATCATGAGGCACTCGCCGCCGATGCCGATTAGCAAGACGCAGCGCAAGAGGCAGGTGCTTGCGCTGCAGGATCTCGGCGTCGAGCTGGTAGCGCTCAACGAGGAGCGGCTCGCGATGATCGAGCTGCCCGAAGCGTTGCGCGACGCGGTGCTGGAAGCGCGGCGCATCACGACGCACGAGGCGCGGCGCCGGCAGCTCCAGTACATCGGAAAACTCATGCGCGGAATGGACCCGGTGCCGATCCGCGCGGCGCTCGACGCATGGCGGGCACGCGCGCGCGGGCACACTGCGCTGCTCAAGCGCACCGAGCTGTGGCGTGAGCGGCTGCTGGCCGAGCCCGGCGCCCTCGCCGAACTGCTGGCCGTGCATCCGCAGGCCGACGCGCGGCGGCTGCGAGCGCTGGTCCGCAGCGCGCTCGCCGAGCACGCGGCGAATCGGCCGCCGAAGAGCTACCGCGCTCTCTATCAGGCCTACGTGCCCTGATAGAGAAAGGAATGACGAAAGATGGTAATGAAAGATGGTGATGAAGGATGGTGATGAAGTTCACCCGTCACCCGTTCTCGTCACCAGTTCTCGTCACCATTTCTCGTCACTTCTTGACGTCCTCACTGCTATACTTTTGCGCCATGACAGCACAGGAAGAACTGATAATCGGTCTGGTCTCAATCAGCGACCGCGCCTCGCAAGGCGTCTACCAGGACGAAGGCATCCCGGCGCTCGAGGAATGGTTGAGGAAGGCGATCGCATCGCCGTCGTGGAAGACGGTGACGCGCCTCCTCCCCGACGAGCGAGCCGTGATCGAGTCGGCGCTCAAGGAGCTGGTGGACAGGGACGGCTGCCACCTCGTGCTCACCACCGGCGGCACCGGCCCGGCGCAGCGTGACGTGACCCCCGACGCGACCCTTGCGATTGCGGACAAGGTGATGCCGGGATTCGGCGAGCAGATGCGCCAGGTGAGCCTCAAGTTCGTGCCGACCGCGATCCTCTCGCGCCAGGTCGGCGTGATCCGGAAACAGGCGCTGATCCTCAACCTGCCCGGCCAGCCGAAGGCGATCCGGGAAACCCTCGAGGGCGTGAAGGGACCGAACGGCGAGCAGATCGTGCCGGGCGTCTTCGCCGCGGTGCCCTACTGCATCGACCTCATCGGCGGGCCCTATATTGAAACCAATGAGGCCGTCGTGAAGGCGTTCCGTCCCAAGTCCGCCATCCGTCCCAAGAAACCGTGAGGGCGTCCGGTCGTGAGAGCGTGAGCGCGACAAATTCCGTTAGGGCGTGAAAGCGAAAGACCATGAACACGTGAGAGCGTGAGTGCGGGAGGGCGATACAAAGCCCTTTCTCGATCTCCCGATTTCCCGATCTCCCGATTTCCCGTCCTCCCGGTTTCTATCGCTCTCCCGATCTGACGATCTCCCGGCTTTTCACGATCTCACGATCTCACGACTCACGTCCCGTCCGACTGATGGGCAAGCTCCTCGACGCGATTGAGATAGAAACAGGCAAGAACCCCAGTGCTTCGGTCATCTGGATGCACGGGCTCGGCGCCGACGGCAACGACTTCGTGCCGTTCGTGCACGAGCTCGGCCTCCCGGGGGCGCCGGCGATCCGATTCGTCTTCCCGCACGCGCCGATGCGTCCGGTGACGATCAACGGTGGTGCCGTGATGCGCGCCTGGTACGACGTCACCTTCGGCGACCTGGAGGGCAAATCGCGCCAGACGGACGAGCGGGGAGTGCGCGAGTCACAGGCGGGAATCGCGGCCCTGATCGAAGGGGAAGTCCGGCGCGGAGTGGGCAGCGACAAGATCGTGCTCGCCGGGTTTTCCCAGGGCGGCGCCATCGCGCTGCAAACCGGATTACGCTGCCCCTCCAGGCTCGCCGGCGTGGTGGCGCTGTCCACCTATCTCCCGCTCGCCGAAAGCCTGCCGCAGGAAGCGGCTTCCGCCAACCAGGGAACACCCGTCTTCATGGCGCACGGCACCTTCGACCCGGTCGTGCCCTACCTCATGGGCACGGGCTCCCGGACGTTTCTAGCCGGCCTGGGCTACCCGGTGGAGTGGCACGAGTACGCGATGCAGCACTCGGTGTGCCTGGAGGAGATTCAGGACATCGCAAAATGGCTAACGCGTATTTTGCGATAACAAAGGCATGACGCGATAGACAAGCGGCGCCACCGAGGCCGCGCCTCCCTCGTCACCCTCCCTGCTTTGTTTAAAAAAAGCGCGTAGCACGCTACGCGCTTTTTTGCATGACCTTGAACTTCGCCCAGTCGAAATCCTCGCCCGCTTCGACCATGCGCGCGGGCAGGAGCAGGTAGGTCTTGTCGCGAACCATCATCGCAAGGCTGTCCCGGGGGTTGAAGATGCCCTCGCGCATCACCACCCCGATCTCGCCTTGGGCGTCCGGCGCGGTCGAGAGGAGGATCCCGCGTTGCGGCTCGCGGTGAGGTTTGAACGACGAAATCGTCCCGGACTTGGATATCTTGATCGGGATCGCGGTCTTCGACAGCACCTGGATGCCGACGCGGCCCTGGTTCTGCTCGTCGCGCGCGATTCGGCGGATCAACCCGATGCCCCAGTACTTGGTGGTCTCGCTCTGCATGCCGATCAGCGTGCCGACCCTGATCCAGTCGCTTTTCACCGTCGGTATGATGGCGCCGTAGCCGTCGTCGCTCACGTTTTCCACGAGCCAGCTCTCCGCCTGCTGTTCCTGGCTGAAGTCGAGCGTGTCGTCGTTGGACGGCTCGATCGTTTGCAGAATCTCGTTGAGGCCCGGCACGACCGTGATGCGCCCCGAGATCTTCTGCCGTTCGGAGCTGCGCGCCGGGAGTTTGTCCGACCAGTACTGGGCCACGTGCCTGAGCACGCCGACCACGACATCGTTCTCGTAGCTGCCCCGGAGGTTGATGTCCGACGGGATGGCGCCTTTCGCCTGGATCTGCGCGAGCAGCTGGATCAACTGGGCGTATCCGTCGCCCGCGCCGAAAAAGCGCAGCGTCGCCGTGGGCTGGGCCCCCTTGAACAGCCGCACCGGCGCTTTGGGGTTGGCGAGATCGAAACAATGGGTGCAACCTTCCGCCCTGGTCGAAAGCCGGAACGCGGACGAGAAATGCGCGACCGCGCGTTCCGCGACCTCCTGGCGCACCGGCGGCAGGCCGTCGGTCGACGAGGCAGCGAGCATCATCGCCTTGAGAAACTGCTCCTTGACGCTCCCCGCGCCGTGGGACCCCGGATAGACCTCGATGACGCTGTCGGCGAAGCCTTTCGACTCGGCAGCCCGATAGAGGCGGGCGAGTTCGGACCAGATCCGCGCCTCGACCGGCCCGTAGCGCAGCAGTGTCCACTTGAGCTGGAGGGTCAGCGCGCGCATGGCGCGCGCAGCGATCATCGCCGGATTCTTCCTGATCCCCGTGACGCTGATCGCGATGGCGCTCTCCTGCTGGTCGAGGCACCTGAGGTACGCGTCCCCGAGCTGCTTCCAGAAGCCGAACATCGCGGTCCAGAGGCGATTTTCCTGGAACTTCAGCTGGCGCGGCATCGAGAGGTAGTCGCGCGTGAGCTTGCGCTGGTGGTTCTGCGCCGCGCCGTCGAGCAGGTCGACGTTCTCGAGCCGCCGGAGAAGCTTGAATTGTTCGGTCTGGTTGATCGTCTCGAGCCAGTAGGTGATCTCCTCGAGCGCCTTGGAGGCGTCGCCCGCCGGCAGCTCGTCAATGATCTGACGCGCCTGCTTGGCGTCGGCCATGGGGTGGTCGACCTTGCCCCCTATCCATCTGAGCGCCATGTGTCCCCTGGGATCGCGGCGTCGCGCGGTTCGATCGAGCCTGTTTTCGAGGGAAAGATTGTAGTGTAACCGGCCGGTAGCGCGCTAGCCGGCCGCCAGGGCCGCCCGGCGGCCGCGCGCCACGTCCAGGCCGGCGATGATCCACATGCCCAGGACAAAATACGCCCCCGTCGCCAGGATTGCGAGCCGGTGATCACCCTGGGTCACCCAGGTGACGAGCCCGTAGGTGAGCGGCCCAAAGATGGAGGAAAGCTTCACCGCGAGCCCCCACAGCCCGAAGAATTCCGCGGTGCGCGCGGGCGGGCTGAGGTAGCCCACTAGCGCGCGCCCCGCCGATTGGCTGGAACCGAGGCAGAGCCCGACCAGGTTGGCCGCGACCCAGAAGAGCAGCGGCCCTTGCGCCGCCCACGCGAGCACCACCGCGAGCAGCCACCCGATCAGCGTCAGCACGATGGTGCGAACGTGCCCGATGCGGTCCTGGATTTGACCGAAGACGAAAGCGCCCACCGCCGCCGTGACGTTTACCACGAGGATCAGGGTGAGCGTGTCGCGCGTGGTAAAGCCCATGACCTGCTGCGCGTAGATCGCGGCGAGCGCGATCACTGTCTGTATCCCCGCCTGGTAGAAGACCAGGCACAGCAGGAAGCGCCACAGATCGATGTAGCGGCGCGCGTGCCTGAGCGTCTCGCGGAGCCGCGCGAAGGCGCCGCGCGCGAGCTCGCCGCTGCTCGACACCGGCTGTGCGCGCTCGCGCACGAACACGAAAGTCGGCAAGCTCGCCACCGCGAAAATGACGGCGGTGATCAGCATCGTCACCGGCACGAATTCGGTCGCGGGCGCACCTTGGGCTTGCGCCCAGGCAACGTAGCCGAGGCAGGCGCCGAGGGCGATCAACCCTCCGATGTAGCCCAGGCTCCAGCCCCAGCCCGAGACGCGCCCGAGCGCCTCCCCACGCGCGAGCTCGGGCAGGAACGCCGCGATCAGGTTCTCGCCGGTGCCGAAGAAAAAGTTGGACAGCACGATGAGCGCGATGCCGGGGGCGAGATCGCCGCGCCCCACCGTGGCGAGCCCGGCCGTGAACACGATGCAGCCGACGGTGGTGAAGAGAAGCAGTCGCTTCTTCGCCGCGTGAGCGTCGGCGTAGGCGCCGATCACCGGCGCGGTGAGCACGATGAGCGCGTAGGACACCGCGAGCGCGGCGGTCCAGGCAAACGTCGCCCACGGCGCGTTGCCCGCGACCTCGGCGACGAAGTAGGCGTTGAAGACCGCGGTGATGACGACGGTCGTGTAGCCGGAGTTGGCGAAGTCGTACATCGCCCAAGAAAAAACCTCGCGCCGCTCCACCCCCGGCGCGAGGTTTTTTCTTAAGGAAGGACTACTCAAGATTTCTTTCCAGGGGGTTTACCCGCAATATACCTGGAGCAGGATGGCAACGTCCGAGAGCCAACTTAACCCGTCAAGTTCTTTCATTAAGAATCCGCGAGCCCGACCGAGAACGTCTGCTCGCGTGGGAAGGACACTCTACCACCCGATGTGGCAGCCGCGACTACTTAGCGGATTCTTCATCAGATAATTCCGCGCCGCTTCAGCTGCCGCTGCTGCTCCTCGCTGTAGCCGAGCGCGGCGAGCACTTCGGCGGTGTGCTCGCCGAGCTCCGGCCCCACCCACCTCGTGTCACCGGACGTTTCGGACATCCTGGGCACGATGCCGGGAAGCTTGAGCAGCGTGCCGTCCTTCAGGCGATGGGGGCGGATCATCTCGCGCGCGGCGTAGTGCGCGTCCTTCACGATGTCGGCGATGTCGAAGATCTTGCTGCTCGGCACGTCGGCCTTCTCCAGCACATCCAACGCGCGCTCCAGGTCGTGCGCGGCGACCCATTCGCCGATTGCTTTTTCGATTTCCTCGGTGCGCGCCACGCGCCCGTCGTTGTGCGCGAGCTGAGGATCGTTCGCGAGGTCGGGCCGGCCGATCGCGTTCATCATGCGCTTGAAGATGGGGTCGGCGTTCGCGCCGATCACGACATACTTGTTGTCGCGCGTGACGTAGGTGTTGGACGGCACGATGCCGGGGAGCGACGCGCCGCTGCGCTCGCGGACAAAACCGAACATGTCGTACTCGGGCAGCACGCTTTCCATCATGTTGAACACCGCTTCATACAGAGCGACGTCCACGAACTGGCCGCGCCCGCCGTTCACGTTGCGGTGGTGCAGCGCCATGAGCGCTCCGATCACCCCGTGCAGCGCGGCGATCGAATCCCCGATCGAGACGCCCACCCGCACCGGGGGGCGGTCGGGATAGCCGGTGACGTAACGCAGTCCCCCCATGGATTCCGCGATCGCGCCGAAACCCGGCCGGTCGCGATAGGGACCGGTCTGGCCGAAACCGGAGAGCCGCACCATGATGAGCCGCGGGTTGATCTTCGAGAGCCGCTCCCAGCCCAGGTTCCACTTCTCCATCGCGCCCGGCCGGAAATTCTCCACCACGATGTCGGCGTGCCTCGCCAGCTTGTGCACGATCTCCTGCGCTTCGGGATGCTTGAGATCGAGCGTGAGCGACTTCTTGTTGCGCCCCTGCACGTACCACCACAAAGAGGTGCCCTGGTGGAGCTTGCGCCACTTGCGCAGCGGATCGCCGCCGTCGGGTGATTCGATCTTGATCACTTCGGCGCCGAACTCGGCGAGCAGGCGCGCGCAGAACGGCGCGGCGATGAGCGTTCCGAGCTCGATCACCCTGATGCCTTGCAGCGGAAAAGGCTTGGCTTCGCTCATGACGATAAGCCATTAACCACAGAGGCACAGAGAACACAGAGCATTGCCCGACTCGAGCCGCCCTTCATTGTGTTGTCTTTCTCCGTGATCTCTGTGTCTCTGTGGTTTGATGTTCTTGATTTTGATATGCGCTCTTGGGAATTACAATACTGTGGCATGAGAGCCGGAATCACTGCCGCGGCGGCCCTGTTCTTCGCGGGGTGCGCCGCGATCGAACCTCACCGCGATGCAGGCGACGATCTGTCGCGCTTCGAGGTTCTCGCCGCCGACCAGCGCGTGCGTTACGAGGCGGGCGCGCGCGAATATGCCGAACGCGTGGCGGCGATCCTCCCCGCAGCGATGGCACAGGTGGAAGCGGGTCACTACCGTCCCTTCGCCGCGCCGGTGGCGGTCCACGTGTGCGGCAGCGATGCGTGCTTCGCGCGGAACGTGCCCGGAGCGCCGCGCTTCACCGCGGCGGTCATCTACGAGAACCGCCTGCTGCTCGCGCCACGGCTGTTCGAGCGCGAGCCCGAGCGGCTGCATCCCATCCTGGTGCACGAGCTCTCCCACCTGCATCTCGGCCAGAGCCTCGGCCACTACACGATGGGCATCCCGGTGTGGTTCCACGAGGGGCTGGCGTCGCTCGTCGCCTCAGGGGGCGGCGCCGATCTGGTTAGCGAAGAAGACGCGCGGCGCGCGATTGCGGCGGGCGAACATTTCCTGCCCGATGGCGCCCACGACCCTACGGGGCGCAAGAACGCCGGGCAGTGGGGGTTGAAAACCACGATGTTCTACCGCCAGAGCATGATGTTCCTCGCCCACCTCAAGGCGCTCGGCGAGGACGGCTTCCGGCGGATGTTGCTTGAGCTGCAGAACCGCGCGCGCTTCGACGAGGCCTTCGCCGCGACCTTCGGCGGCGGCGCACTCGAGCTGGCGCGGGAGTTTTTCAGCGGGCTGCGCTGCGCGCGGCCTCCATGCACCGCCGCGGCCGGCGCTCCCTAGTGCCGTTCCAACTTGTTTCGCCGAACCTGGGTGGCTCGCTTACCGACCGGAGTCATCACTCTCAGAGCCGACTGGAATTGGCATAAATAGTTGGAACGGCACTAGGCTTGAGCGTGGCGGGCGCCACGGATCTGCCGCACGCAAATTCGAACGCGCAGCGGCTCCAGGCGCCTGCCGCCTCCCCCGGATTTCGCCTTTCCGGCGCCGGCGCGGCCGCCCGCCAGGCGGCGCCCGGTGCGCTCGCGGTCCAGGTCGATGAGGTGCCATCCGGCCCATACGGCGACGACGCCGAAGAGCAGCACGAGGGCAACTACCAGAACAGTCACGTTAGTCTCCAATGCGATCTTACCTGCCTATCCAACCGCACGTTCCGTGCCAGGGTAGGCATGCGTGCCCGACGTCACACGCTGGCCCACGAACGCGCAGCGGCGACCGACCAACGGCGGCGCGGACCTAACCGGGTGACGGGATCGTGCTGGAATCCCGGCACGGCGGCCCGGGTCGCGTCAGAGGGTGTCACTGGGCGCGCAACGCGGGTGTCGGGCGGCAGCGACAGGAAAAGCCACTTGGCCTCAGGCAGATGACTCTCCGCCGTGTCGAACCCGTCGTCTCGCGGCGACGTTCTGGTTGTGACCAAGGACCACGGCCCGGAGCTCATGTGCCTGATTTCACACTGCAAATCTCATCTGGCACAGGCCGTGCTGTCTTTCGGGAAGGACTCGTGCAACACCCAGAAGTCGGCCGTGGACAAGTCATTTGCAATGGCGTCTGCAATCGTTCTGAGCCTGGTGCTCGGAGCGTGCGCTGCCAATCCGACCCATACCCAGATTGGCGCCGCAACCGGTGCGGTGGTGGGCGGACTCGTGGGCTCGGCGTTCACCGGCAGCGCTGCGGGCACAGTCGTCGGCGCAGGTGCGGGCGCGGTGGTCGGCTACGAAGTCGGCCGGCGAATGAAGTAGCTCGGGCTGACGATACAGGTTGCGTCCCGCCGGATGGATCTTCCTCCGAGCGGGTTTCCATCCCTCCCCTGTTTTCCCCGGCGTAAGCCGGGGTTTTTTTGTACGCGTCGTGGTGACGAGGTGACGGGGTGACGGGGTGACGGGGTGACGAGAACCAAGAGACCCGACATTTTCTTTCGTCACTTCGTCACTTCATTACTTCGTCACCGTCGTTAGCGCGGGTAGATCGGCGCGCGGGGCGTGACGTTCAGCAGGGCTTCGATGTACGCCGCGGCCGAAAACAAGGCCACTTCCCCGCGCGGCCTGCCGACCACCTGCAGGCCGACGGGCAGCCCCCCGCGCGTGAACCCGCACGGGAGCGACATCGCCGGGCACGCGGTCGCGGTGATGGCGTAAGTGAGGATCAGCCAGTCCATGTAGCCCTCGACGCGCACTCCTTCGACAGCGGCGGGATAGCGCAAGCTGACGTCGAACGGCGGGCAGGTCACCACCGGGCACAACAGCAGGTCGTAGCTCTCGAAGAACTTCGCCGCGCGCCGGATCAGCTCGCCCTGCGCGATTTCCGCCGCGACGATCTCCGCGGGCTTGAGGCCGAGCCCGAACTCGGTGTTTTCGATGATTTCCGGCTTGTACCGGTCGCGGTATTTCTCGAGCAGCTGCGCGTGACGCGCGATGAAGACCACCCCGCGCAGCGTGAGAAAAGTCTTCTCCGCGTCGGAAAGGTCGGGATGCGCTTCCTCCACCGTCACGCCGTCGCGCGCGAGTTTTTCCGCCGCCGCTCTGGTCAGCGCCCGAACCTCCCGGTCCACCGCGCGCGCGATGCCCAGATCAGCGCTGAATGCGACGCGGCCGGGCCGCTGCGGGCGCGCCGCCGCGGCTGCAAACGAGGGGTGCGGTCCCGTCTGCGACAACGGATCGAGGGGATGAAACCCTGCTTCCGCGTCGAACATCAGGGCCACGTCTGCCACGGTGCGCGCGAGCGGGCCTTCCACCGACAAGGCCGAGAACGGCTGCTTCTGCTGGCGCGGCACCATGCCGGGACCGGGGCGCAATCCCGTCACCGAGCAGAAGCTCGCGGGCTGGCGAATGCTCCCGCCGAAATCGCCACCGGTGGCGAGCCACACCTGCCCTGCGGCGAGCGCGGCCGTGGACCCGCCGGATGAGCCGCCCGCGCTCATGCGCGTGTCCCACGGGTTGCGGGTGGCGCCGAACACCTCGTTGAAGGTGTTGCCGCCGGCGGCGAACTCCGGCAGGTTGGATTTCCCGATCACGATTGCGCCGTTGCGCTCCAGCCGCTCCACGATGATGTCGGAGGCGGCCGCGATGCGGTTCTCGTAGACGCGCGAGCCGGAGGTGC
The DNA here is from genome assembly GCA_016183675.1 of Betaproteobacteria bacterium. Taxonomy (GTDB): domain Bacteria; phylum Pseudomonadota; class Gammaproteobacteria; order Burkholderiales; family SG8-41; genus SG8-41. Next base: position 15,955 of record JACPEF010000144.1, read on the forward strand.
AGCGCACGCCCGCGACATCGGTATTGTCCTTGACCGCGATCGGCAGACCGTAGAGGAACTGCGGAGCGGGATTCGGGCGGTCGAGCTTTTCGAGCCGCGCTGCGTGCTCGCGGGCGCGTTCCACGCAAAGGGTGACGAGCGCGTTGATCTTCGGATTGGTCTGCGCGATGCGGTCCGCCGCGGCATCAACCAGCTCGCGCGGCGCGACTTCCCCCTTCCTGAGCAACGCCACCGCTTCCATTGCGCTGAGCTTCCACAGGTCTGCCATAAGTCAGGCCCCACAAAAAACGAAACCGCCGTTGAACACGGATGAGACTAACCCAAAACAAACCTCGGCCACAGAGAGCACAGAGAACACAGGGAATGAAAATTCAGGGTTCGGGATGCGGGATACGGGATGCGGGATGCGAAGGCCCGTTGTCCATCGCGGACCGCGCATCGCGGATCACACTCCGTGAACTCTGTGTCCGCTGTGG
>JACPEF010000152.1 GCA_016183675.1 Betaproteobacteria bacterium
AGGGAATGACCCGCGCCGAGAACAGGAGCTTCCCGGAGGAGTGCGTCTTGCCGCGGTCGTGCTCGAAGAACACGCCGGGCGAACGGTGCAGCTGCGACACGATCACGCGCTCGGTGCCGTTGATCACGAACGAGCCGGTGGTGGTCATGAGCGGGATCTCGCCCATGTAGACTTCCTGCTCCTTCACCTCCTTGGCCGTCGGCTTCGCCGCTTCCTTGTCCATGATCACCAGCCGCACCTTGGCGCGCAGCGGCGCCGCGTAGGTGAGCCCCCGCTGCTGGCACTCCTTGACGTCGAACGGCGGCTCGCCGAGCGCGTAGCTTACGAACTCGAGCCGCGCGTTCTTGGAGTGGCTCTGGATCGGGTAAATGCTCTTGAACGCGGCCTGCAGGCCCTCGGTCTTGCGGCTCTCCGGCGCGACGTTCGCTTGCAGGAACGCCGCATGCGAGTCGAGCTGGGTGGCCAGCAGGAACGGCACCGGCAGCACGTTGTCCCGCTTGGCAAAGCTCTTCCGGATGCGCTTTTTCTCGGTGAAGGAGTACGCCATATCGGCTCCAGGCAAAAAATCAGACAGTGAACGACAAAGGCCGCAACGCCCGCCTCGGACCGGGCGGCCCGGGGCGGCGCGAAACTCGCGGCCCGTTCAAAAGAGGATCAGGGCTGGCGGGTGCGCGCCAGCCACGCGTCCGCATCGCGGTTACTTGATCTCGCCGGTTGCGCCGGCTTCGGTCAGTTGCTTCAGGATGCTCTCCGCATCGGCCTTGGACACCGCCTCCTTCACCGGCTTGGGAGCGCCGTCCACCAGGTCCTTCGCTTCCTTGAGGCCGAGGCCGGTCACGGCGCGCACCACCTTGATGACGTTGACCTTGTTGGCCCCCACGGCGTTGAGCACGACTGTGAACTCGGTCTTCTCCTCGGCCGCCGCACCGGCAGCGGTGGCGGCGCCCGCGGCCGGCGTCCCCACGGCCACGGTCGCGGCCGCGGCGGAAACGCCGAACTTCTCTTCCATGTCCTTGATGAGCTGCGAGAGCTCCAGGACCGTCATGTTCGCGATTGCGTCGAGTATCTCTGCTTTGGCAATAGCCATGCCCATCTCCTAGTTCAAAGTTTCGAGTTTCGAGTTCAAAGTTGATCGATCGGCGCGCGGCATTACGCAGCCTTCTCCTTCTGGTCGCGTAGCGCAGCGAGCGTGCGCGCGAACTTGCCCGGGACCTCGTTGAGCGTCCGGACGAGTTTCGCGACCGGTGCCTGCAGGGTTCGCAGGAGCTTCGAGAGCAGTTCCCGGCGGCTCGGCATCGTTGCGAGCTCCGCCACGTCTCGCGGCGTCATCACCACGTTGGGCATGGCGCCGGCCTTGATCACGAACTTCTCGTTGTCCCTGGCGAACTCGTGCAGCACCTTGGCCGCCGCCACCGGATCGTTCGAAATGCCGTAGGCGAGCGGACCGACCATCTTGTCCGCGAGCCCCTTGAACGGCGTATCGGCGACCGCGCGGCGCGCGAGCGTGTTCTTGAGCACGCGCAGGTAGACGCCCGAGCCGCGCGCTTTCCTGCGCAGTTCGGTCATCTGCCCGACCGCGAGGCTGCGGTACTCGGCCAGTATCACGGCCTGGGCCTTGGCGAGCTGGGCGCTCACCTCGGCCACCACAGCGTGCTTCTGTTCCAGATTGAGGCCCAAGGTCTAACTCCTTTCCAAATCCAGTCACGAGTCGCTAGTCACGGGTCACAGATCCGTTACTCCGACGACCCGAGACCGTTACGGCGACAAATCAATTCAACACACTCGCCTGATCGACGCGCACGCCCACGCCCATCGTGCTCGACACCGAGATCTTCTTCAGATAGATCCCCTTGATGTTCGAGGGCCTCGACTTGTTCACCGCGTCCACCAGCGCCTTCAAGTTTTCCGTGAGCGCTTCCACGGGGAACGACGCGCGACCGATGGTGCACTGGACGATGCCGGCCTTGTCGGCGCGGTACTGGATCTGGCCCGCCTTGGCGTTCTTGATCGCCGCCACCACGTCCTGCGTCACGGTACCCACCTTGGGATTCGGCATCAGGCCGCGCGGACCGAGGATCTGGCCGAGCGGACCCACCACCCGCATCGCGTCGGGGGCGGCGATCACCACGTCGAAATCCATCTTGCCGCCCTTGATCTCGTTCGCAAGGTCCTCGAGACCGACGATGTCCGCGCCGGCTTCCTTGGCCTGGGCCACCTTGTCGCCCTGGGCAAACACCGCGATCCTCACGCTCTTGCCCGTGCCCTGCGGCAGCACGATCGAGCCGCGCACCGTCTGGTCGGACTTCTTGGTGTCGATGCCGAGGTTGATTGAAACGTCCACCGATTCGTTGAACTTGGCGTTGGCGTTTTCCTTGACGAGCTTGAGCGCTTCCTGCGCGGGATACGCTTTCGCCCGGTCCACCTTGGCGCGTATCGCCTTGTAGCGCTTGGAGATGGTGCCCATTTACACCCCCTCCACATCCACGCCCATGCTGCGCGCGCTGCCGGCGATGGTACGCACGGCCGCCTCGAGATCCGCCGCCGTGAGATCAGGCATCTTCGCCTTGGCGATTTCCTCCGCTTGCGCGCGCGTGATCCTGCCCACCTTCTCGGTATTGGGCCGGGCGCTGCCTTTCTCTATCCTTGCCGCCTTGGTGATGAGGACGCTCGCGGGCGGTGTCTTCATCACGAAGGTGAAGCTCTTGTCCTGGTACGCGGTGATGACCACCGGGATCGGCAGCCCGGGTTCCGTCTTCTGCGTCGCGGCGTTGAACGCCTTGCAGAACTCCATGATATTCAAGCCGCGCTGGCCGAGCGCCGGGCCGATCGGCGGGCTGGGATTCGCCTTGCCCGCCGGCACCTGCAGCTTGATGATGCCGACAACCTTCTTTGCCATCTGACTCTCCTTCCGGGTGTTAACGGGCGCTCAAAGCGCCCTCCCCGTTGAATACAAACCTCACCACAGAGGCACAGAGACACCGAGGAAACCCTGAAAACCCTCCGCTTTCTCTTTGACTCTGTGTCTCTGTGGTAAATCGCTCAAGCCTTCTCCACCTGGCTGAAATCGAGCTCCACCGGCGTGGAGCGCCCGAAAATCGTCACCGACACGCGCAGCTTGTTCTTGTCGTAATTGACGTCCTCCACGTTGCCGTGAAAGTCCGCGAACGGGCCTTCCTTCACCCGCACCGCTTCGCCCACCTCGAACAGCACCTTGGGCCGCGGCTTTTCCACGCCCTCCTGGATCTGGTGCAGGATGTTCTGCACCTCCTTCTCCGAGATCGGCGTGGGCTTGGTCGCGGTGCCCCCGACGAAGCCGGTCACTTTCGGCGTGTTCTTCACGAGGTGCCAGGTGTCGTCGGTCATCTCCATCTCGACCAGCACGTACCCCGGGAAGAACTTGCGCTCGCTGATCGCCTTCTGGCCGGCTTTCATCTCGACCACTTCCTCGACCGGCACCAGGATCTGCCCGAATTTTTCCTGCATGCCCGAGCGCTGGATGCGGTCGTGCAATGTCCGCTGCACGCTCTTCTCAAACCCGGAGTAGGCGTGCACCACATACCATTTCTTGCTCATCATCCGCTCTGATCCAGCAGCTTCTTCACCGCCCATAGCAGCCCCGCGTCAACCAGCCACAGGAACAAGGCCATCACCACCACGAAGACGAACACTATGCCCGTGGTCTGCAACGTTTCCTTCCGCGTCGGCCACACCACTTTCTTCGTTTCCGCGGCCGACTCCTCGGCAAACAAGTAAAACTGCTTGCCCGGCTCCGACATCCAGAACACCGCCGCCGCAGCCGCCAGGCCGGCCAGCACCGAAGCGACGCGGATGATCATCGCGCTCTGGTCCAGGTAATAAAAACCGGCCACGCCCGCCGTGACCAGCAACACCGCCGCAGCCATCTTGATCTTGTCTGGCATCTTTCCTTCGGAGTGTTGAGTGATGAGTTTTGAATGTTGAGTTAACACCAAAAACTCAAAACTAAACACTTAACACTCATCATTCCGCGCCAGCGGTTGGCAGGCCAGGAGGGTCTCGAACCCCCAACCTTCGGTTTTGGAGACCGACGCTCTGCCAATTGAGCTACTGGCCTGTGATCGTAAACACGTGAGAGCGTAAGGGCGCGAGAGCGAAAACGCTTTTTCCATCTCACGATCTCGCGAGCTCCCGATCCCCCGTCATTCAATGACCTTCGCCACCACGCCGGCACCGACCGTCTTGCCGCCCTCTCGAATCGCGAAGCGCAAGCCCTCCTCCATCGCAATGGGCTGGATCAGGGCCACCGTGAGCGAGACGTTGTCCCCCGGCATCACCATCTCGGTGCCCTTCGCCAGCTCAATGGAGCCGGTCACATCGGTGGTGCGAAAATAAAACTGCGGCCGGTAGCCATTGAAAAACGGCGTGTGCCGGCCCCCCTCCTCCTTGGAGAGCACGTAGACCTCGGCGGTGAACTTGGTGTGCGGGGTAATGGTGGTGGGTTTGGCGAGCACCTGGCCCCGCTCCACCTCTTCCCTCTTGGTGCCGCGCAGGAGAATCCCCACGTTGTCCCCCGCCTGCCCCTCATCCAAGAGCTTCCGGAACATCTCCACCCCCGTGCACACCGTCTTTTGCGTCGGGCGCAGACCCACAATCTCGATCTCCTCGCCCACCTTGATCACCCCAATCTCGATCTCCTCGCCCACCTTGATCACCCCGCGCTCCACCCGCCCGGTCACGACCGTGCCCCGCCCCGAGATCGAAAACACATCCTCCACCGGCATCAAAAAGGGCTTGTCAATGACCCGCTTGGGGGTGGGAATGTAGGCATCTAGGGCCTCCGCCAGCTTCATGATCGCCTGCTCGCCCAGCTCCCCCTTGTCGCCCTGCATCGCCTTTAAGGCCGAACCGATGATGATCGGGGTCTTCTCCCCCGGGAACTCATACTTGGAGAGCAACTCCCGCACCTCCACCTCCACCAGCTCCAAGAGCTCCTTGTCATCGACCAGGTCCGCCTTGTTCATGAACACCACGATATAGGGCACCCCCACCTGGCGCGCGAGCAGGATGTGCTCGCGCGTCTGCGGCATCGGCCCATCGGCCGCCGAGACCACCAGGATCGCCCCATCCATCTGCGCCGCCCCGGTGATCATGTTCTTGATGTAGTCCGCATGCCCCGGACAGTCCACGTGCGCATAGTGGCGTTGCGCCGTCTCATACTCCACGTGCGCGGTGTTGATCGTGATGCCGCGCGCCTTCTCCTCGGGGGCCGAATCGATCTGCTCGTAGGTCCTCGCCTCGCCCCCGAACTTCTTCGCCAAAATCGCCGTCATCGCCGCCGTCAGCGTGGTCTTCCCATGGTCCACGTGACCAATCGTGCCCACGTTCACGTGCGGCTTCCTGCGCTCAAACTTGCTCTTGGCCATGATCCACCCCTTATTTCTGCTCGTCTTTGCCTGTCAATTTGTTGATGATGGCTTCGGCGATCTGCTTCGGCACCTCGGCGTAGTGCTTGAATTCCATGGTATAGGTCGCGCGGCCCTGGGTGGCCGAGCGCAGCGTGGTCGAATACTGGAACATCTCGGCGAGCGGCACCTTCGCCCGTATCGCCTTGCCGCCGCCCGGCATCTCTTCCATGCCCTGGATCACGCCGCGGCGGGAGTTGAGGTCGCCCACGACGTTGCCCATGAAATCCTCGGGTGTTTCCACCTCGACCGCCATGATCGGCTCGAGCAGCGTCGGGTGGGAGCGGCGCAGCCCTTCCTTGAAAGCGATGGAGCCCGCCATCTTGAACGCGTTCTCGTTCGAGTCCACCTCGTGGTACGAACCATCGAACAGCGTGACCTTCACGTCGACCACCGGGAATCCGGCCAGAACACCATTGGGGATTGCGTCCAGAATGCCTTTTTGCACCGCCGGGATGTATTCGCGCGGCACCGAGCCGCCCTTTATGGCGTCGATGAACTCATACCCCTTGCCCGCCTCATTGGGCTCGAGCTTCAGCCAGACGTGGCCATACTGGCCGCGACCGCCGGTTTGCTTGACAAACTTGCCCTCGACCTTGTCGCACGACTTCTTGATGGTCTCGCGGTAGGCGACCTGCGGCGCGCCGACATTGGCTGCCACGCCGAATTCGCGCTGCATGCGGTCGACGATGATCTCGAGATGCAGCTCGCCCATCCCCGAGATGATGGTCTGGCCGGATTCCTC
>JACPEF010000153.1 GCA_016183675.1 Betaproteobacteria bacterium
ACGCATCGCGCGAATAACGCTGAGATAGGTTCCTAGCTGTGCGCTCATCGCTCGTTGGTCCCAGAGCCTCTAACACAATGAAGCGCGCGTGCGTTGCGAGCCAGAATTGGCGATGGCGCGAAGCGAGGCGCAGCCAATATGTCGATATTGGCAAGCCGAGCGACAAAGCGTCCCGCGCAGGGCGGAGCAGGTTCCAAGCGCCTCATGCTTGGATGCGACCCCGGAGCGGGACAGGAGAGCGCCGGAAATTGCGCGTTCCTCACACGCGCCTTCAAGGTCGCATCCCGCAAGCGGGCCCCTGCTCCTCGTTCCGCCGATCCCTGCTCCACGTTCCGGCGCGTCGGCGATTCTGGACGCAACCCCTTCAGGGCTGGCGTGATTTTGGCTTGAAGCGCGGATGTTGGCGGGCATCCCTCGCTGTAGCCTCAAGATGGCCTGGTTACGCCACCAGCCAAAATCGTGACAGCGCATCGTGTGATTCATTGTGTTAGAGGCTCTTGTGCGCCACCTTGTCGCGGATATACACCGGCGCCGCCTGATCGGCGGGCACCGCCCTGCCCTGCTCGAATTCCAGGACCGCGAGCTGCGCGATCTCCCTCGCATGAGGGTACACCTGCGGCAGGATAGCCGAGAGGCAGCCGGCGTAACGGCGCTTGAGCGCGTCCTCGTGCGCGGCAAAGCCGCTGCCGCACCCGGTCCATATCCCGGCCGGCAGCGGCGGAGCACCTTCGGGCGCGCACAGGCTGGCGTCGTGAACCGCGCGCCAGCCGCAGTCCGCCCGGACATAAGCGGCATGATAGATCTCCCCCCTGCGCGCATCGAGGCAGCATACCGCGCGCTCGGCCTGGGCGGCCTGCGCCAGCGCGAGCAGCGTGCTGACCCCCACCACCGGCAGCCCGGCGCCGAACGCGAGCCCCTGCGTCACGCCGCAGGCGATGCGCAGCCCCGTGAACGATCCCGGCCCCTGCCCGAAGGCGATGCCGTCGAGCTCCTGCACCCGCAGGCCGTGCCGGCGCAGCAGCTCGTCCGCCATCGGCAACAGCAGCTCGGAATGCCGTTGCCCGGCGACCGTGTCGCGCGCGTCCACGGCCCCGTCGCGCCACAACGCGACGGAACAGTATTCGGTAGAAGTGTCGAGCGCAAGAATCTTCACGTCCCGGGCTTCAGGCAGGGCAGCTGCTCGTATTCTAGTGCCGTTCCAACTATCTATGGCAATCCAATCAGCTCTAAAGGGCCTGATCGTCCCCGGTAGGCTGGGCAATCCGATTCGGCGAAACAAGTTGGAACGGCACTAGCGCAGCACCCGTCCCGAACCTTCCCTCGCCCAGAGTGTGCAATATAATGGCGCCCGTGAAGAAAGCCTTGGCGTCCATCCTCACCCCCGACCCCTCTCCACGCGTGGAGAGGGGAGGCTCGAGCTTGCCCTTCTCCACTCGGGAGAAGGGGAAGGGATGAGGGCTGGCGTCCTTGGCGGTTCAGCTTTTCGTACAACTCGGGCCGACAACGCAATGCGCGAATACAGGATCGCGGCGATTCCGGGTGACGGCATCGGCGTCGAGGTGATCGGCGCCGGGCTCCGGGTGCTCGAAGTGCTGGCGGGCCGCGACCGCGGCTTCCGGCTCAAGGTGGAGCACTTCCCCTGGAGCAGCGACTACTACCTCAAGCACGGCCGCTACATTCCGGAAGGCGGGCTCGATCAGCTCAGGAAGTTCGACGCCATCTTCTTCGGCGCCGTGGGCTCGCCCAAGGTGCCGGACCACGTCTCGCTGTGGGGCCTGCGGCTGCCGATCTGCCAGGGCTTCGACCAGTACGCCAATGTGCGTCCCGCGCGCGTGCTGCCCGGCATCAGGAGCCCGTTGCACGGTGGTGAAGCGATCGATTGGGTCATCATCCGCGAGAATTCCGAAGGCGAGTACTCCGGCAGCGGGGGCCGCGCGCATCGCGGGTTGCCCGAGGAAGTCGCCACCGAGACTTCGGTGTTCACGCGCGCCGGGGTGGCGCGCATCCACCGCTTCGCCTTCGAGCTGGCGCGCGGCCGCCCGCGCCGGCATCTCACCCTGGTCACGAAATCCAACGCCCAGCGCCACGCCATGGTGATGTGGGACGAGATTTTCTACGAGGTGGCGGGAAATTATCCCGAGGTCGAAACCCGGCGCGTGCTGGTGGATGCCGTCACCACGCAGATGGTGCTCAAGCCGCGGACGCTCGACGCGATCGTCGCCACCAATCTGCACGCCGACATCCTCTCGGATCTCGCCGCGGCGAGCGCGAATCTCAACCCGGAGCGGAAATTCCCCTCGATGTTCGAGTCGATCCACGGTTCGGCCTTCGACATCACCGGGAAGGGCATCGCCAATCCTGTCGCGACGTTCTGGACCGCCTCCATGATGCTCGAGCACCTCGGCGAGAAGGACGCCGCGCAGCGGCTGATGCGCGCCATCGAGACCGTGACCGGCAGGCGGATCCACACGCCCGACCTCGGCGGCGAGGCGACCACCGAGATCGTCACTCAAGCGGTGTGCGACAGCGTGTGAGCTCAGCGCCTCTAACACCATGAAACGCGCGTGCGTTGCGTATCTGCACCATCAAAGCCGGGCCGCTGCTACAATAGGCGCCACTTACCTATGACCATGATTGCGCCGCGCGCCGGGGGGAGCGGGTGAAACAGGTCCTGGAGTATCTTCAGTCCTTTGTCGTAATCGCCCTGGTCCTGGCCGGGATCGGGGGCCTTTCCTTCCACCTGTTCAAGGAGGAGGGATGGGTCGAGACCATCCTGGGAAACGTCTGGGAAATCCAGATCCAGTACCCCCTGATCGCGATACCGGTCACGATCGGCGCCATCGTTCTCGGCAAGATGTGGCGGGACAACCGCCTCGCGCGCGGCAGCGTCGGCAAGCTCCCGGACATCGTCATCTACGCCTTGATGGCGGGCGGGGTCTACTTCATCGGCTACTTCGCGATCAACGGCTCACTTTAGGATTTCGTCGGCCTGCAGGCAGACGAAATCCTTAGCGCCGTTCGGACTGTGGTCTGTTCTTGCCTTCTTCTGCTAGACGGTATTGCCGTTTTCCTTAAGGATTTTGTTGGGCGTCAGGCCGACAAAATCCTACGGCGACCACCTTCTCCGCGATCAGCCGTTCGATCTCGGTGTCCCGGTAGCCCAATTTCGACAGCAGCTCGCGCGTGTGCTCGCCTGCGCGCGGCACGTCGAGCCGCGTGCCGAAGCGCCGGCCGTCCATCTCGAGCGGCAGCGCCGGCACCTTGGTCCTCTTGCCGTTGGCGAGCGTGACCGGCGCGAGTCCCTCCGAAGCGTTCAGGTGCGGGTCCTCGAAGAGGTCCTCGGGCCTGGCGATCGGGGCGAAGGGGAGCCCAAGATCTTCGCACCGCCGCAGCGCCTCGCTCTTGCTGAGCCCGCCGAAGATCGCTGAAACCGCCGGGATGATCCGCTCCCGCGCCTCCACCCGCTGCGGATTGGTCGCGAGCGCGGGGTCGGACAGGAAATCCTCGAGCCCGAACGCCCCGCAGAACACCTTCCATTGCGTATCGGTGACCACGCCGACGAACACCTTCTCGCCGTCCGCGGTATCGAAGATGTCGTATACGGCCCACGCCCGCACGCGGTCCGGCATCGGCGTGACCGGCTGCCCCGTCATCAGCCCTTCCATCATGTGCTGGGCCATGAGGAACGCGTTGTTCTCGAACAGCCCGCTTGTCACCTCCTGGCCCTTGCCGGTGCCGCCCCGCTGGTGGAGCGCGGCGAGAATCGCGATCGCGCCGAACAGCCCGCCCATGACGTCCTTGACCGAAGCCCCGGCGCGCAGCGGCACGTAGCGCCCCCCCGTCATGTAGGCAAGCCCGCCCATCATCTGCACCACTTCGTCGAGCGCGGCGCGATGCTCGTACGGGCCCGCGAGGAAGCCCTTGTGCGAGCAGTAGATGAGCCCGGGCTTGGTCCGCTGCAGCGATTTGCAGCCAAAACCGAGTTTTTCCATCGCGCCGGGGCGGAAATTCTCGCTCACCACGTCCGCGGTCCGCACGAGCTTGAGCACGATCTCGCGCCCCTGCGGCGACTTGAGATCGACCGCGATGCTCTTCTTGTTGCGGTTGTAGGTGGGAAAGAAGCCAGCGCCGGATGCGACGAGCTTGCGCGTGTGGTCGCCGTCGATGGGCTCGACCTTGATCACTTCGGCGCCGAGGTCAGCCAGTATCAGGCCGCAGGTCGGGCCCATCACCATGTGGACGAACTCGACGACGCGCACACCCTCTAGCGGCATCGGCGGCCGCTTTGCCTTCGCACTATCGTCCATAGGGAGCTTTCAGTCGGACCCGTTCAGGAATGCGGCGGATCAGCCGCCGATTAACGTGGATAGATCAATGCAATATTAAGGGAATTGGAAGGCACTTCCAATTCCCTGCGTTGTCAACTCGCTGCCCGGGGAGGAAAATCCGGGGTCCGCCGCGCGCTGCGCGCGGCGTCCCATCCACGATCAGGAGAAAAAGATGAGCAACGCCATCAAGCGCCACCATCCCGGCCCCGTCCTGTCCCGCGCCGTCGAATACAACGGACTGGTATTCGTCGCCGGCACCACCGCCGACAACAAGGGCGGCTCGTGCAAGGCCCAGACCGAGGAGATTCTGAGGCAGATCGAGGGCCCCCTCGCGGCGGC
>JACPEF010000147.1 GCA_016183675.1 Betaproteobacteria bacterium
CTTGAACAGTTCACCGGCGAGATGCGTGATGCCGCCCGTGCCGGAGGACCCGAAGTTGCGCTGGCCGGGACGCGCTTTCGCCAGCGCGATCAGTTCCCTCACCGAGCTTACCGGCACCGAGGGATGCACCAGCAGCACCAGAGGGGTTGAGCCCACCCGTGTCACCGCGGCAAAAGAGTCCACCGGGTGGTAAGCGAGCTTCCCGTACAGGCCGGCGCCCACCGCGTGGCTGCTCGTAATCATCAGCAGCGTGTAGCCGTCGGCGGCAGCCTTCGCGGCGATCTCGGCGGCGATGCGGCTGCCCGCGCCCGGCCGATTGTCCACCACGACCTGCTGTCCCCACTTCTCGCTGAGCCTCGGTGCGGTGATGCGCGCCAGGAGGTCAACGGCGCCTCCCGGCGGAAAGCCGACGATCAGCCGGACCGGCCTGGAGGGATACGCCTGTGCAATCGCAAGCGTGCTTGCGGCAATCAGCGCCAGCGCTACGAGCAACCGCAGCACGCCGAACGCGGAACGATGAATGATGAACGATGAACGATAAATGGCCGATTGCCGCGCAACGTGCGGCCGTTTTTCATTCTGCACCCTGCATTCTGCATTCATCATTCGCGCCTCACCCCTCACGCCTGTCTTATTGTAGTGCATTCCAAAATCCGGTGAACGGCGAGCGGTGAACGGTGAACAGAAAACCGGGGAACAGGACTGATCGCCTTCGCCATCCACTTTCATTTATTGGCGTCTTGGCGCCTTGGCGGTTCAATATCGTTCCTATCGGCGTTCATCGGCGTCCATCGGCGGCAAGAGAAATCAGTGTTGAATGTTGAGTGTTAAGTTTTGAATTCAAAACCACTCCACATTCAACGTTTCTCTCATCCCTCATCCGTCAGGTTAGTCTTCTCCCAGCAGCGCCTGCGCGGCGAGCGAGCAAATCCACTCGCGCTCGCTCGCGGTCAGCTCGGGGATCGCGTCCACCGCGCCGATCGGGCTGTCCGGCCCCATGTCGAACGGGTGGTCGGTGCCGATCACCACGCGGTCCGCCCCCACCATGTTGACGAGGTGGCGCGCGGCCTGCGGATCGTGGGTGAGCATGTCGAAATAGAAGCGCTTGAACAGGTCGCGCGGCGGGCTCGGTTTGTTGACCTTGGCTTCCGGCCGCACCTTGTGCCCGTGGTCGAAGCGCCCGATCTGATACGGCACGTAGCCCCCGCCGTGCGCCAACAGGATCCTCAACTGCTTCAGCTCGTCGAGCGCCCCGCTGAACATGAGGTGCGCCACCATGATCGTGGTGTCGAGCGGAAAGCCGATGAAGTTCTGCAGGTAGTAGGCGTCCATCGCGCCCTGCGCCGAGCACCTGTAGGGATGGGCGAAGATGAAGCATCCCAGCTGCTCGATCGTTTTCAGCACCTTGCGGAACTTCGGGTCGGAGAGCTGCACGCCCTCGATCGAGGTGCCGATCTCGACCGCCTTGAACTTATGCTCCTTCACCGCGCGCTCGAGCTCGGTGATCGCCGCGTCCGGATCCTGCATCGGCAGGTGCGCCATCCCGCGCAACCGGTCGGGGTACTTCGCCACCATCTGCGCGATGCCGTCATTGGCGAGGCGCGCCGCTTCCAGCCCGACTTCGGGCTTCACCCAGTAAAAATAGATCGGCGGGCCGACCGAAATGGCGGCCACATCGAGCCCCACGCGGTCCATCCACGCGATCTTGGCATCCACGTCGTAGAACGCGGGCGCGAGCTCGTTGGTCCGCCCGCCGATCGTGTAGTAGCGCTTGCCGCCGCGCTGCTCGATCTTGAACCCGAAGCGGCCAGGATCGCGCACGATGGCGTTGACGACGGCCTCGGGAATGACGTGGTTGTGCAGGTCGATGTTCATTCTTCTCCTTTCGCTAAGAACCGGTGAATCGTGAAAAGTGAACGCTGCATGGCCCGTCCTCTCGCTGCTTGACTCACGCAATCTTACGCCTGTAACAGCGGCCGTAACCGGCGAACGTCACCGACCCGCTCGATGTTCCAGACCGTTTCGATCAGGCGCTCCGTCCGCCGCGCCCCGAGTACCGGCGCGAGCAGGTCGCGGCCCTTGGCCGCGACTTCCTCGCGCGACATCGGGTTCGCCGCGCTGCCGCGCACGGCCCTCGTATGGTGGCGCAGGAGCCTGCCGTCGCGCCGGGTGATCTCGACTATGGCCTGCGTCGTTTTCTTCCTGGAGAGCTCGGCGCTGCCCGCGAGCTCGATGCGCCTCTTCAACCTGACCACCGCAGGATCGCGCACACGCCTGTCGTCATGGGCCGCGGCGAACGTGATCTCGCCGTCGATCAACATCAGCGCCACCAGGTGCTGGATGTTGATGCTCGCCATCCTGCGCTGATTGACCGTGTGCGCGCCCTGCTCGTCAATCGTCACCACGATCCGCTCGACGTCGCCCGCCTTCACGCCGCGCGCCGCGATCAGGTTGGACACCGCGTCGAGCGGCGCCTGGATCGGGCCCAGGCCGCGCACGAGGCGCTCCGGCCGCGCGTGCTGGCCGAAGGCGCGGAAGAAGCTGCGGTCGCCCGAGAGCACGTCCCCGACGCCGGTGAAGCGCATGGCCACCATGACCGCGGCGGTGACGCCGTTGCGCGCGGGCATGCCGCCGAAATCGAATGCCTTCTCGATGTGCTCAGTGTCGCGCGCCCAGCACGAAAGGCCCGAAGCCTGCTGCGCGGCATACGACAGCAGATAGCGCACCTGCTCCGCGCTCAGGCCGGCCAGCGCGCCCGCCGCCGCAGCGGAGCCGAACGTTCCGCCGAAGCTGTGGGTCGAGTGGCCCGCGCTGCGGAAACGCTCGATCCCCAGCGCCTGGGAGACGCGCGCGCACACGTCGTAGCCGAGCACCATGGCGCGCAGCAGCGCCGCACCATCGCGGCGCTCGCGCTCGGCCATCGCGAGCGCCGCCGGCACGATGCTGCACCCCGGGTGCACCAGCGCGGCGTAATACGTGTCGTCGGTCTCGTCGGCGTGCCCATGCATCCCGTTGGCGAGGGCCGCGTTGATCGCGGAGGTCACGATCCGGCTGCCGATGACGCAGGCTTCGCGCGCGCCGCCCTCGGCGGCGGCAAATGCGATGGCCCTGCGCCCGGGCAGCAGCCGCGATCCTGAAACCATCGCCGCGAGCGTGTCGAGCAGATGGTGCTTCGCGCGCTCGGCCACCGTCGGCGGCAGCGCCCGGCGCGACCCCTGGGCCATGTAGGCGCTCAGCTTGCGCATGAGCGGCGAGATCGCAGCAGCGGGCTTATTCATCGTGACGTGAGATCATCTTGGCGTCCCACCTAGTCCCCCCATGCCTCGCCGGTAATCAGCCGCCACGCGTTCCGGTAAGCGATCTGGTGGAGCGCTCGATCCGTCAGCTCACTGAAAATAAGTCGTCGCATGCGCTGGATGATGTCCGGAAACTGACGGAAGCGCCCCGCATCGATATCGCTCGCCGCCAAAAACCGCTCTGGATGCTCATTGAACAGCGCCTTCCACTCCGGTTTCAGATAACCGCCCTGCGGCGGTCCCGTGAACTGATACAGGATCATGTCGCGGTCGCCCGAGCCGGGATAGACCTGTCCAGGATAGACCATCGAACCGAGATCGAAGCGCAGGTTGGGAAACCGCGTGATCAGAGCGCGAACGTAATCCGGGCCATAGCGTTTGGTCCTATTGTGGTAGCGCACCTGGCCGACGTGCGCCCAGACGACCGGTGCCCCGGGATAGCGCGAGAGCAGCGCTTCGAGCGGAGGCAGCAGCACATCCTCGACCTCATAGTGGATCAGGAATGCGACCTTGTTTTCCTCGCTGAACCGGAAAAGCTCGTGCACCGCCTTGCTGTCGAGCGATACCGTCACGTCGCGGTCCATCCGCCCCGCGCGCCATTGTCTCGGCGACGGGTAATGCCGCAGTTCATACTCACCCATCAGGAAGTAGCGACCGGTCTTGATCTCGGCGATGACGTCGGATACGAAGCGATCGGGATACCAATAGAAATGCTCCGAGGAACCATCGGCAGTGGTCGGAATGAAGTATTGAGGATATTTTTCGTAGAGGGCGAACGAGGCCGCGCTGCCGTCGCCCGCGAATGGCGCAAAAGCAACCTGTGCAATCCCGTTGGCGTCCATTTCGCGGACGATGAACTCGACGTCGATCGAGTGGTGATAGGTGGCTTGCGTGTCCACGATCGGCAGCGCGCCGCGCCCAAGAAAATCCTCAATGCGTGACCGCCACCCGGCGATCGCTCTTTCCCGGGAAAATGCGGAAGCTGCCTGCGGCTCCTGCGCGCGCGCAACGCTTCCACGTAACGTGGCTGGGAGGAGCGCTGCGCTACTGATGAGGAAACGCCGCCGGTTCATCCGTGGTCCGCATCGTCATTGCGGAAGAATCCCTGCGGACTTGATGATCCTGGAATACAGTTTGAGCTCCCGTTCCACCAGGGAAGCAAGGTCTTCGGCAGTGCCGGCCACGACCTCGTTGCCGAGCCCGACGAGCCGCTCGCGAACGTCCTCGCGCTGGAGCACTTTCAGGATCTCCTCGTGCAGCCTGGCGCGGATGGCGGCCGGGGTGCCGGCCGGCACGAAAATACCCATCCACGTCACGAGGTCGAAGCCCGGATAGGTTTCCGCCACGGTGGGGACGTCGGGCAGGACGGGAGACCGCTTCGTCGAGGAAACGGCGAGAACGCGCATCCGGCCCGCCCGGATG
>JACPEF010000156.1 GCA_016183675.1 Betaproteobacteria bacterium
GATCAAACATGTCAGTTCTGGTCATAGCAGAGCACGACGGCAGGCGGCTCAAGCCGGGCACCGCCAACGCGGTCACGGGCGCCGCGAAAATGGGCGGCGACATCATAATGCTGGTAGCGGGGCACCAGTGCGCCGCGGCGGCGCAGGCGGCGGCGAAGGTTGCAGGCGTCAAGAAGGTGCTGCACTGCGATGCGCCGCATTACCAGGGCTTCCTCGCGGAGAACCTCGCCGCGCTGATCGTTCCGCTCGCAGGACAGTTCACGCACGTGGTCGCGCCGGCTACCGGTTTCGGCAAGAACGTGATGCCGCGCGTCGCCGCGCTGCTCGACGTGCAGCAAGTTTCCGACATCAGCGCGGTGCAGTCGCCCGACACTTTCGTGCGGCCGATCTACGCGGGCAACGCGCTCGCGACCGTGCAGTCGAAGGACAGGATCAAGGTCGTCACGGTGCGCGCGACGGGGTTCGATGCCGCAGGCGAGGCGGCCTCGCCCGCGCCGGTCGAGGCGCTCCCGCCGGGGCAGGATGCCGGGCTCTCCAAGTTCAACGGGCAGGAGCTCACCAAGTCGGCGCGCCCCGAGCTCGCGGCCGCGAACTTCAAGATCCTGGAGGCGCTCGCCGACAAGCTCGGAGCGGCGGTCGGCGCCTCGCGCGCCGCGGTGGATTCGGGCTTCGTGCCGAACGACTACCAGGTGGGACAGACCGGCAAGATCGTGGCGCCCGAGCTCTACGTCGCGGTGGGCATCTCGGGCGCGATCCAGCACCTCGCGGGCATGAAGGATAGCAAGGTGATCGTCGCCATCAACAAGGATCCGGAAGCTCCGATCTTCGCGGTCGCCAATTACTGGCTCGTCGAGGATCTCTTCAAAGCAGTTCCCGAGCTCACAGCAGAGCTGTGAACATTGACCGTGAGTTCGGGAGATCGGGAGATCGGGAGATGGAAAGACCGTGAGATCGAGAGATCGGCAGGTCGTGAGATGGGGGTTTTACCCTCTTCCGCTCTCACGCCCTCACGGATTTTGACGCTCTCACGCCCTAACGCCCTGACGGAATTTGTCGCTCTCACGCTCTCACGCCCTGCCGCCCTCACGTGTGACGCAAGGAACGAGGCATGTCCACGTATAGCGCCCCGCTGAAGGACATGCGGTTCGCCATCAAGGAGCTGGCGGGCCTCGCGGAAGTTTCCTCTCTGCCGGGCTGCGAGGAGGTCAACGCCGAGCTGGTGGATGCGGTGCTGGAGGAGGCCGCCCGGTTCGCGCAGGACGTGCTCGAGCCGCTTAACCGCGACGGCGACAGGCAGGGCTCGAAGCTCGCCGACGGCAAGGTCATCTCGCCCAGGGGCTTCAAGGAGGCCTACCAACGGTTCATCGAGGCGGGCTGGAACGGGCTCTCGGGCCAGACGCAATACGGCGGGCAGGGGTTGCCCCACATCGTGGCGATGCCGGTGCAGGAGATGTGGAACAGCGCCAACATGTCCTTCTGCCTCGCCCCGATGCTCACGTCCGGCGTGCTGGAAGCGCTCAAGCATCACGGTTCTCCCGAGCAGCGGAAGACGTACCTCCCGAAGCTCACGTCCGGGGAGTGGTGCGGCACCATGAACCTCACCGAGCCGCAGGCGGGCTCGGACCTCTCCGCCGTGCGTACGCGCGCGGTGCGCGAAGGCGGTCACTACCGCATCCGGGGGACGAAGATCTTCATCACCTGGGGCGAGCACGATATGGCGGAGAACATCGTGCACCTCGTGCTGGCGCGCACACCCGATGCGCCGGAAGGCGTGAAAGGCATCTCGCTCTTCATCGTGCCGAAGTTCGTCCCCAAGGCCGACGGTTCGCCGGGCGAGATGAACGACGTGAAGTGCGTCTCGATCGAGCGCAAGCTCGGCATCCACGCGAGCCCTACCTGCGTGCTCGCGTACGGCGATGAGAAAGGCGCGGTGGGCTACCTCGTGGGCGAAGAGAACCGCGGGCTCGAGTACATGTTCACCATGATGAACCACGCGCGGCTCGG
The DNA here is from genome assembly GCA_016183675.1 of Betaproteobacteria bacterium. Lineage (GTDB taxonomy): Bacteria > Pseudomonadota > Gammaproteobacteria > Burkholderiales > SG8-41 > SG8-41. Next base: position 2,005 of record JACPEF010000156.1, read on the forward strand.
CGTCGGCATGGAAGGGGTCGCGCTCGCCGAGCGCGCCTACCAGCACGCGCTCGAGTACGCGAAGACCCGCGTGCAGGGCCGCGAGATCGGCCAGAGGAGCGGAGACCGCGTCACCATCATCCATCACCCCGACGTGCGCCGCATGCTGATGTCGATGCGCGCGCAGACCGAGGCGATGCGCGCGCTCGCCTACTTCGCCGCCGCCATGCTGGACAAAGCAGGACACCATCCGGATCCGGCGCAGCAGCACAGCAGCCAGGCGCTGCTCGACCTGCTCACCCCGATCGTCAAGGGCTGGTGCACCGAGCAGGCGGTGGAGATCGCCTCCACCGGCATCCAGGTCCACGGCGGCATGGGCTTCGTCGAGGAGACCGGCGCCGCGCAGTATCTGCGCGATGCGCGCATCACCACCATCTACGAAGGCACCACCGGCATCCAGGCAAACGATCTCATCGGCCGCAAGGTGGCGTACGAGAAAGGCGCTACCGCGTTCGAGGTGATCGAGGCGATGCGCCAAATTGACGCGCAACTGGCGGAAGGGGGAGAGGAACTGGCTTCGATGCGCGTCAATTTAAGAGAAGCGGTTGATGGCCTTGGGGCCGCAACGCGCTGGCTGGTGGAAAACTACGCGCAGAACCCCAAGGCGGCCGCGGGGGTCTCGGTGCCGTACCTGAAGCTCTTCGGCACCGTGGCGGGCGGCTGGCTGATGGCGCGCGCGGCGCTCGTTGCGCAGCACAAGCTCTCCGAGCCGGGCGCTGACGAGGATTTCCTCCAGGCGAAGCTCGCGACCGCGCGCTTCTACGCAGAGCACGTGCTGCCGCAGGCGGCACCGCTCGCGCGCGAGGTGACGCGCGGCGCCGCGAGCGTGCTGGCGCTCGACCCTGGAAGGTTCTAGCAATTAGCCGCCAAGACGCCAAGGCGCCAAGAAAATCAGTACGAACATACGATCAAAAGACCACCAACAATGATGGTTCTTGTGCTGCTTGGCGGTCTTGGCGTCTTGGCGGTTAACTTCCTGTCTTGTCGGCCTGCTTGGGAGGGATGACGGTTTCCTCGCCCAGGTCCGGCTCGGCGCACAGCCGCAGGATCTCCTCCCGCGCCCGGTCGCGCAGCACGACCGCGGCGTTCCAGTCCGTTCCCGTTGGCTCGATCGGTGCGCTGAACGCCACGCTGATCATCCCCCGGCGGAACAGCCACTGGCCCTCACGCAGGATGGAGCGCGTGCCGCGCACGGTGACCGGCACCACCGGCACTCCGGCCTGCGCGGCAATGACGAACGCCCCCATCCGGAACGGCAGCAGGCCCGGCATGCGGCGGAACGTGCCCTCTGGAAACATGATCACGGGACGGCCGGCGCGCACCATTTCGGCGAAGCGCCCGGCATCCTCCACGCCGCGCTGGGCGTCGAAGCGCTCGACGAATTCCGTTCCGATGCGCGTGAGATAGATACGGGACACAAAGTTATCCAGCAGTTCGCGCTTCGCGACGAAGCACATCGGCTCGGGCAGGGCGGCGAGCACGACCGGTCCGTCGAGGAAGCTCGCGTGGTTCACGGTCAACACTAAAGGGCGGCCTGCCGGCACGTGCTCCAGTCCCCGCACGTCGAATCGCACGCCCGCAAGCCGCAGGAGCAGCCGCGCCATCCGGTGGGTCAGGCGCCAGCACCAGTCGGCGCGCGGGATGAGGGCGCACGCGATCCATGTCGCCGGCCCGAGCACCCCGAGCAGCAACAGGAAGTAGAGGCCGTAGAGCCTGTCGCCCGCCGCACGCAGAGTGCGCCTTGCCTGCGGAAGAATGGCGGACCACGCGAGCCGGATGATCTGCCACCAGACTGCACGCGTGCCCGTGGTGCCCCCGCTTTCGTACACCTCGCGGCTGGCGGCGCGGCGGATCTTGCCGCTGGAGGTTTTGAGGACGGCGTGCGGCGGCGCGAGCACGACATCGTCCGCCGGCGTGCCGATGAGGGAAACCGCGAGGTCGTTGATGCGGGCGCTCAAATCCTGGCGCCGGGCGGGATCGGTTTCGCGTGTTTCGGCGAGCACTATGATGCGCTAGCTCGTAGGGGTAGATGTTGCGGCCGGCTCGGATGATGATGTCCTTGACGCGCCCGGTGATGTAGAGCTCGCCTTCGGCGATGTAGCCGTAATCGCCGGTGTCCACCCACTCGCCGTGCAGCAGGGGCCGCGTGTCCTCCGGGTTGCGGTAGAAGCCGCTGGTTGCCGAAGGCCCGGAGAACTGGACGTGCCCCTCTTCCCGCTCGCCGAGCTCGCGGTCGGCTGCATCCACCACGCGCACTTGGTGACCCGGCAGCGGGCGTCCGCACGCGACGAAGACGAATGCGTCGGAGTGGCCGTCGGAGACGGGGATCGCGCGCCCGCCTTTCGTGAAGCTGTCGCGCTCGACGCGGTCTAATTTCGGTCCCCGTCCCAGCGGAGGAAACGAGACACCCAGCGTCGCCTCGGCGAGACCGTAGACGGGGGACATGGCCTCGGGCTTGAAACCGTAGGGGGCGAAACGCTTGCTGAACGCCGCGATCGTGTCGGGCGACACCGGCTCGGCGCCGTTGAAGGCGAAGCGCCAGCTGCCGAGATCCAGCCCCCGGATGTCCGCGTCCTCGATCTTGCGCAGGCACAGCTCGTAGCAGAAGTTCGGACCGCCCGACAGCGTGCCGCCGTGGCGATGGATGGTCCACAACCAGCGCTCCGGCCGCGCGAGGAAGGTGAGGGGGGACATCACCGGGCACTTGAACCCGTAGAGCAGGCTCCCCATCCACGCGCCGATGAGACCCATGTCGTGGTAGAGCGGCAGCCAGCTCACGAAAACGTCGGCGGGCGTCACGCGCAAAGCCTGGCCCATCGCCCGGATGTTGGTGAGCAAGTTGGCGTGGGTGAGGATCACGCCCTTCGGGTTCCCGGTGCTTCCGGACGTGTATTGAAGCATCGCGATGTCCTGGGGCTTCAGGCGGTGGGCCGTCGCGAGCGGGCCCGATTTCATGAGCTCGGCTGGGGTCACCACGCTGTTCAGCGTCGCCACCTGCGGCCGGAGCAGCAGCGCGATCGGCTTCGCCTGCGGGACCGTGATCAGGATCTCGACCAGCGCGTTGGAGAGGATGCGCGCGTGGCGGCGCAGGTGGTCCTCGATCTGGGAAGCGCGAGCAGGCGGGTAGATCGGAACCGGTATGCCGCCGGCGAGCAGGATGCCGAGGAAGCTGAAGAAGTACTCGGTGCTCGTCGGCAGCATGATCGCCACCGCGCGTCCGGGCTGCAGGCCGCGCTCGAGCAGGCCCGCGGCGATGGTGCGGGCCGACTCGCTGAGCGCGGCGTAGGTGACGGTCTGCTCGTGTCCCTCGTCATCCTGCAACACGATGTGGGTGCGGTCCGGGTGCCGGGCGACGTGCCATTCGAGCACTTCAGTGAGCGTGCTCGCCTGGTCGGGTGTCTCGGATTCCGCCGCCAGCGTCGCCACGCGTTCGATTCCCGCCGCGTGCAGTTGACGGGGGCTTGCGGCGAGCACCGCGCGCAGCAGGTCGCGCGGCGTTTCGGCGCTCGCCATGACGCTTTCCGGCAGGCTCACGCCGAAGTGACGCTCGATGCGGAGGAACAGCTCGACCCGCCCGAGGCTGTCGAAGCCGTAGTCCTGCTCTAGCCGGTTGTCGAGGGAGGCGGGCGCGCCCGCGCGCGCGGGATGCAGTTCAGCGGCGAGCTGCCGGATCGTCTCGAGCAGCGCGTCAGCGCTGACGAGGGTACCGCCGGTCCCGTTCTGCCTCGCGACGGAAGTTTCCACGAAAGGCCTGGCGACGGAAGGAAATTCAAACGATATTAGCACAGGCTCACGTGCGTCAGACTTGCGTTGGCTTATCCAGTAGGCGAGTACAAAATTCCGTTGTGTCAACGGGTTAGGTTCGCGATGCGGTTGCTGCGTTTACCGTGCCCGTGTATGCTGGGCGCATCCAACAGCGCGCCGCCCCTCCGCCTGTCGCGCGCAACAACAAGGTGCATTCATGTACGCGTTGTTCGTCATCCTCGCTGCGATCGCGCTCACCTGGATACTGGCCTACCACCGCTTTCCCGCCATCGTGTGGACGATCACGATCGCGATCGGCCTCGCGCTGCTCACGGCCTATTCGGGATGGTCGCCGCCTCTGCTTGCGACGCTGTGGGTGGTTTTCATCCTCGCGGCGCTCGCCGGCAATCCGACGCCGATACGCCGCGCACTGGTGAGCCGCCCCCTGCTCGGATTGTTTCGCAAGATCCTCCCGCAGGTCTCGCAGACCGAGCAGGAAGCGCTCGAGGCCGGCACCGTGTGGTGGGACGGGGAGCTTTTCAGCGGCAGGCCGGACTGGGGGAAGCTGCTCGCCTATCCGAAGCCGACCCTGACGGCGGAAGAGCGCGCTTTCCTCGACGGGCCGGTGGAAGAGCTGTGCCGGATGGTGCACGACTGGGAGATCACGCACGAACTTCACGATCTGCCACCGCATGTCTGGCAGTTCATCAAGGACAAGGGCTTCATCGGCATGATCATCCCCAAGGAGTACGGCGGGCTCGGATTTTGCGCGCTTGCGCACTCCGAGGTGGTCATGAAGCTCACCACGCGCGGCAGCACGGCCGCGATAACGGTGATGGTACCCAACTCCCTCGGCCCCGCGGAGCTGCTGCTGCACTATGGCACGAAGGCGCAGAAGGATCACTACCTGCCGCGCCTGGCCAAGGGCCTCGACATCCCCTGCTTCGCGCTCACGAGTCCCGAGGCCGGCTCGGATGCCGGCGCCATACCCGATTTCGGAATCGTGTGCCGCGGCGAGTGGGGAGGGAAGCAGGACGTCCTGGGAATGCGCCTCACTTGGGAGAAGCGCTACATCACGCTCGCGCCGGTCGCGACGCTGCTGGGGCTCGCGTTCCGGCTCTACGATCCGGAGCACGTGCTCGGCGAGAAAGACGACGTGGGCATCACGCTCGCCCTCATCCCGACGCAAACACCGGGCGTTCACATCGGGCGCCGGCATTTCCCGCTCAATGCCGTGTTCATGAACGGCCCGACGTGGGGCAAGGACGTGTTCGTTCCCATGGACACCGTCATCGGCGGCACCGAGCACGTCGGGCAGGGCTGGAAGATGCTGATGAACTGCCTCGCCGCCGGCCGTTCCATCTCGCTGCCCGCCAACGCCTGCGGCATCGCCAAGGGCTGCGCGCTCACCACCGGCGCCTACGGGCGCGTGCGCCAGCAGTTCCGGCTGTCCATCGGTCGCTTCGAGGGGGTGGAGGAGGCGCTCGCGCGCATCGGCGGCAACACTTACATCATGGATGCAGCGCGCATGATGACCGCCGGAGCGGTGGATCTGGGCGAGAAACCCTCGGTGGTATCGGCAATCGTCAAGTACCACCTCACGGAGCGCGGCCGGCAGGTCATCAGCGATGCGATGGACGTGCACGGCGGCAAGGGCATCTGCCTGGGTCCGAGCAACTATCTCGCCCGGGCCTACCAGCAGACGCCGATCGCGATCACGGTGGAGGGCGCAAACATCCTGACGCGCTCCATGATCATCTTCGGCCAGGGTGCGATCCGCGGGCATCCGTTCGTGCTCAAGGAAATCCAGGCGACGCATGAGCGCGACCTGGACCAGGCGGTACGCGGCTTCGACGAGGCGTTCTTCGGCCACCTCGCCTTCATTGCGTCGAACCAGGCGCGTGCGTTCTGGATGGGATTGACCGTCGCGCGCTTCGTAGCCGCGCCGGGCGACCGGCACACAAAGCGCTATTACCAGCAGTTGACGCGCCTGTCGGCCGCGTTCGCGTGGACGGCGGACGTGTCGATGTTCCTGCTGGGCGGGTCGCTCAAGCGCCGCGAGCGGCTGTCGGCCCGGCTCGGCGACATCCTATCCAACCTGTACCTCGCTTCGGCCGCACTCAAGCGTTATGAAGACGATAAGCGTCCCGCCGAGGACCTGCCGTTCCTGCACTGGTCGGTGCAGGATGCGCTGGCGCGCACGGAAGGCGCGTTCTACGGGCTGTTCGCGAACCTGCCCAATCGCTTCATCGCATGGGCGCTGCGGGGGGTCATCTTCCCGTTCGTCTATCCCTACGGCAGGGAATTCGAGCCGCCGCGCGATCGGCTTGGAAGCCAGGTGGTCGGGCTGTTGCTCGCGCCGGGCCCTGCGCGCGAGCGCCTGACCGCCGGCATCTTCATCCCGCAGGACCCGGCCGAGCCGGTTGCCGTGCTGGAAGCGGCGCTGCGCGCGGTGATCGCCGCGGAGCCGATCGGCGCCAAGATCCGGAGTGCGCGCGAGCGCGGCGTGATCGCGAGCAGCTTCGCCGACCAGATCGTGGACGAGGCGTGCTCCAAGGGCGTGATCACGCTGGAGGAGAAGGCGGCGATGGAACGGGCCAAGCTCCTGCGCCGCCAGGTGATCATGGTGGACGATTTTCCGAAGGACCTCGGCAAGACCGAGATTCACCAGACCACGCAGCCGGTCACGTTCGAAGCGCTGCGCGGCAGGACCTCGTGGCCCGAGCTGGAACAGCGCGACCACCAACCGAGTCCGGCCCCTTGACCGGTGACGCAGTGACGCAGTGACGAGGTGATGCAGTGATGGGAATCGTTGCTATCTCCTGGCGCCTTTTTTCGTCACTTCGTCACTTTTCCATTGACTGCCATGAGCGATAGCGTCCTCTATTCCGTGGCTGATGGCGTGGCGACGATCACCCTCAACCGCCCGCAGGTGATGAACGCGCTCGATGCGCCGATGATCGGCCGGTTGCGCGCCGTGTGCGAGCAGGTGGAGCGCGACGCCGCGGTGCGCGCCGTGGTGCTGCGTGGGGCGGGGCCCGCGTTCTTGGCGGGCGGGGACGTTGCCGTGTTTCGCGCGAACCTGCCGCAAATGCCGCAGCTGGTGCGGGAGATCGCGGGAGAGCTGCACCACGCGATCCTCGCGCTGCGGCGCGCGCCGAAACCGGTGCTCGCGAGCGTGCACGGCGCCGTGGCCGGGGCGGGCGTGAGCCTGATGACGGCGGCGGACCTTGCCGTCGCGGCGGAAGGCACGCGGTTCACGATGGCCTACAGCAGGATCGGGACGAGTCCGGACGGGGGTTCGACGTATTTCCTCCCGCGGCTGGTGGGCTACCGCAAGGCGCTGGAGCTGATGCTGCTCGCGGACACCTTCAACGCGCAGGCCGCACTCGATGCCGGCCTCGTCAACTGGGTGGTGCGCGCGGAAGCGCTGTCCACGGAAACCGACCGGATCGCGCACCGTCTGGCTCAGGGCGCCACCTTGGCGTTCGGCGAGACCAAGCGGTTGATCAACGAGAGTTATGACCAGGCGCTCGCGGCGCAGCTCAACGCCGAGGTGGAGGCGTTCGCGCGCTGCGCGGCGACGCGCGATTTCGCCGAAGGCGTGACGGCCTTCGTGGAAAAACGCAAACCGAACTTCAAAGGCAGTTAGCCGCCAAGACGCCAAGGATGCCAAGAAAAGCAAATACTGGAATGAACCGCCAAGACGCCAAGAGAAACAAAGACAGCATTAACCGCCAAGACGCAATGACCGCGAAGAAAATCAAGAACGAGGACGGGAACTAATTCAAGAGCAAGAACTATGGAGAAAACAGTCATGGGCAATGAAACAAGAACAATGCACCTTGACTGGTTGATGATTCTTTTGCTCGTTTACTGTGCGGGTAGCCTTCTGCATTACGTCCATAACGCGGTATTTCTCGATGAATACCCGAATATGCCGGCGTCGCTCTCGCCGGCAAGGATCTATGCCGCGTGGCTCGGCGTGACCGTAGTCGGCCTTATCGGTTACTTTCTCGTTCGCGCAGGTTACCGGTTTACCGGGCTTGCCGTGATTGCTGTCTATGCCGCGCTCGGTCTCGATGGCCTCGGCCACTACAGTCTTGCGCCATTGTCGGCGCACACGTTCACGATGAATCTGACGATATGGTTGGAAGCGGTGACCGCGCTGCTTGTACTGGTCGCGGTCGCGAAGATGGCGGTACGGCGATTGCGGGCGGGGCCGGAGAGGTTGTGAGGTTTTAGTTGTTGTTTTCCTTGGTGTCTTGGCGGTTCATTTGGGAGTGTTGATGTCGGGGTTGAAAGGAAAAACGATCTTCATCACGGGTGCGACGCGCGGCATCGGGCGCGAGATCGCGCTGCGCTGCGCGCGCGACGGCGCCAATATCGTGGTCACCGGCAAGACCAACGCACCGCATCCGCGGCTCTCCGGAACGGTCCACAGCGTCGCAGCCGAAATCGAGGCTGCGGGCGGCCGCGCGCTCGCGCTGCAGCTCGACGTGCGCGATGCCGACACCGTCGCAACGGCGGCGAAACGCGCCGCGGATTCGTTCGGCGGCATCGATGCCCTGGTGAACAATGCCAGCGCGATCTCCCTCGCCGGCACGCTGGAGACGCCGGTCAAGCGCTTCGACCTCATGTTTGCCGTCAACGTGCGCGGCACGTTCCTGTGCTCCCAGGCCTGCGTTCCGTACCTTGTCAAGGGATCAAACCCGCATATACTCAACCTGTCGCCCCCGCTCAACATGCAGGCGCGCTGGTTCAGGGATCACGTCGCCTACACCATGGCAAAATACGGCATGAGCATGTGCACGCTCGGCATGGCGGCGGAATTCGGGCCGCGGGGCATCGCGGTGAACTCGCTGTGGCCGCGCACCACGATCGCCACCGCGGCCATCGAGGTGAATTTCCCGGACGCGATCCTCAGGGCGAGCCGCAAGCCCGCGATCATGGCGGATGCCGCCTACGTGATATTGAACCGCAACAGCCGCAGCGCGACCGGGAATTTCTACATTGACGAAGCGGTGCTGCGCGAGGAGGGGGTAACGGATTTCGACCAGTATGCGGTCACGCCGGGCAGCGGGCTGTATACGGACTTGTTTCTCGACTGAACAACAGTGAGGTAGTGACGCAGTGATGAAGTGACGGGTTGCTGGAAGATTCCGCACAGGAAGTTTTTCGTCACCTCGTCACTTCGTCACCTCGTCACTGAGCGAAGCGAAAAAAGGAGGAACGATCATGGCACCAGGAAACGCACCCGCACATGTGATTCCGGTCGAAGCGGCGGTGACGCTCGACGGGCTGTTCCGCGAGCGTGTCAAGCGTACCCCCGATCTGGTCGCGTACCGGCATTTCAACGAGCAGCACGGCAACTGGCGTGATTACACCTGGGCGCAGATCAATCACCAGGTCGCGCGCTGGCAGGCCGCGCTGGAAAAGGACGGGCTCAAGCCCGGCGACCGCGTGGCGGTGATGCTGCGCAACTCGCCCGAGTGGGTGGCCTACGACCAGGCGGCGCTCGGCCTGGGGCTAGTGGTGGTGCCGCTCTATACCCAGGACCGGCCGGAAAACGTCGCCTACATCGTCAACGATTCGGGTTCCAAGGTACTGCTGATCGAGGGAGCGGAGCAGTGGCAGGCGCTGTCCGAGGTCAAGGGCCAGATGGGGGGGCTGGTGCGCATCCTGTCGGTGAACCCGGTGCCGAACCCGGGTGAACCGCGCCTGAGGTCGCTCGGCGAGTGGCTGCCCGACCAGGGAGGCGAGACGCGCAACCTGCCGCGCGATCCGAAGGCGCTTGCAACCATCGTCTATACCTCGGGCACGACCGGGCGTCCCAAGGGGGTGATGCTCTCGCACCACAACATCCTGACTAATGCCGCGGCGGCCTCCCTGGAGGTGCTGACGACAGGCCACGATGACATGTTTCTGTCTTTCCTGCCGCTCTCGCACACCTTCGAGCGCACCTGCGGCTACTACCTTGCCATCATGACCGGTTCCACGAACGCGTACTCGCGCGGCATTCCACAACTGGCGGAAGACCTGCAGGCGATCCGCCCGACCATACTTATTTCCGTGCCGCGGATCTACGAGCGCGTCTATGGGCGAATCCGCGCCGCGCTGGATGAAGGGCCGCCGCTGAAAAAGAAGCTGTTCCTGCTCGCGGTCGAGGTCGGCTACGCGCGCTTCGAGCACTCACAGGGGCGCGGTCCCTGGAAGCCGTCGTTCCTGCTGTGGCCGGTGCTGAACGCGCTGGTGGCGAAGAAAATCCTCGCGCGGCTCGGCGGCCGCATGCGCGCCGCGATTTCCGGCGGCGCCGCGCTGCCGCCTGACATCTCGCGCGTCTTCGTCGGCCTCGGCCTCACGGTGCTTCAGGGCTACGGGTTGACGGAGACCAGTCCGATTGTCTGTGCCAACCGGCCGGACGACAACCTGCCCGCGAGCATCGGAAAGCCGATTTCCGGGGTGGAGGTGAAAATCGGGAAGAGCAACGCGCTCCTGATCAAGGGACCGAACGTGATGATGGGCTACTGGAACAACCCGGAAGCGACCAAGGCGATGATCCAGCCCGACGGCTGGCTCAACTCCGGCGACACCGCGCGCATCGACGAGCGGGGGCGTGTCTACATCACCGGGCGGCTGAAGGAGATCATCGTCCTCTCCAACGGCGAGAAAGTGCCCCCCGTGGACATCGAGGCGGCGATCTCGCGCGACCCGCTGTTCGAGCAAGTGATGCTGATCGGGGAGGGCAAGTCGTACCTCAGCGTGATGACGGTCCTCAACGCCGATCACTGGAAGAAGCTGTGCGCGGAACGCGGGCTCAATGCCGGCGCTCCGGACGCGACGCGGTCGAAGCAGGTTGAAGAAATCCTGGTTGCACGCATCGCCGCCCAGATGAAGGAGTTTCCGGGCTACGCGCAGGTGCGCCGCGTGACGCCCACGCTCGAGCCGTGGACCATCGAGAACGGGCTCCTCACGCCGACGATGAAGCTGAAGCGCGCGAAGGTCATGGAGAAGTTCAACGCCGAGATCGACAGGATGTACGCCGGTCATTGACCGGCGGTGACGCAGTGACGCAGTGACGAGGTGACGCAGTGACGCAGTGACGAGGTGACGCAGTGACGAGAGACGATACTGTGCTGGAACATTTTCCGTCACTTCGTCACTTCATCACTTCGTCCCTAGACAGCGATGAGTGAATCTCGCCCGACCACGATCCTCCCAGCTGGTAAGGATGTCACGCTACGCGTGGTACCCATGCCGGCCGACGCCAATCAGAACGGCGACATCTTCGGCGGGTGGATCATGGCGCAGGTGGACATCGCGGGCAGCATCTCCGCGGTGCGGCTCGCCAAGGGACGGGTCGCCACCGTCGCGGTGAATTCCTTTTTGTTCAAGCAACCAGTGTTTGTTGGCGACTTGGTGAGCTTATATGCCGAGGTCATTCGGGTGGGCCGAACCTCGATCACGGTCAATGTCGAGGTCTACGCCCAGCGCAAGCCGGAGCGCGAAGAAATTGTCAAGGTGACCGAGGCGACCCTCACCTATGTCGCGGTGGACGAGAATCGCCGACCGCGTGTTGTATCAGCGCAACAATAAGTCGTTGTTCTATTGCGAGCTTGTTGTAAAAACGCCAGCCGGGAGTAAGATAATCTGCGAATTTACAGTCGGCGGCAGAGTCGGCACTGACTCAAGAAAAAACGGGAGACGTCATGAAAGCTTCCAGAACACTGGTGTCATTCGCGGTCGCTGCGGCCTTGGGCAGTTTGGGGTCGAACGCCATCGCCGGGGGATTTGCGATCGGGACGCAGAGCGGAAGCGGCACGGGAAACGCGTTTGCCGGGGGCGCGGCGGCCGCCGATGACGCGAGTGTCGCGTGGTATAACCCCGCGGGCATGACGTTGCTGCCGGCCGGCAGGCAAGCCGCGGCCGCGCTGCACATACTCAAGCCGTCATTCAAGTTTCAGAACACCGGCTCGACCGGTGCCTTTGCAGCGCCGGGAACGGGCGAAGGCGGAGACGGCGGCGACTGGGCGTTCGTTCCCAACGCGTTCTTCACCACCGATATCAATCCCAGGCTGCGCTTCGGGCTTGCTCTCAACGCCCCGTTCGGTCTGAAGACGGAGTACGACAACGGCTGGCGCGGTCAGCTCACCGCCCTGAAGTCGGAGGTCAAGAGCGTCAACATCAATCCTTCGATCGCGTACAAGGTGAATGACGCCGTTTCCATCGGCGCCGGCGTCAGCGTTCAGAAGATCGACGCGGAGCTCACGAATTTCGCGGGCGCGGCCGGCATCGCCAACGTGAGTGCCGACGACGTCGGATACGGCTTCAACGTCGGGGTGATGATCCAGGCTGCGCCGGGCACGCGCATCGGCGCACATTACCGTTCCACCATCAAGTACGACCTCGAAGGAACGGCGACGTTCAGCGGCGCGCCGGCGGGCAACAGCAGTGTCAGGGCCGACCTGAAAGTTCCGGACAGCGCTTCCATCAGTTTGTTTCACCAGTTAGACCCGAGATGGGAGCTGATGGGCGATATCACGTGGACCGGCTGGAGTTCGGTGCAACAACTTGCGGTGATCCGAACGAGCGGACCGTTGGCGGGCACCACGTTGACCACGCTCGCGTTCCGCTGGAAAGACACCTGGCGGTTTGGCATCGGCGCTAACTACAAGATGAACGACCAGACGAAGATCCGCTTCGGCGTGGCTTTTGACGAGACGCCGACCAACGACGTAGACCGCACCTCGCGGCTGCCGGACCAGGATCGCACCTGGGTCGCGGTCGGAGTCCAGCACCGCGTGTCGAAGGCCGGGGTCCTCGATCTCGGCTACGCTCACGAATTCATCCGCGATGCGAGCATCAACACGACGGCCGCGCCTCTTACCTGCCCGCCCCACTGTCTCACCGGCAAGTTCGAGAACAAGGCTGACATCTTCTCGATCCAGTACTCGCACTCGTTCTAGAGGCAGGGAGATGCAAGAAAAGCCGGGCGGTTCCCGCCCGGCTTTTTCATTTTCGGCTGCGGCCGCGTGTTAAAATTCGCTCTCCAGTCGCGGGGGTGACATGCCGGCAAATTGACAATCTGAGAAAGCTCGAGCCGAGCCCGCTTTCAACGGCGTCGAAAGCGGGCTCAATCGAACCTGCCAATTACGGTCAGCATCTGGATCGCCTCAGGGATTGCGACATCATTATTGAGGCGATTTCCGAGCGGATGGACTGGAAGGCCGACCTTTACCGAAAGGTCGCGCCGCACCTGGGGAGCAACACGATCTTCGCGAGCAACACCTCGGGCCTGTCGATCAACAAACTTTCAGAATCTTTGCCGCATGAGCTGCGGAAAAGATTCTGCGGCGTGCACTTCTTCAATCCGCCGCGCTACATGCACCTCGTGGAGCGGATCGCCTGCTCCGAAACCGATGCCGCGATCCTCGACGATCTCGAGCGCTTCCTGGTCACGACATTGGGCAAGGGCGTGATCCGGGCCAAGGACACGCCGAACTTCATCGCCAACCGCGTGGGCGTGTTTTCCCTGCTCGCGACCATCCATCACGCCGAGCGGCTCGGCATCGGCTTCGATACCGTGGATGCGCTCACGGGCTCGCTCATCGGCCGCCCCAAGAGCGCGACGTTTCGCACCGCCGACGTAGTGGGTCTCGACACCTTCGCGCACGTGGTCAACACGATGAAGGACACGCTTCCCGGCGACCCGTGGCACCAGTACTACCAGTTGCCGGCGTGGCCGCAGGACCTGATCGACCAGGGGGCGCTCGGGCAGAAGACCCGGCGCGGGGTGTATCAGAAGATCGGCAACGACATTCAAGTGCTCGATCTGAAGACCCGGAACTACCGCTTGTCCGACGGCCGGGCGGACGAGGCGGTGGTCGAGATGCTGAAAAACCCCGACCCGGCGCAGCGCTTCGCGCAGCTGCACGACAGCGGCAATCCGCAGGCCCAGTTCGTGTGGTCCATCTTCCGGGATTCGTTCCATTACTGCGCGGCGCACCTCGCCGAGATCGCCGACAACGCGCGCGACCTCGATTTCGCGATCCGCTGGGGCTTCGGCTGGAACGAGGGGCCGTTCGAGATCTGGCAGGCCGCTGGCTGGCAGCGGCTCGCGAACTGGCTTTCGGAAGACATCGCGGCGGGCAGGACGATGGCGGGCGCTCCGCTGCCGGGGTGGGCGATGGAGCCCGGTCGCACCGGCGTGCACGGGCCGCGGGGCTCGTACGCGCCGGCGCGGAATGCGTACCAGCCGCGCTCGACGCTGCCGGTCTACCGGCGCCAGGCGTTCCCTGACCGGCTGCTCGGCGAGCCGGTGAAATACGGCGAGACGGTCTTCGAAACCGACGCCGTGCGCTGCTGGCACGATGGTGATGACATCGCGATCGCGAGCTTCAAGAGCCGGATGCACGCGATCGGGGATGACGTCCTCGACGGCGTCGCGCAGGCGCTCGACGAGGCCGAGCGCAAATACATGGGGCTCATCATCTGGCAGACCGAGCCGCCGTTCTCGGTGGGCGCCAACCTCAAGAAGACGCCGGCGGGGGGTGCGAGGCCGTCCCGTCCCTCGGCGATCGGCGGGTTTTTCAGGCAGTTCAAGCGCGAAGCCGAATCGCTGGCGCTGAAGGCCGCGCGGCAGCTTGGCGTGGCCGATCAACTGATGGCGGGCAGGCTCGCGGAGGTCGAGCGGCTGGTGGAGCAGTTCCAGGACACCACGCAGAGCCTCAAGTACTCGATGGTGCCCACGGTCGCCGCGGTGGACGGGCTCGCGCTCGGCGGTGGCTGCGAGTTCATCATGCACAGCGATCGGGCGGTGGCCACACTCGAGAGCTATATCGGGCTGGTCGAGGTCGGCGTGGGTCTGCTGCCGGCGGGCGGCGGGTGCAAGGAATTCGCGCTGCGCGCGGTCGCCGACGCCAGGGGCGGGGACATGTCGCCGTTCCTGCAGAAGTACTTCAAGGCGGTGGCGATGGCGGAAGTGGGACGCAGCGCCGAGCACGCGCGCGAGATCGGTTACCTGCGTCCCACCGACAAGATCGTCATGAACCGTTTCGAGCTGCTGGAAGTGGCGAAGGCGGAGCTGCGCGCGCTCGCCGCCGGCTACCGGCCGCCGCTCCGCGCCACAGCGATCCCGGTCGCGGGCCGCAGCGCGACCGCCACCATCAAGGCGTTCATGGTCAATCTGCTCGAGGGCGGCCACATCTCGGAGCACGATTACCTGATCGGCTCCAGGATCGCGACCGTAATGTGCGGCGGGGACGTCGAGGCGGGGAGTCTCGTGGACGAGCAGTGGTTCCTCGACCTCGAACGGAGCCACTTCATGGAGCTCATCGCGACCGAGAAGACGCAGGCGCGGATCGAGCACATGCTCAAGACGGGAAAACCGTTGAGGAATTAACCACAGAGCCACGGAGAACACAGAGGGTTCATCTTCACAGACACATCGCGGAACCGAATATCTTTTGTCGCCCGGGCTGGGATGTTCTCGGTGTGCTCTGTGCCTCTGTGGTGAAGACCGATTGGAGGTTGACGATGAGCAAGCAGGTGCAAGACGCATACATTGTCGCGGCGGTGCGGACTCCCGTGGGCAAGGCGCCGCGCGGCATGTTCCGGAACGTGCGACCTGACGACATGCTCGCGCACGTGCTGAAGAGCGCCCTCGCCAAGTGCCCCGGCCTCGAGCCCGCCCGGATCGAGGACGTCATCGTCGGGTGCGCAATGCCGGAAGCCGAGCAGGGGATGAACGTGGCGCGCATCGGGCTGCTGCTCGCGGGGTTTCCCAACAATGTCTCCGGCATGACCGTCAACCGCTTCTGCTCCTCCGGCGTGCAGGCCGGCGCGCTCGCGGCGGACCGCATCCGGCTCGGCGAGGCCGATGTCATGGTCGCCGCCGGCACGGAGAGCATGAGCATGGTGCCCTTGGGGGGCAACAAGCCCTCGTTCAGCCCCGCGATATTCGAGAAGGACGAAAACGTCGCCATCGCCTACGGCATGGGCATCACCGCCGAGAAGGTGGCGGTCCAGTGGAAAGTCAGCCGCGAGGAGCAGGACCTGTTCGCGGCGGAGAGCCACCGGCGCGCAATCCGCGCCACCGACAGCGGAGAATTCAAGGACGAGGTGACGCCGTACACCATCAACGAGCGGGTGCCGGACCTCGCGACACGCGAGATCCGGGCGAAGGCGCGGGAGGTCGTGCACGACGAGGGGCCGCGCCGCGACACGTCCCCGGAGGCGCTCGCCAGGCTGAAGCCCGCTTTCGCCGCGAAGGGCAGCATCACCGCGGGCAATGCCTCGCAAACCTCGGACGGCGCGGCGGCGGTGGTGCTGATGAGCGAAGCGGCCCTCACCCGCTACAACCTGCGTCCGCTCGGGTGCTTCCTGGGCTTCTCGGTGGCGGGGGTGCCGCCGGAGATCATGGGCATCGGCCCCGTGAAGGCGATCCCGAAGGCGTTGAAGCAGGTCGGCCTGAAGCAGGACGACA
>JACPEF010000024.1 GCA_016183675.1 Betaproteobacteria bacterium
CGTCTCCCAGTTCATGTACGGGTTGGGCTTTTCCTCGAGGTCGGCGGGCGGCACCCATACCTTGTCCTTGCGGTAGCCCCCGATGTTCATGATCACCGGGAAGCGGCCGTTCGACGCGGGGCGAAAGAGGTCGGCCTTGAGACGCGCGCCGTCCCGCACCGGGATCTCGACGTCCTTCTCGATCACGAGCTCATGCTTCGGCTGAGAGGCCCTGTACATCGTTTTCCTTGGTGATGAATCGGGACCGACCCGATTCATTCAACCTTGATGTTGTTGTCGGCGGCCACCGTCCCCCATTTTTTTATTTCCTGCAGGACGAACTGCTGGAATTCGCCGGCAGACTTGTTCACCACGACCGACATGAATACCTTCGAGAGCGATTCCCTCATCGCGGGGCTTTCCATGACCTTCACGACGTCCGCGTGGATGCGGTTGAGCAGCGGCTTCGGGATGCCGGCCGGGGCGAACAGGCCGTTCCACGCGTTGGTCCCGAAGCCGGGGAATCCCGACTCCGCGACGGTCGGCACGTCCGGCAGCTCGGGACGCCGGGTAAGCCAGGTCGTCGCAAGCGGCTTGATCCTGCCCGTGCGGATATGCGGGAGCGAGGAAGCCATGTTGATGAACAGGAACTGCACCTCGTTGCCCATGACCGCGGGGATCATCTGGGCCGCGCCGCCCTTGTACGGAACGTGCGTCATCTCGATGCCCGCGGTCTTCAGGAACCTGGCCGTGTCGAGGTGCGGATAGGATCCGACCCCGGCAGATCCATAGTTGAGGAGGGCTCCCGTCCTCTTGACGTGATCGACCAGCCCCTTGAGGGTGGTCGCCGGGACGGCGGTGCTCACCGTCCAAAGGTGCGGCAGCTCGATGAGATTGGTGACTCCCGTGAGATCGCGCGAGGGCTTGACCTTCAGGGAGCTGAACGTGGTTTCGTTGATCGCGTTGGTCGAGACGTTGCCGACGAACAGCGTATAACCGTCGGGCGCCGATCTCGCCGCCAGCTCGAGCGCGATGTTGCCCGAGGCGCCGGCGCGGTTGTCCACGATCACGGGGTGCCCCCAGAATTCGCTGATTTTCGGTTGCAACTGGCGCGCGGTGATGTCGGTGGCGCCCCCCGGCGCATAGGGGATGATGAACCGCACGGGCCGGGCCGGGAACTTCTCGGCAGCCGGCGCGGCGCATGCGCCGAATGCGACGACGCATGCCAACAGGGTGCCGATTGGTTTGCCGATACTCATAACATCCTCCTCCGGTTTCGAATGCGGCGTGCGGCTGCGGTCGGCCCCTGTCGTCAGTTGAGGCTTTTAAAACCCAGCATAGAAAGGCCTAAACCAAGTAGCCGCCGATGGACGCAGAAAAAATCAAACACAAAACAAATTAGCCGCAGATACACACAGATAAACACAGATAAAACTAGAATCAAAAAAATAAAGACAAGAATGCGATACGGTTTGCTGTTTCTTGAATGTCATCCGCGTGTATCTGCGTTTATCTGCGGCTAATGATTCTTGATCTTGTCACGCGCTCTTAATGTTCGTCGCACTGATCGGGAGTGTCACCGGGCGCTTGAGCCGGGCGGAAAGGTCGAACGCCTTGGTGAGCATCAGGCGATCGTGCCCCTCCCGGGCCGTAGCATGCTGCGTCGGGACCCCCAGCGCAACCCGGTTAAGCCACGAATTCGTTTCCTCGCGCATGGGCCCCCGCAGCTCCCCGAGCGCGATGTCGCCGACCGGGTAGCTCGTCAGGAAATCCACGTGCCGCCGCTGGTCGGGCAGATAGCCCTCGGCCTGGATCTTCTCGGTTGCGAGCACGATGTCGCGGTGCGTGTCGTCTATGGTGAGCACGCCCTCGGTGCCGACGATGCCGATCTCCAGGCTGTAGACGGCGCCGGGCCAGACGACCGGCAGCGCCCACGAGATCACGCTGTGATAGATGGCCCCGTCGGCGAAGGTGATGACGGCGGCGGTGGCGTCTATGCCCTTGTAGGTCGGGCCGAGTGCCTTGTCCACCGAGCGGGCGTAGATCTCGACCGGCGTCTTGCCCTCCATCATCCACATCACGATGTCGAGCGCGTGGGTGCCGGAGATCACCATGGGGGAGATCTCCGCCGGGTTGTCGGTGCGCTGGTAGTTGTCTATCGCGACCAGCCGGTTCATGAACGCGCGCGAAGTCGCCAGCGTCACATCGCCGAGCGCGCCGGTGCGGACCTTTTCCTTCGCCACCAGCCAGCGGCGCCGGAAGCGCTGGGTGTAGCCGATCACCGCGTCCACCCCGGCGCGCTCGATCGCTTCCAGCACGCGCTGCGATTCGGCGAGGTCGGTGGCGAGCGGCTTTTCGATCAGCATCGGGAGCTTGCGCTCCACGGCGGCGAGGACGGGCGCAACGTGCAGGTGCTCGTCGGTGGCGATCACCGCCGCCGGGACCTCGGGGCGCTCGAGGAGCTCGCGGAAATCGGCGGTAACGAAATCGGCCCCGATCTTTTCCGCGACGATCGCGCCGCGCTCCGGCTTGATTTCGGCGATCCCGATCCAGTCCACCTGGGGATGGCGCGCGGCGAGCTCGCCGCGGATGAGCCCCACGCGGCCCGCCCCGACGATGGCAAGCCCGATGCGCCTGGGTTGTTTTCTCGTCATAAATCTCAAAACCTATTTAGCCGCAGATACACGCAGATAAACACAGATAAAAACTAGGATC
>JACPEF010000150.1 GCA_016183675.1 Betaproteobacteria bacterium
ATCGACCTGCCGATCGAATGAGCCGGACCGCGCGTTCCATGCTGCTCAGGTTCGTCAAGCGGGAAGCGCGCCGCTGGTGGAGCGGCCGGGCGGGCGCCCCGCCCGAGGTCGAGCGCCGGACCGGCGCCTGGCACCATGAGGATCTCGCCTGGATGGCGAGGCTCGTGCGGCACGTGCCGGGCGACTTCGCCGAGATCGGCGTGTTCCGCGGCGCGGCATTTCGCAAGCTCGCCGCCCTCGCGCACGAGCAGGGCAGGACCACCCATGCCTTCGACAGCTTCCGCGGCATGGCGGCCCCGCAGGCGGAGGACGGCGGGCAGTATGCGGCCGGCAAGTTCGACATCGGGGGCGCCGACGCTTTCGTGCGGCTGATGGGCGAGGCGGGCGTCGCGCGCGAATGGTACCGGGTCTGGGCCGGATACATCCCGGACTGCTTCAAGGACGTGCCACCCGACACGCGGTTTTCGCTCGTCGTCGTGGACGTCGACCACTACCGCCCCACCGCGGACAGCCTGGCGTGGGCGGCGCCGCGGATCGCGCCCGGCGGCGTCCTCGCTCTCGACGACTTCGTGCCCGCGCACGACCTTCTCGCCACGCGGGCGATCCGCGAGTTCCTCGATCGGCAACGGGGCTTCGAACGGATCGCGGAATTCAACCAGCAGCTCATCCTGCGCAGGACGGGCAAGGCCTGAGCCCGCCGCAGGGCCGAAACCGGAGCATGGGACCATGAGTGCGACCAAAACAATAGGCTTCGTCGGCATCGGAGCGATGGGCACGCCGATGGCGGGACACCTGGCGGCAGCCGGATACGCGCTCGCGATCTACGACGCCGATCCCGCGCGCGCGCAGGCCTTCCTCGCCTCCCACCGCGCCGCCGCCCCACCTACCCTCGCCGAGCTCGGCGCGCAATCGAGCCTCGTCATCACCATGCTCCCCGACGGCAGCATCGTGCGCCGCG
Organism: Betaproteobacteria bacterium; assembly: GCA_016183675.1. Classification (GTDB taxonomy): domain Bacteria; phylum Pseudomonadota; class Gammaproteobacteria; order Burkholderiales; family SG8-41; genus SG8-41. Next base: position 959 of record JACPEF010000150.1, read on the forward strand.
TGCTGTGCGGCGACCACGACGATTTCCGGGGCTGCGTCGCCGAGGGGCTCGAGCGGGGCGCGATTGTGATCGACATGAGCTCTTCCTCCCCCGTCGGGACGCGCGAGCTCGGGGCGCTGCTGGAAACACGCGGCATCCGGCTCATGGACGCGCCGGTCTCGGGCGGCGTGAAGCGGGCGGTCGCCGGCGATCTCGCGATCATGGCGGGCGGTGACGGCGGGCTGCTCGAGGTGTGCCGGCCCGTTCTCGAGAAAATGGGCAAGCAGATCTTCCACGCCGGCCCGCTCGGGGCGGGACACGCGGTGAAGGCGCTCAACAACTACGTGTCGGCGGCCGGGCTCGTCGCCGCGTGCGAAGTCGTGGTCGCGGCGCGTCGCTTCGGCATCGAACCGCGCGTGATCGTGGACATCCTCAACGCCTCCAGCGGCATGAACAACACCACCGTCAACAAGATGAAGCAGTTCATGCTCTCCGGCACCTTCAACGCGGGCTTCACGGTCGGGCTCATGGCGAAGGACCTGCGCACGGCCCTGGACGTGTCGCGGGCGACCGGCAGCCCGGCGCCGCTGGCGGAGCGCTGCGTCGAAATCTGGAACGAGACGGAGCGGGCGCTGGGCGCGGGAGCCGATCACACGGAAATGCTCCGCTTCCTCGAGAATCTGGGGGACAATAAGCCCTAGAATCATGGAACCGCCGATGGACCCCGTTAGAGGCCCGGCCTCTAACGGGGTGGACGCCGATAAAACCGAGCAACAAAGGCATTAGCCACAGAGGACACAGAGTTCACAGAGAAGGAACAACAAACAACAAGGGGCTTGGTTCTCAACCCTCTGTGTTCTCTGTGATCTCTGTGGCTGAAGTTAGTCTTCATCGGCGTTTATCTGCGGTTGATATCTTGATCTGAGAGGAGGCCAGCAATGGCGGAAAACGACAACAGGACGCGCGTCGTGATCGTGGCCGGAACGTACCGCATCAAGGGCGAGATCGAGCTCGTCGCCGGCGCGCGCGTGACCGACTATATGATCGACGCAAAGGCGTTTTTTGCGGTGACCAACGCGGAAGTATGGGACCTCGAAGGCCGGAAGATCTTCGCTGCGCCGTTTCTCAACGTGAGCCGCGCGCACGTCGTGGTCGTGGCGCCGGATTGACATATGGCCGTCGCGTCAACGCGCGGCCCTCCTCCCCACATACCTGGCGCCGCCAATACTTTCAAAGTCAAAACCCTCGCTCCATAACGTCGCGCCGTACGCGCGAGCGGTAGCTTTGCCCCGTGATCAACGGCACTCAAGTCTTGATCCGGTTTGAGCGGGACTCGGCAGCCATGGCAAGGCCATTGTTTCACCGCATGTATCGATCAGCCCGCCCGGCAGCCTTGACTCCTGCTTCCCCTGCGTCTAGTTTGTTTAACTTCTAACGAATCGGCCCTGGGGAAGGCACGATGCCCCGGCGTAGGGTCTTTGCGAAGACGCTCAACGCCCTCGTTAACCATACCGCTGGTTGACGGGGGCATTTGTGTATTTGCAGCCCACCATCAGCGTTCCCCAGTCGATAGACAACTTCAATCGAGGAAAGGAGACGTCGCCATGAAACGAGTTCTACCCTTCTTTTTTGGCTTACTTGTCGCCGGGACATCCGCTCCGGCGTCAAATCAGATTGATCCGAGCGTCCCGTGTACGACAGGTTTCGTGGTGGCCGCTACCACAGAGGAGTGTCAGAGAAGGTGTGACCCTGGATATCAAACCTGTCTGAACGGTTGCGGGAACATTCAGGACGAGAAAAAGAGAAAGGACTGTGTCGACGGCTGCTTCAGGGGCGTACAAGGCTGCATCTCTCGTTGTGAGAAGTCGGCTTCAATGCTCGACAACGAGCAACGAGCTGCCGCCAATATCCTGGCATCGTCTCATTGCGTGCAACTTCCTATCCGGTGCACCAGCAACAGTGATTGCACCTGCAGCCGGTGCTGTGGGCAACTCGGAGAAGGCGGCCCGAAGGTCTGTCAACCCTCCTGCTGAGCGGGACTGTAGGCGAACCTGAAGGGAGGGAAGTTTGTGCAGCGGCCAGGCCCTGCGAGCTTGGCGATGGCCTTTTGAAGGCAGCCAAGGACAGGATGCGGGCACGGCATTCACGCCTGACGAAATTTGGGAGGGGAAGCCAATGACTAGAGCCGGATATGTCGCTCGAATCCTCGTCATTCCTATGTTCGTCGCCTTAGCAGCAGCGCTTCTACCCGACACGGCCGCCTGGGCTCAGAAGGATCCGTTTACACTCTCCCCTCCGGAGATTCCCGCCCGTGTAAAAGCAATCGTCGGTTTGCCACCGACCATGGACGCGCAAAGCTGTGTGACTTGGGGCCGGTGGGAGGTCTGTTTTGGCAGCCAGTTGCCGATTGCGAGAATGCGAGTTTTCGACCTCCCCGAAATTGGGCCGCGTTTGTTTATCGCCCCATTGCGCTGCAGGAACCCGGCCGTCGGCGAAACAGAATGTGCAATGGAATTTATGACCCCATGGGTCGCGAACGACCCCGACTTCCGCAGGCGTAATCCGCACTGGAGGAGTAACGCTTGCTGGATACTAGGCTGGACACAGAGTAAGGGCTTTGGTGGCGAGCCCCAATCATTTACTATCCAGTGCCCGTCGGGACTAGTTTTGGAGTGACGGTGCCGCTCGAACGAGAGGTAGTCAATCGATGGGAAGGGGCCGAGAAGTTCTGAGAACGCAGGCATGGGTGTGCGCCCGACGAAATTCGAAATGAGGAGCCAATGCGCAGAGCAAAACCGGTCTCGAAAGCACGGTCGATCGCCGTAGCACTTTTCTTGGCGATCGTTGCCATACCCGTTCGGTCCGCGTTAGCCCAGACAAATTGGCGCGACATGCGGCAATCTGATTTCCCTGCCCGCGTGAAAGCGATCGTCGGGCTTCCAGCCACGATGGACGCCCAAAATTGCGCGACATGGGGAAGATGGGAAGTCTGTTTTACCGGCGAACTGCCGATCGCGAGATTTCACTTTGTTGTCGTTCCTGGTAATCCTCGTGAAGACACTCTCTCGATAGCTTTTCCACTTCAATGCAAGAATCCGGTCGTTGGGCGCACGGGATGCGAAATGCATTTGTTCTATCAACCAAATAAGAGGTGGGAGAGATGCTTTCTTCAGGGCAAAGACCTACCGCCCATTGTGCCCGGAGAGCCACAGCACGGGGGACTTTTGGACATCCGCTGCCCATCGGGACTGGTTCTGGAGTGATGTTGCGCTAGGGTGAAAAAGATGAAGTGCTCACGATTCGTGCAGTCCTGGAAAGCTCGGGTCGCCGCACCATTCTTTGCCGGTGCCCTGGTTATTGTCCTGTCAGGCCCGGCATTCGCGCAGACAGACTGGCGCAGATTGGGCCCAAGAGATCTTCCTGCTCGCGTCGTAGCGATTCGCGGTCTGCCAGACACCATGGACTCGCAAAACTGTGCAACATGGGGCCGGTGGACTGTGTGCTTCGGCAGCAAGCCTCCAGTTGCGAATCATGTTCCTTATCCTGGCGCCGGTCCGTTTCACTTCATCGACATCGGTCCGTTACGGTGCAACAACCCCATTGTTGGTGACGCCGAGTGCAAGATACGGATTCAAGTAGTCACATTGCCGGATATGCCCGTTCAGGGAACCTGCAGCGTGACAGGTCTCACGAACCAAGCAGACATCTATTTCCGTTGCCCATCAGGACTGCATTTGGAGTGACGGTGCTGGTCCGATGAGTTAATGCGAGTTCGCTAGCAGTGAAGCGTTAGCTGTCTTCCTAACGCAGAGGACGTGGAGATGAAATACGTTAGTTTGATTTCGGCCGCAATCCTCAGCTTACTAATTCAAATGAACTTCGCACATGCCCAGCCCATGGGTCAAACCAACCCACCTTCACTTGACACGTCCATTCCTGGCCTTGACAGCCCTCCGATTCGGAGTGAACCCACTGCCGTCCCAGCTGAGAAGCCGCGAATGGGCCAGGCCTCTGCCCAGGGGCTTGAAGATCTAGCGGGATTTTGGTGCGAATCTCAGATACGTGAGAACACTCAGGGCACGTGCATAGTAAGGGGTCCCCGCTCACAGATGGACCGCCGAGCGCGACTAACCATTCAAGCCGGCGAGATCATCACAATCAAAGAGATCGCGATATGGAGCAATGATCCAGAGCAAAGGAGGAGCGAATGGGAATTCCGAGCCCTGCGCGAACAGTCCTCCTCGCATTTCAAGGGAACGTTTAGAGAATTCAATATGTTCTGGGAACCACCTTGGTCGCAGGAAGTCTCAGCCACGGCAACAGTCAGCCCCTCAAGGAAAGTCATCGTCATCCGGTACCGGGGCAAGCGTAGCCCTCGCGATCCGACAGACGACGTTGAGAAAATATTAATGCGCATGGAATGAGAGCTCACGGAGAACGGAGACTCGACCAAGCTTTAAGGGTGAGCGTGCGTTACATCGCGCTAGCCATAGGCGTCAGCCTTTGGGTCGGGGTGTTGGTGCGGGCTTCGGCAGACGAAGTCTGCTACCTCTACACGCCCGCTGACTATCAGCGGCAAGGAGGTAAGCACCGCCTTGGACCATTTCCGTCCAGAGCAGAATGCAATACGGCAAAGGACCTCAATTTCCGGAACCGTCTGGATGCACGCTGCGATTGCAGTGAAGGAACGACACCCCCGAGGCGAGAAGAGGTCTGTTACCTGTACACGCCCGCGTGGTACCAACGGCAAGGCGGCCCCTACCGGCATGGGCCGTTTTCGTCGCGCGACGCGTGCAACCTTAGCAAGGAGACGAGCTTTCGCGGCAGCCCTGACGCGCGCTGCGATTGCTCGTAGCACGCACATCACGGGGTCAGGTCTTGAATCTTGAATTCAAATTTCCAGACCTGACCGCTTTAGCTGTGTTCAATCCACCCGCGCGCCGGTTTCCTTCACCACCTTCGCCCACTTGACGTATTCGGCCTTCAGGTATTTGGCGAACTCTTCCGGCGTGTTGCCGACGACATCGAAGGCCTCGATGTCCAGCCGCTGCCTGACCTCCGGCTGCCTGAGCACCCCCACGACGCCGGCGTGGAGCTCGCGAATCGCCGCGGCGGGCGTGCCCCGCGACGATCAATCGGCGCGGATGCCCGTGAGCTCGATGATGCGCCGCCAGCGCGCGGTTTCGTTCTTGAGCCACGCGCTGAGTTCCGCGGGGGACATCACCGGAGTTTCATCCGTGCCCAGCGCCACGAGCCGCGCCTTGAAGTCCGGCGAGCTCACTATCTTGCCGATCTCGGCGTGCATCCGGTCCGCGATCAGCTTCGGCGTCCCCGCCAGCACCAGCATCCCGAACGTCACCGTGATGTTGTAGTCGCGAACCTTCAACGCCTCCTCGATGGTCGGCACGTCGGGAAGGAACACGGTGCGCTTCGCCGCCGTCACCGCCAGCGCCTTCAATCTGCCGGCCTTGACGAACTGGATCGTGGGCGGCACGCCCCCGTAGTGTATCGGCACCTCGCCGGCGAGGTTCGCCACGGCGACCGGGCCGCCGCCCTTGTAGGGCACGTGGATCATGTTGGTCTTCGTCTCGAACGCCAGAAGCGCGCCGGCGAAATGCGAGCTGCTGCCCCTGCCGAACGATCCATATGTCAGCTCGCCGGGACGGGCTTTGGCCAACGCGATGACGTCCCGCACGCTCTTCACCGGCAGCGACGGGTGCGCCAGCATCATGATCGGCGTCCAGCCGACCTGCGCGACCAGCGTGAAGCCATCGGGGTCGTATGGCAACTTCCGGTAATAGGTCGTATTCTGCGTAAACGCGGCCAGCGTGTTGAACAGGAAGGCGGCCAACGTGTTGAACAGGAAAGTGTGGCCATCCGCCGGCGCCTTGGCGGCGGCGTCCGTTCCGATCAAGCTGTTGGCGCCACCGCGGTTATCCACGACGAACTGCTGGCCGAAACTCTCGGAAAGCTTCTGCGCGAGCGGCCGCGCGATGATGTCGGTCGCACCGCCCGGGGCCCATGGCACGATGATTCGCACCGGCCTCGCCGGCCAGCTCTGCGCCGCCGCCGTCCCCGCGACGACAAGCGCCGCGGCAACGAGCACCCATTTCTTAATGAGTCCGACGTTCATGATCCCCTCCTTTAACGGTCACGTTTCATCGGTCACGCCTCATCGGTCGCGAATCACTGGACCGTGATGTTGGCCGCCTTGATGACCTTGCCCCACCTCGCGACTTCGTTCTTGATCTGCGCGGTGAACTGCGGCGGCGAGCTCACGATGATGTCGGCTCCCATATCCGTGATCCGCTGCTTCACATCAGGCAGCGCAATGATCCTGGCCACTTCCGCATGCAGTTTCCTGACGATCGCGCCCGGCGTTCCGGCCGGCACCAGCATGCCGGTGATCGTTTCCGCCTCATGACCCTTGAACCCGAGCTCGGCCATGGTCGGCACCTCGGGCACGATCGGCGTACGCTGTGCGCTCGTCACGGCAAGCGCGCGCACTCTGCCGGCCTGGATGTACGGCGTCACCGGCGGAATCGCCTGGCAGCCGAACGGCACCTGATTGCCCACCACCGCCACGAGCGATGGACCGCCGCCGGGGTAGGGCACGGTTACGAGATCGAGCTTCGCGTCGAGGCCCAACAATATCGCCGAGAGGTGGGGAACGGTGCCAATTCCCGGGCTGGCCATGCTGTATTTTTTCGGGTCCTTTTTCACGACGTCGATCAACTCGCCTAGGGTTTTCACCGGCTGGCTCGGGTGCGTGAAGAACACGTGGGTCGACGCGGCAAGATTGGAGACCGGTATGAAGCTCTTGTACGGGTCGTACGGGATCTTCTTGTAAAGGCTCGGGTTGACCATGAAGCTCGAGCTCACGAACAGTATCGTGTAGCCGTCTGCCGGCGCGTTCGCGGCAATGCCCATGCCGATGTTGCCGCCGGCCCCGGCGCGATTGTCCACCACCACCTGCTGGCCCCATGCCTCGGTCAATTTCTGTCCCACGAGGCGCGCGATCACGTCGGTCGGCCCGACCGGCGCAAACGGCACGATGATCCGTATCGGGCGCGACGGGTATTGCTGGGCCGAAGACTGCGCGGCAAGCATCAAAATGGCGACGCACCCCGCCGCCGCCAGGTTCCTGACTAGGTGTTTCATGTTCCCTCCTCGTTGAAATGGGCGCTTCGGCTCAATCGGCGCGCGCCCCCGATTCGCGCACGACCTTGCCCCAGCGCTCGGTCTCGCTCCGGATGAAGCGCGCCGCCTCCTCGGGCGTGCTGGTGACGGGCACCGCGCCGTGGGCGTCGAGCTGCCTGCGGGTGTCAGGCGCGTTGAGTATCTTCACGAACTCGGCGTTGAGGCGGTTGATGAGCTCGCGCGGCGTGCCCGCCGGCGTCGCCATCACGTACCAGGTATCCACCGTAAACCACGGGTATCCCGCTTCGCCTGCGCTCGGCGCGTCCGGAAACGTCGGGGCCCGCTGCGGGGTGAGCACGGCCAGCGCGCGCAGCTTGCCCGCCTTGACGTGCGGCCCCGAGGTCGCGACGCCGACGATGACCAGATCGACCTGGCCGCCCAGCAGCCCGATCGTCGCCTGGTTCACGCCCTTGTGGGGAACGATGACGATGTCGAGCTTGTTCTCGGCGATGAAGTAGCGCGCCGCGAGATCGTTCGACGTGCCGGCGCCCCCGGTCCCGAAGTTGAGCTTGCCGGGGTGCCGGCGCGCGAGCGCAACGAGCTCCTTCACCGAGCGCGCCGGAACCGAGGGATGCACCGCGATGAAGTTGGGAATCGAGGCGACCCGGGTGATCAGCGCGAGATCGCTCTGCTTGTAGTTGAGCTTCGGGTAGAGGCTCGGGCTGATGGCGAGCGTGTTGGAGCAGATGACGATGGTGTAGCCGTCGGGCGCCTGCCGCGACGCATACTCGATGCCGACGTTCCCGCCCGCGCCCGGGCGGTTCTCGGGCACCACGCTCTGGCCGATGGATTCGCCCAACTTCTGCGCCAGGATGCGCCCGAGTATGTCGGTGCCCCCGCCAGGAGGGAACGGCAGGACGAAGCGCAGCGGCTTGGCGGGATAGCCCTGGGCACAGAGCGGGTCCGCGAGCGCGCTGAAAAGGAAAAACGCGGCGAAGACCGAACGCAGACTCATTATCCCTTCCCTTCTTTCGGCACGACGAGGTGAAATAGCTTCAAGGTCGCACCGCCGGCCTGCCGGATTCTGGCCGTCTCACGAGGTCCGAGGTAGAGCCCCGCGCCTTTCGAGACCTCGTAGTCCTCATCCTGGAGGGTGATGACTCCGTCGCCTTCCATGAGATAAAGGAGCTGGTGCCTGTCCCGCAGGGACTCGGCATCGAAGCGCTCACCCTGGTCGAGCCAGCGCAGCATGCCGACGACATTTTCCGCGCCGCAGAGATCTCGATTTACTATTTCAGCAACCGCGCCCCGCACTCCAGCCAGCTTAACCCGCCGGCATTGGTTAGTGTCGATGTAGGTCGTCGCCATATATTCAGTTTCCCTTCAATCGATGTTTCTCGTTTCCCATCGGTCGCCATTGATTGAGGGATGTCTGTCAGCTTTGCACCCAGATTTTGCCGTCCACCCTTTCCCACTTCAGGTCATCATCGGTGCCGTCCAAGATAGTCGTCTTGAAGCGATTGGGCGCCTGGAATTCGAAGTAGAACAAGGCCTCCGTTGCCCGCAGGCGATGTTTCTCTTCGGCGGGAATGAAAACGAGATCCCCCGGCTTGAGCTCTCTAACGCCGTCCGCTGTTTCCACCGTCGCTCTGCCGTCCATAATAAAGTAGAAGTGCTCGCAGTTCTCGTGCAGGTGATAGGGAGATGCGGCGCCTTTCTTGTAACGCATGATGCCGGCCAGCATGTCATCCATGCCGGCCAGTTCGTTGTTGACGAAGAACACGCGCTCCCGGCCAGGCACAACCGACACTAATTTCGGAAGCTCGTCTTGATGGAAAATATAGGCCATAAATCTTTCTCCTTGTCCCTCTGTGTTCTCTGTGCTCTCTGTGGCCAATGTATTTCGGGGTTGGCCCTTACGGCGGGGGGCTATTGCCGGCCGAACTCCTGCTCGATCTTGCGCCAGCGCTCGATGCCCACGATCTTCGCGTATTCCTCGAAGGGCGTGCCGGAGCCCACGAGCTTGAGCTCGCCGCTCTTCAGGTCCGCGAGCGCCATCTGCATGGTCTTGGTGATGCGCAGCAGCAGCGTGATGCCGTAGAGCGCGATCTTGTAGCCGATCTGGGCGAGCACCGGGGGTTTGAGGATCGGCGTGATCCCGCCTTCGAGCATGTTCGCGACGTGCACGGTAGCGACCTCGCGGACGGCGCGAGCCATCTCCTCCTCGTTGAGCATGGATTCGATGAAGACGCCGTCGGCCCCGGCGCGCACGTAGCGCTCGGCGCGGCGCAGCGCCTCGTCCATGCCGTGGATCGCGCGCGCGTCGGTGCGCGCGACGATGAAGGTGTCGGGGCTCAGCCGGTTCGCCGCAAGCGCGCGGATTTTGGCTTCCATCTCCTCGGCCGGCACCACGCGCTTGCCGGCCATGTGGCCGCAGCGCTTGGGCGACACCTGGTCCTCCATGAACAGCGCCTGCACGCCCATGCGCTCGTAGGCGTGAAGCAGGTGCACTACGTTCTTCACGTCGCCGTAGCCGTTGTCGGCGTCCACCAGCACCGGCAGGTCGCAGGCGCCGATGATGTCGCGGAAAGCGCTGGTGAACTCGCCGAGTTGTGCGAGGCCGATGTCGGGCAGCCCGTAGCGCGCGCCGGCGGTCTGGAATCCCCCGATGAAGAAGCCCTTGAAGCCGGCCTGCTTGATGAGGAGCGCGGAGAGCGCGTCGTGCGCGCCCGGGAGCACCAGCGGTTTTTCGGTCTGCGCGAGCTGGCGGATGGTGGGTGATTTCATGGAGTTCCGCTTGAAGCTGAAAAGAACAAGCATGCAGCCACAGAGGACACAGAGTTCACAGAGGGGTTCAAAGACACCCCTTCCTCTCGCTTTCCTTTCGGGGGAAGGGTTGGGGTGGGGATGGTTTTCGTCAGCTTTTTTCTCTGTGTTCTCTGTGCTCTCTGTGGCTAAAGTTGTTATTCATTGGGCCTTGATGCCCGCGTCCTTGATCACCTTGGCGTAGCGGACGATCTCGCTCTTGATGTGGTTCGCGAACTGCTCGGGAGTGCTGGTCAAGGGCTCGACTCCCGAGGCCGCAAGACGTTGCTTCAGGTCGGCTGAAGCCAGCGCCTTGTGCAGCTCGGAATTGAGCCGGTTGACGATCTCGCGAGGCGTGCCGGCTGGCGCGAGTATCCCGTACCAGATCGAGATCACGAAATCGTCCACGCCGGCCTCCTTCGCCGTCGGCACATCCGGCAGCGCGGGTACGCGCTCCTTGGAGAGCACCGCGAGCGGCCGCACCTTGTTGGCCCGGACGATCGGTATCGCTCCCGGCACCGCCATGGTCCCCATATCCACCTCACCGCTCATCAACGCCACCAGCTGCGGACCCGAGCCCTTGAACGGCACGTGCACCATGTTGAGCTTGTAGCGGCCTTTCAGCAGCTCGGTCGCAAGGTGGTTGGTGCTGCCGGCTCCGCTCGAGCTGAAGTTGAGCTTGCCGGGATGGCGGCGTGCAAGCTGGATGAATTCCTTCAACGTCTTCGCCGGCACGGAGTTGTGCACCACCATGATGTTCTCGATCGTCGCCACGAGCGTGACCGGCGCGAAGTCCCTGATCGCATCGTAGTTGATCTTTGCGTAGAGCGAGGGGCTGATCGCGAGCGGGGGCGCGGTGAGCGTGATGGTGTAGCCATCCGGCGGCGCCTTGGCCCCAAGCTCCAGGCCGAGGTTGCCGCCCGCGCCCGGTCGGTTCTCGGGCACGATCGTCTGGCCGAGCTGTTCGGAGAGCTTCTGGGCGATCGCGCGGCCCGTAATGTCGGTCGGCCCCCCGGGCGGGAACGGCAGGATCAAGCGGATGGATTTCGCCGGATAAGCCTGCGCCGGCGCCGCGCCCGGAAGCGCGATCAGCACCAGCGCGAACAGAGAAAAGACGAGTTTCGGAAAGCAAACCATGGGGTCCTCCTTTTCGGAACGCTGCGGCTGTTGTTGTCGTTAAAGCGCTGTGCGGTGCGGAAGCCCCGGCGCGGGCCGCTAGGCGTCCAATTTTGCACTCCGCCTGCGCTTTGTCAACGCGGGCCCGTCCCGCGAAATCACTCCTCATTCGTCGTTCATCATTCCGCGGCCTCTGACCGGAAGAGTAGCAAGTATCCAGCCTTATCGTGTCGGCCGCCTGCGTGTTTCCGCGGTCGCATCCCCACAAGCGGGGCGCGTCGGAGGGCGGAAGAGGGGCCCCGGTGATTTTCCGGGGATCTGACCCCGTAGGCGCGCGTGGGATCGGCATTCACACGACACGCCCACGATCGGCTCCACGGTCGCATCCCCAAAGGGGCCCCTGCTCCACGTTGCGCCGATCCCTGCTCCACGCTCCAACGCGCTACTCAACTTTGACGCCCGCCTCCTTGATCACTCTGGTCCACCTTGCGACTTCAGAGCGCAGATAGGCCTCGAACTCCCGCGGCGTGCTGCTCACCGGTTCCGCCCCCACCCTCGCAAAAGCCTCCGCGACGTCGGGCATCCGCAGAACGGCGACGAATTCGTCGTGAAGCCGCTCGACGATCTTTCTGTCAGTGCCGGCCGGAGCCAGCAACCCATACCAGTTCGTCACTTCATAGCCGGCGACTCCCGCCTCCGCGATCGTTGGAACCTCAGGCAACGCCGGCGAGCGTTTCGCCGAGGTCATCGCGACGGCCCTCACTTTACCGGCCCTTACGTGGGGCAGCGCTCCCGGCAACGCGGGGAACATCAGCTCCACCTGCCCACCGATGAAATCGGTAAACGCCGGCCCCGTGCCTTTGTATGGCACGTGCACGATGTTGATCTCCGCCATGCCCTTGAACAGTTCACCGGCGAGATGCGTGATGCCGCCCGTGCCGGAGGACCCGAAGTTGAGCTGGCCGGGACGCGCTTTCGCCAGCGCGATCAGTTCCCTCACCGAGCTTACCGGCACCGAGGGATGCACCAGCAGCACCAGAGGGGTTGAGCCCACCCGTGTCA